>JBBRDB010000051.1:0-14495 GCA_038204345.1 Thermoleophilia bacterium | reverse complement strand
CACGTAGCCGCGGTCGAACTTCTGGATTGCCTGTTTCTGACGAGCTTCGATCCACACATTCCCCTCGAACACATGCGGGAAGTACTCAGCCCTCTTCTCATCGAGCAACTTGGTCTCGGGCTCCCAGTAGAGCCACCGGACATCGAAAGGCCGATAGCAGTAGCGCACAAAGTTGTCGCCGAGAAGGCCGCGCTTCCGCAACCGGTCGCGGGTGGCAATCGGGTCGAAGCGCGCCGTCTTGTCCATCGCCCCCGGCGCGATCCGCGCCATCCCCTCATGACTGATCGCCGGGTCGAAGTACTGCTCCATCCTCTGCACCAGGCGGTCACGGTCGATATCCACCAGGAAATCGTCGCGGCTGGTCTTCACCCCCGGAAACGACACCGGAAACAGCTCCGGCAGTGACGGCCACGTGAAGTAGTCGGCGTTCGACTCTCCCGGGACGAACGCGAGGCCCAGCTGAGCATTGGGCAGGACCTCACGATACTCAGAAGAGATGTCCGCGTCCTCCAAGCTAGACACTAGAGCTTGTCGCCGGTCCGCCGCCCGGGCCTCATCGTGATCCCTGTAAAGCAGCCGACACTCGCTCTTGCTCCTCTCGCTGGAAACCAGAAGTGCGATCGCCGTACCCACCTTGATCCCCGGGGACTTCCCTTGTATTGCGAAGACGGTCTCACTGGTGCGCCCGTCGGGAGCGTATTCGGAGATAATCCTGTTCCCATGCAAGTTGTCGATCCAGATGCCGTCGAACACCTCCAGAAACCGCTCGCGCATGCCGGTGAACGACAGCCCGTCCAGCCACGAGTAGTTACTGATGAAGCAGACCACGCCCCGCCCGGTGGCTTCCACGATCCGCCGCTCGGCCATGCGGAAGAAGCGCACGTAGAGGTCGTTCAGGCCCTGGCCCTGGGGCGCCGGCGCCCGCTTGGTCGTGCGGTAGGCGTCGGAGAGCCCCCGTTCTTCAGCTACGGCCATGCCCGCGTAGCCGTTGTAGGGCGGATTTCCCAGAATCACCAAGATCGGCAGGTCGCGTTTGACCTTCTCGGCGGCGTCGCGCTCGTCCTCCAGCTCGGGGAAGGGCAGGCGATGGACGTGGTCGTGGGGCTTCTCCCAACCGGTGAGGGCGTTGGTGAGGTAGACGGCGGCCCGTTCGCCGGCGACGTCCGAGAAAGGCGCCCCGGCATGTTGCAGAAAGAGACCCAGCTGGAGGTGAGCAATGACGAAGGGGGCAGGCATGATCTCGAAACCGAAGACCCGGGTCATAGCGGCCCGTTTGAGGTCGTCGGTGTTGAGGGCGTCGCCGCCTTTCTCGTCCAAGGTGAGGGCGATCCGCTCCAGCACTTCCAGCAGGTACGTGCCGGTGCCGCAGCAGGGGTCGAGCACGTAGACCCGCGGGTCGGCCAAGCCGTCGGGGATGTCGAGCTCCTCGCGAAGCACGGTGTCCACCCGGGCCACCATGTACCGCACCACTTCGGGCGGCGTGTACCAGACGCCCAGCTCCTTGCGCAGTTCGGGATCGAAGGCCTCCAAGAAGGGCTCGTAGAAGTACTGCACGGCGTGGGTCTCTTCGAAGCGGCTGAAGAAGGCGGCCCGATCCACGCGGTTGAGGGCGGCGGCGGCCCAGTCGAGCACCTCCACCAGCCGCAGCGGTTAGAGCTTGCCCGGAGTAGCCACCTGCTCGAAGAGCGCGCGGATCACCGGCACCTGCAGCGTCCAAGCGGCGCCTTTCCAGTCGAAGCGCGCGGTGTGGTCGTCGGAAGAGCGGTCTTGGCTCCACAAAACCCAGGCGGAGAAGATCCCGTAGAAGAGGGTCTGCACCAGGGTGGAGCGGAAGAAGTGCTCGCCTTTCTCACCCTCGAAGCGGATACCCAGGGCCTCCTCCAGCGCCTCCCGCACCACGAGCAGCGCGGGCAGCTCCGACTCCTCGATGCGGGCCTTGGCGTCTCGGGCGTAGGAGGCCAGGAACCAGGCCACGTCCTCCGGCGCCGCCAGGGGCGCGGCGCTCAGCATGACCCGCTTGAGGTACTCGGTGAGCGGACCGCCGTGGACGCGCGCCATCGTGCGCGGATGGAGAGCCTGCGTCCAGAAGTCGGCCTCGCTCGCCGCCAGGCTGTATCTCTCCAGCTGGGCCGGCCGCCCGGCGGCGTCGTAGCCCACGAGCACGAAGTCCCGGTAGTTGGTCACCAGCACCCGGCGGTAGCGCTCGAGATAGCGCAGCACCTGCTCTCCCGCAGCGACTTTCGCCACCTCTTCGCCCGCCGACTTCACCTCGATCACGCCGCGCGAGGGCACCTGCCCGGCTTTGAGCCCACCCGCCCCCTTGTCGCCCGCCGCCTGGCCACCCGCCGACCCACCACCCTTCGCCGACTTCCGCTCGAACTGATCGACGGTGTAGAGACCGCCATCCGGGATGCCCGCCCCCTGATTATGGGGGTGAAGAATGCAGCGTGTTTTGGGCTTGAGCCCGCCGCCCACCTCGTTCAGGAGATTGGCCAAGGCCGCGTATCCCGAGGTCTCGGCGACGCCGCCGCCCAGGCGGGCGTCGTAGAGGGCGCTTAGATAGGTCTCGAGCGGGTGCATCGTCCGTCCACCATAGCGCGCCGGGTGGCCGGAAGGCAAACGACGCGGGCGCGAACTAGATACGTCTGCTGCGGTAGACTACCTCTCAGTGGGGGCCTGTGACAGCCAAGCCGCTTGGCGAAAGCATTGCGATGATGAACCGCTCCATGACACCCAATACGCCCGAACAACCTCGCCCAAGCCGTGAGGAGATTCTCGCTCTCCTAAGAAGCATGTTGCCGAAGCTGGAGGCGAGGTTCGGGGTACGGAGCATGGGGCTATTCGGTTCGTACGCCACCGGAGAGGCCACGGAGCAGAGCGACGTCGATATCCTGGTCGACGTTGACCCTTCGATCGGCCTAGGCTTTGTCACGCTTGCAGAGACCATCGAAGACGAACTCGGGCTTCCGGTAGACCTTGTGTCGGTGCGGGCCATCAAACCGCGTTACCGAGAGGCCATGGAGCAAGACATCGTGTATGTCTAAGCGCTTGCGGCGCAGAAGCGGGTAGCCCTCTCGACCTGTAACCGAACTTCAGCGGTCAGCCCGGGCGCTGCCGTTTGCCATCACGGCATCGGTGGAACATCCTCACCCACCACCCGACGGAGGGAGGTCACGATGTTCGAGTACCCCATGGAAGACGTTGCCGCGGTGACGACCGCCCAGATGCGCGAGGTCGACCGCCTCATGGTCGAGGTCTACCAGATCGGATTGTCACAGATGGTGGAGCACGCCGGTCGCCACATGGCGGAACTCGTCCGGTGGCGGTTCTTTGACGGTGACGCCCACGGCGGCAGGGTCCACATCCTGGCGGGAACGGGCGGCAACGGGGGCGGCGGCCTGGTGTCCGCACGAAGATTGCAGGGTTGGGGGGCTCACGTGAGCGTGACTCTCCTGAGAGAACCCGAGACCTACCGGGGAGTCCCCGGCCAGGAAATCGAGATCCTGCGACGCCTGGGCGTGCCGATGTCGGTTGCCACTCCCCCACCCGAAGACGTGGACGTGGTGATCGACGCCCTCGTCGGCTATGGGCTCCAGGGGCGCCCCCGGGGTACGTTGGCGGCCCTGATCGAGGCCTCCGCTTGGGACGGAGCGCCGATAGTCAGTCTCGACGTACCCTCTGGCCTGGACGCGACTAACGGCGAAGCGGCGGGGGTCGCCATGCGCGCCACGGCCACCCTGGCCATCGCGCTGCCCAAGACAGGCCTCGTGACACTCGAAGCCGCAGCCTTCACCGGCGAACTCTACCTGGCCGACATCGGGGTGCCTCCACAACTGTACAGAACCCCGGGGCTCGATCTCGAGGTCGGCCCGCTCTTCTCGCGCGCGGACCTGATACGCCTCACGCCACGCGCGGTACTCGACACCGGTTTCTCCGGCGAGACACCGACAGTCGGTGCCGAGTAGCATCGGCTCTGCGGAAGAGACTGCGCACGATGAGAGACCAGGGCGGCGACCCCACTCGGACGGGCGGAGATTCGGTCGAACACCAGAAGCGTCAGGCCGCGTACTTCGCCTGCCGTTTCATCGAATCAGGCATGTCCGTCGGACTGGGCACCGGTTCGACGTCCGCCTATCTTGTAAGCTGCCTCGCCGAGCTTCTGCGAAGTGGGGAGGTGCGCGACATCGTGGGCTTCCCCACCTCGAAGGCCGTGCGGGCGGAAGCCGAGCGCTTGGGCATCCCTCTGCTCGAGGATGTCGATCCTCACAGCCCCGACCTCACCCTCGATCTCACAATCGACGGAGCCGATGAGGTCGATTCCCAACTCGACCTGATCAAGGGCGCCGGCGGAGCCATGCTGCGCGAGAAGATTGCCGCGCGTGCCAGTCGACGGGAGATCATCATCGTAGACGAGGGTAAACCATCCGCACGTCTCGGCGCACGGTGCCCGGTGCCCATCGAGGTCCTCCCGTCAGACCACGAGAAGCAGGCTCGATTCCTGAAGTCGCTGGGAGCGCGTGTGACCCTTCGCAGGACGTCTGACGGGTCGGTGTTCCTTACAGATCAAGACAACGTCGTCATCGACTCGGCCTTCGGTCCCATCGCTGATCCCGCCTACCTTGCGCGGCGCCTTGACCACCGGGAGGGCATACTCGCACATGGCCTCTTCATCGGTCTGGCCGACGACGTCATCGTGGGAGGTCCACGAGGGGTCCGGCACCTGACGCGGCCCTCCCCTGGAGCGACATGATCGGCCCGGTTGCCGGCTGTTCGCGCTGCAACTCAGGCGCAGGATTCGGGTAAGCTCGCATTGCAGACACGGACCGCGTGAAGAAGGAGGCGACCCTGTGGGCGCTCAAGACGCAGGCCGACCGGTATGCCCGGCATGCGGAGAAGACGTCCGCCCGGTGGGCAGGAAGACGGTGAAACATCTTCTACGGTATCCCCTGGCGCGCGCACTCAATGGGGGTAAGTTCTTCCACTGCGAGAACGTCGATTGTGACGTGGTGTATATGCGCGTCGCCGAGGGAGAGCCGGCAACGCGGACGGCCGAAGTGTTCAGACGCGGAGACATCAAGGAACGGGCGCAGCCCTTCGCGACCGGACCCGAGCGTCTGATCTGCCACTGTTTCGGCTACACCGTGAGAGAGATCAGTGACGACGCGCTGGCCGGAACGCATGCGATCCCGGCGGCCATAGCCGCCGAGGTGAGGGCCGGTCTTTGCGCCTGTGAGGTGCTGAATCCCAAGGGCGGCTGATGCACCGCCGATGTCCGCAGGGTCGCTGCGGCCGCCGTTCCGATCCAGACGATACCGTGACCCCGTCGCGCGGTCCGTACACACACATACGTCCCGGTCGCTGGACATTTAGGTCGGCCTGCTTGAAGCGGTACGGCGGGGCCGATAGAGTAGTGAACCAGAGTGACGTGGATCGTCCACGTCGTGGCACAAGGAGCAGGTCCACGAGGAGAGGGAGAAATCACGCAATGAGCACGATCCGTACCAGCCATCCGAGGGCACTGGTGGCACTTGGCCTTCTGCTGACCCTCATGGTGGTCGCAGCAGTCGCCGTGGGCTGCAGCGATTCAACGACTACGACGACTACGGGCGGCACCGAAACCACCGCCACAACTGCGGGTAACGTCACAGCTGGTGGCGTGTTGAGGGTCGCGAGCCAGCCGGGCAACGGGGACTTCGACCCCGCCCTTTTCGCGGGTAACGTGGCCGACATCATCCTCCAACACCAGTCGCTCGAGAAGCTGGTGACTCTCGGCCAAGACTTCAACCTCGAGCCTACCTTGGCAACCGAGTGGGCGTCGGACGACGGGATTACCTGGAAGTTCACGCTCCGCGACGGTGTGACCTTCAGCAACGGGTCCCCCTTCACCGCCGACGACGTGGTCTACACGATGGACCGGCTGCGCGATCCGGCGCTTGGGTCCGCCATGGTGAGTGTGTACGCGAACATCGACACCATCACCGCCGACGACGCCGCGCACGTCACGTTCGTGCTGAAGACCCCTGACGGTGAGTTCCCGAAATCCCTCACCGACTACCGCACGCTCATGCTCAGTAAAGACGTCGACCCCGCGGCGGAACTAGTCGGCACCGGCCCATTCGTGCTCGACAGCATCTCGGCCGAGAGCGGCGCCGTGTTCAAGAAGAATCCCACCTACTGGGGTAAGGACGACCAAGGTAACCAGCTGCCGTATCTGGATGAACTCCGCTTCGTCTATTCGCCCGACATGGCCGGGCAGATCCAAGGACTCCAAGGCGGATCGATCGACTGGGTAGGCGGACTGACCGCCGAATTGAAGCAGGCCGTCGAGGGCAACAGCAGCCTCAAGACCATTTCGACACCCACCAACTACTGCTTCGAACTCCAGATCCGCACCGACGTGGAGCCCGGGAGCAAGCTCGAGTTCCGTCAGGCGATCATGGCCGGCACAGATCGCAAGGCCATCGTCGACCTCGTGGCTCCGGGCGTCGCCGACCCCGGCAACGGCACGCTCGTGGGCCCCGGTTACGCCGACTACTATCTCGACGAATCCGTGCCCTACGATCAAGCGAAAGCCAAGGAACTCCTCGCGACTGCGGGCTACGCCGACGGTGTGGACATCAAACTGGTGACCCAGACCTCCGACGTCATCCCGGCCATAGCCACCGCGTGGCAGGCCCAGATGAAAGAGATCGGCATCAACGTCGAGATCCTGCAGGTGCCGCCGGACGTCTACTACTCTGAAGACGGCGAAGACAACTGGTACCAGGCTCCGTTCGGGATCGTGGACTACGGTACGCGTGCCGCGCCGATCACCTACTTCCAACTGGCGCTGAACAGCGACGCCACCTGGAACTACTCGCGCTGGAACAACCCTGAGTTCGATGCCATCTCCAAGAAGATAGCCGTGGAACTTGACCAAGCTACAAGGGCCGATCTCTACAAGCAGGCGCAGAAGATCCTGCAGACCGATGTTCCTATGATGAACTTCCTGGTGAATGAAGCCGTGGCCGGACAAGCGGCGGCCGTGGACGGCATCGCGATCGCACCCGACTGGCCCCAGACCCTGTTCCGTTCGGCGCACTTCACGGAGTAAGGTAAACGGGAGATCGCCAAGAACGGCCGTCGATGGTGCATCACATCGGCCGTGTGACCAGAGGGGGCCGCTCGCGGCCCCCTCTGGCTTAGCCGCAGGCAGTACGTTCCCACGAGTGTGAAGGGACCGACGATCACCGACGTAGAACAGCCGGGACCGGAAGTCGAGACCTCAGCGGGCAAACCCACGAGCATGTGGTTGCTGTACTGGCGCCGCCTCCTGCGTCGTCCTGCGGCCCTCGTGGGTCTCGTCATCTTCTGCTTCTTCGTCCTGCTCGCCGTGCTAGGCCCGTACGCCGCCCCGTACGACTACCAGGCTCAGGATGCCTCCCTCCGGATCCTCGCGCCCACACTTCAGCACCCGTTCGGCACCGACCAGTTCGGTCGTGACATCCTCAGCCGCATCATCGTGGGCACGCGCAACGTGTTCCTCTTGGGCGGCACCGGAACGCTCCTGGCTGTGCTTTTCGGCACCGCCATCGGACTCGCTTCCGGATACGCCGGCGGTTACACGGACGAGATAGTGATGCGATTGCTCGACGTGCTCCTCTCCTTCCCTTCCCTCCTCCTAGCCCTCGTGTTACTGGGCAGCGTGGGGCCTTCGAACCTGAACCTGGTACTGGTCGTGGCCATACTCTACGTGCCCATGATCGCCCGCGTCGTGCGGAGCATGGTCCTCGATCTCAAGACCAAAGAATTTGTGGAGGCAGCCCGCGTGCGGGGTGAGCACCGCAGCTATATCCTCTTCCGGGAGATACTCCCCAACTCTCTGCCGCCCCTGCTCGTGGAATCGTCCATGCGTTTCTCGTACTCGATCTTTCTGGTAGCCTCATTGGGATTCCTTGGATTGGGAGTACAGCCCCCCAGTCCCGACTGGGGGCTGCAGATAAACGAAGCCCGCACCTTCTTCGACATCGCGCCTTGGACCCTGCTCTTCCCGGCGGGAACGATCGCGGTGCTCGTGGTAGCCACAAGTTTGATGTCGGACGGACTGCGTCAAGTCATGCTTCCCGGCGGGGGCAGGGACTGATGCCCGGCGACGTCACCTCGACTGCGGCGGTCCCCGTCCTGGAAGTCGAGGGACTGAGCATCGAATACCAGACTGAACGAGGCGCGCTGCAAGCCGTCCGCGACGTCTCACTTGTCGTCAACTGCCACGAGAGCTTCGGCATCGTGGGAGAATCCGGCTCGGGCAAGTCCACACTGGTGATGGGGGCCATCCGCTACCTTGCTAGCAATGGACGAGTCACCGCCGGGAGCGTGCGGCTGAACGGCGTGGAACTCGTGGGCATGTCCCGTAGGCAGCTGCGCTCGCTGTGGGGATCAAGCATCGGGGTCGTCTATCAGAGTCCGCTCAGCTCCCTCAACCCCTCTATCCAGATCGGGCGGCAAATCGCCGAGGTGGCCCGTCTGCACCTCGGCATGGGTCGCGGCGCCGCCATGGACCGGGTGGCCGAGATGCTCGCGAAGGTGGCCATGCCCGACCCCGAGGCCGTCATCCGGCGCTACCCGCACCAACTCTCGGGCGGCATGCTCCAGCGGTGCGTCATCGCTATGGCGCTCATGACCGATCCCGCCCTGCTCATCCTGGACGAGCCCACCACTGCACTCGACGTGACCACCCAGGCTGTGGTCCTCGATCTGGTGGCCGACCTCAAGCGAGAGTTCGACTCAGCCATCGTCTACATCACCCACGATCTTGGCGTCGTCACCAAGATCTGCGATCGGGTGGGCGTGATGTACGCGGGTGAGTTCGCGGAGCAAGCGCCGTTGCGTGAGTTGTTCGGCCGCCCCTTGCACCCGTACACACTGGACCTCCTTGGGTGCGTGCCCCACTTCGACAGGTCACCCGAAAAGCGTTCGCTCGTCACAATTCCGGGGGCCATTCCCCGACTGGACGAGTTGCCGCACGGCTGCATCTTCGCCCCGCGCTGCAGCTTCGTCGAAGACGCCTGCCGAGCAGCCCGCCCCCCCCTTGTCGATGTCGATGGGGGCGGTCACCTCTCCGCATGCAGGCGCTGGCGGATCGTGCCCACACCCGCTGAGTACCTGCGGGAAACCACCGAACAACTCGGGGAGAGAGAAAAGTCCTCTTGCGAAGCCGAAGAGACCTCCTGCGAAGCCGAAGCTCTCGTGGAGATCGACGACATACGGACCTACTTCAAAGGTCCCACCATCGGCACCCTACCGGGCCGACGTCAGCAAGCCGTCATCCGAGCCGTAGACGGGGTGAGCCTCACCGTGAAGGAGGGGCAGACCCTGGGCGTGGTTGGTGAGAGCGGCAGCGGTAAGACCACCATCGCCCGCGCCATCATCGGTCTCACCCCGGCCACGAGCGGCGAGATACGCCTCGCTGGTGAGAGACTCGAACCCACCACAGGTCGGCGGCAACGCAGCGTCCTGAGAGAGATACAGATGGTCTTTCAGAATCCCGACGCGTCGCTTAATCCAACGCGCACCGTCGGCGACGCGGTGAGCCGCCCGCTCGTGCTTCTGCGGGGGATGGGGAGAAGCGAAGCATCAGAGAAAGCTAAGGAGTTGCTCCAAGCGGTGAGCCTGCCCAAGGGATACTCCCAGCGTCTGCCCAATGAACTCAGCGGCGGTGAGAAGCAGCGGGTGGCCATTGCGCGTGCCTTCGCGGCCGAGCCCGACCTCATCCTCTGTGACGAGCCCATCTCTTCACTCGACGTCTCGGTGCAGGGATCGCTCATGAATCTGCTGATGAAGCTCCAGATCGAGCAACGGACGTCATACGTGTTCATCTCTCACGACCTCTCTGCGGTCCAGCATCTGTCGGACACCATCGCGGTCGTGTACCTGGGACGGGTGATGGAGTTGGGCGACGCCATTGCCGTGCTCACACCCCCGTTCCACCCCTACACCGAGGCTCTGGTCTCCGCTGTGCCTGTGGCCGACCCGGACGTGAAGCAGACTCCGATCCGGCTAAGCGGTTCTGTGCCGAGCGCGATGAACATCCCCACCGGCTGCCGCTTCCATCCTCGCTGTCCCCGGAACCTCGGTGACATCTGCCGCGAACAAGAACCTCCCTGGCGGCACGGTGAAGGTGGTCATCGCATCTACTGTCACATCCCCCTCGACGAACTCACCCACCTGCAGGCCGACACGCTGGTGTTGGCACCGGACCGGACGGAGGTCTGATGCTGCGCTTCGCCGGCCGGCGTGTGGGATTCGTCCTCCTCACGATAATCTTGTCGTCGGTGATCATCTTCTCGGCCACGCAGATCCTTCCCGGCGACGTGGCCAGCATGGTGCTCGGCCGCTTTGCCTCCGACGAAGCCAAGGCGACGCTGCGCCACGAGCTGGGTCTGGACCGCCCGCTAGTGGTGCAGTACGCCTCCTGGCTCGGGGATTTCGTCCAAGGGGATTGGGGGAACTCCATCAGCACGAAGACCGAGGTGCGACCGCTGGTCTTCGATCGTCTGCGCGCTTCGGCCGTCCTGGGGGGTGTGGCCTTTCTCTTCTACGTGCCTACCGGCATCCTGCTGGGACTCATCGCGGCGCTCCGGCGCAACACCTGGGTCGATCAGACCATCTCCGTAGGCTCCCTGATCTTCATTGGGCTACCCGAGTTCGTCAGCGGGGTTATCCTCATCAGCATCTTCTCGATCCGCCTGGGCTGGCTGCCTTCCCAATCGACGATCGACCCGGGAACCGGCTTCATCGAGTCGTTCCCCAAACTGATCCTCCCTGCGATCACCGTTGCCCTCACTACACTCGCATACGTCGTGCGCATGACGAGGTCGAGCACCGTGGATGTGCTCCAGACCGATTACGTGCGCACGGCCAACCTCAAAGGCCTGCCGCCCTACCGAGTCCTCTTCACCCACGTGCTGCGCAACTCCCTGCTTCCTACGGTCACCGTGGTCGCCATCGGGATAGGCTGGCTCCTCGGCGGGTTGATCATCACAGAATCGGTGTTCTCTTACCCTGGGATCGGACGGCTCTTGCTCTTCTCCATTCAGCGGCGTGACCTACCCTTGATCCAGGCGACGGCCCTGCTGATAGTACTCATCTACAGCTTTTCGAACCTGCTCGCGGATGTGCTCTACGCCGTGCTCAACCCAAGGATCAGATACCGCTGAGCGGCTGCTGAATCCAGCACTCTTCAGGCGCGAAGAGGTGCGCCCTACGAAGGCTTGGCGTACTCGTCCAACCCCAGTTTCCTCAGCCGGTCCTCGCTGGGCACGCCGTCGGCAGTCCAGCCCATGACTTCGTAGAACTCGGGCAGCATGGTCGCCAAGTCGATGGTGTTCCCTGCCGCCGGACCCTCAGGCATGGGTTCGTCGAGGAAGAAGTCCGGTAGCGCATCGTCTTCCGTCCCGGCCCCGAAGCGGATATTGAGCAGCCGCTCTATGTTGAGGATGCGCTCACCGATCTCGAAGAGATCAGCGGGGCTCACCGGCAGGCCGGCGACGGCACTGACCAGTTCCGCCTCGCTCACCAGGTCGAACTCGTTCACCAGCGTGAGGGCGGGGATCTTGCAGAGGCCTATGGAGTCCAACACGGTGCAGATGACCATGCTCCGTTTGACCATCTCCGCCTTCCCCACGGGCGACGTGCGGTCGGCCGCCAGCTCGTCCCCGTAGAGCTCCTTCGCCTGCGTGGGAGTAAGGCTGAACTCGTGTCGAGCATAGACGCTCGTGAAATCGCCGCCGCGGTTGGAAACGGCGTAGCCGAGGCCCGTGGCGGAGGCTCCGCGGGGATCGAAAGCGGTGAGTTCCAGCCCTTTCACGTGGTAGGCATACTTTTCCGCGCCCCGCCCGATAACCCGCGCCGCCTCACGCACGCCCCGCCCCAACAAGGCACCGAATCCCTCGCCCGCAGCCATCTGACGCACGAGGGTCTCCATGACGGCGGCGTCGCCCCATTCCAGTTCCAGCCCTCCCGTGTCCTCGGCCGTGATGATGCCTTCCTCCCACAACTGCATGGCGAAAGCCACGGCGTTCCCGGCAGAGACGGAGTCGATGCCGAACAGGTCGCAGAGGTGGTGGAGGTAGATGATGGCGTCAGGATCGGCAAGGCCGCTCTTCGAGCCCCAAGAAGCGATGGGCTCGAAGTCGGGACGCTCGCCCTCGAGGCCCGCGTACCGACCAGAGGTCAGATGGAGTTCTGCCTTGCAGTGGACGGGACACCGCTGGCACGAGCGCAGTCTCTCGACGTGCCGATCCATGACCGTGCCGTCGATTGCCGCCGCTCCCTCGAAACGGGGCCGCTGGTAGTTGTAGCTGCCCAACATGCCCATTTCGTTCACCGGATTGATGGCGGACGATGTGCCGTGGGCGGCCTTGTCGGCGTAGTTGGGCGCAGCCTTGATCTTCGCCAGGTACCGCTTCACCGCCTCGCGGGCTTCATCCCCCGCCCGAGCCGAGTCCTTGACGCTCCTCACCACCACGGCCTTCAGGTTCTTGGAGCCCATGACGGCCCCCATGCCCGTTCGGCCGGCTGCGTGCCCACGCTGCGTGACGATGCAGGCCAATGGCAACAGGTGCTCTCCGGCCGGACCGATCAGGAACATGACCAGACCGTCACCGAGTTCGTCCTTGATGGCGAGGGCCGACTCCTTCACGTCGAGTCCCCAGAGATGCGCGGCGTCGCGCACCTCGACTCGGCCGTCGGCGATGAAGACGTATGACGGCGCGTCGGCCCGGCCGGCGACGCGCACCGACTGCACGCCGTTGGCCTTGAGGGCCGGCCCCACAGTGCCGCCCACGCTGGAACTCCCCAGGAGCCCCGTGAGCGGCGAACGGGCGCTCACCTGCACCCGGGCGGCGGAGGGAGCCTGCGTGCCGGTGAGCAGGCCACAGGTGAACAGAAGAGGGTTGGCGGCGTCGAGTGGCCCGACCTCGGCTCCCGTCCCTTCGAGAAGTGCGAGCGAGTTGAAACCGCGGCCAAGGAGCACGCGGCGGACCACAGCTTCGTCCATGGGCCGCCTCGCAACCGAGCGAGCCTTCAGGTCCACTTCCACGATGTCACCCAGAGTACGCATCGCACACAGTCTCCCCCACCGCCGGGAGCAGCGTCAATGGCGCCGCTGAGGGGTCCGTCATCCGGGACGCTTTCGGTGCGCGCGCTCGTCGAGACGGGTCAGGAGCCGAACGAGGCCGTACGGAAGGTGGTTCGGGGCCAGTAAGGTGCAAGTGCGACGCCCCGCAGCTTGTCGTTGACGCCGGCGACCGCCGTCTCGTAGAAGGGCACGACCGATGGCCCCCGGTCGACCAGAATCTGCTGGATCTGGTGGTAGAGGTCGATCTGCGTGGCATCGTCCGACTCGACGGCCAGGGCAGCTACGGCTGCCTCGAGATCGGGATCTCTCCACCGGGTGTCGCCCGAGCCGGACCCGGATGGGTAGCCCCGCTCAAAGTATACGAAAGGGCTCATCTCGGAGCGCCACCGCGTGATCGTGCCGTCCGGCGCCGCGGGCTCCCCCCCGCCTGTCCCGGCGCTGACACCGGTGTCTCGTATCTCCACAGTCACACCGATGGCCTCCATCTGGAGGCGCCACGCCTCGGCCAGTGCCTGCGCTTCGGCGTCGTCCGGCACCTCCAGCACGAACTGAAGCCCACCGGTGACGCCGGCTTCGGTCAGGAGGAGCTTAGCGGCCTCAGGGTCCTGATCGGGGACCACATCGAGATGGCGCTCCCCATAGAGCGGGCCGACGGGCGAATCGTTGCCGGGCGCCGCCAGAGACGGACGAACGGCCTCCGCGAGCGCGGCGCGGCCCGTTCCCAGCTTCAAGGCGCGACGCACGAGTACGTTCTCACCCGCGCGTCCCGGTGCGGATCCGATATCCACGGAAAGGAACTCGTTCGACGGAGTCTCGAGGACGGCCAACCCGGCGGCCCCACGAACAAGGCCGGCGCCCTCGGCGTCCAACCCGCCGACGAAGTGGACGCGTCCGCCAGTAAGTGCGGAGATACGCCTCTGCTGATCTGATTCGAAGGAGATGTTCACACCGTCCACGTACGGCAGCTGCCGCCCGCCGGCATCTCTCATCCAGTAGGTCGGATTCTTCTTGAGCACCGCCCCCTGTTCGGAGGTGTACGACCAGAGCGCGAACGGCCCCGTGCCCACCCATTCCCGGGATGGATCACGCACACCGGCACTCAGGATCGCGGCGGCGTCCCTGGCGAGCAAGGCGAGGAAGTCGCCATCCGCATGTGCAAGCGAGAACCGCACCGTGTCGGTGCCGACCACAACCACCGATTCGATTGTTCCGAAGTCGGCCAGCGGTGTGTCGAGACTGCTCGAGTCGGCGATAAGGCGCAGGCGCTCGAACGTGTGCACGACGTCCTCGGCATCAAATGGGTCTCCGTCCTGAAAGACGACGTTGGGTCGCAGCGTGAAGGTCCACACTGTCGGACCCGTCTGCTCCCAGCTCGTCG
>JBBRDB010000050.1:0-14534 GCA_038204345.1 Thermoleophilia bacterium | reverse complement strand
TTTATTTTGTGGGTGGGGTGTTTTTGTTGGGCCTGCTCGAAATGGACCCGGCGGGGGCGGGCACGGACCCCCACAAACATCCCCACGATGGCGGCGCCCTTTTTGGTTAATAAAGCCCCGCCGGCCTCGCGGGCCACGGCCCGCGCGAGCAGAGTCTTGCCGGTGCCGGGAGGGCCGAACAGCAGCACTCCCTTGGGGATACGCGCGCCCAGCGACTGGAAACGTTTGGGATTCTCGAGGAACTCCTTGATCTCCTGCAGTTCCTCCACAGCCTCGTCGACGCCCGCCACGTCCGAGAAAGTGACCTTGGGAGCATCGAGGCTCAATCTCTTCGCCCGTGACTTGCCGAAGCTCATGACCTTGTTCCCGCCCCCCTGCATCTGGTTCATGATGAAGAGGAAGAAGACTACCAACAGGAGGATCGGTAGGAAGGTGGATAACAACGATACCCAGACGGACTGCTTCTGGACGTCGGTGTTGAAGTCCACCTTGTTCGCGATGAGGAAGCCGGCTATGTCGTAGTCGCGGGGCACGCCGATGGAGAACTTCTCTCCACTCGGTTTCAGCATCCCTTCGACCACCATGTCTCGGGTCTTGATGACGACGTCGGAGACGTTCTTCTCTTCGACGGCCGTCTGGAATTGCATGAACATCAACTCCTTCTGCGGCTGAGAACCGTAAAACAGGTTCTGCACGAAGAAAGCGAGAAGGATGATGATCAGGATGGGAAAAGCGGCACTCTTGAAGAATCTGCCCAACCGTACTCCCAACTTCGACTGCCAGGGGCCAGAATCTTACCACAGGGGATACCTGCAGCAGCCCACAACGAGAGGTCAAGCGTCGGGAGTGGCCTCGCTATCCATTACTCCGATGAAGGGAAGGTTGCGGTATTTCTCCGCATGATCGAGACCGTACCCTACGACGAAATCGTTGCCTATCTCAAAACCCACATACCGGCAGGGCAAGAGCGCCTTCCGCCTCCCGGGCTTGTCGAGTAGGGTGACGATCTCCAGACTGGCCGGGCGCCGTGAACTCAGGTTCTTGGTGAGGTACTTCAGCGTGAGACCAGAATCGATGATGTCCTCCACGAGCAGGACGTGCCGACCCTCGATATTCATGTCGAGGTCCTTGAGGATGCGCACCACGCCCGAACTGTCGGTGGAGGATCCATAGCTGGAAACGGCCATGAAGTCCATCTCGATGTCGAAGTCGAGCCTTCGGGCTATGTCGGCCATGAAGAAGATCGCACCCTTGAGGACGCAGATAAGGACCGGTTGAAGGGTGGCGTAGTCTCTTGTTATCGACTCGGCCAGTTCGTCGATGCGTGACTGTAGCCGCTCGGCGTCTATCAGGATCTTCATGTGCCATCCACTCCGTATTCCGGGGGTCCGCCTCGTTCGTGGTCGATCACGGGCACCACTGTAACGTGGATCAATCCGGCGGTCGTGGGAGTGATTCTACCTTCCTCGGCCACGAGGTACCCTCCGAGCCACAGGATACACTCTCCACAGCCGACAACGGGCACATGCTCACGGACTGCCCGCGGCACCTGCAAATCCACGAGGATGTCCTGGACGAGGCGTCGTCCCGGAGCCCCCAGCGGGCGCATGCGGTCCCCAGGACGAGGCGCCCGAACCCACAGCGGGCCCGTAGCGGCGGCGGCATCCAGATACGCCTCGCTGCGCTGATCGTGCGCCCGAAAGTGCTCCGCGGGCACAGCGCGGACCACGAGGTCGCCAAAGCGCGCAGCGCCGGGGCACTCTAAGGCTGCGGCCCGACCCACCGGCTCGTGAGGGTCCGCAACCATGGCCTCCGGGGGTGCGCACTCGGCCGCCGCGGCCTCAGGAGCCCCGGCCTCCAGAGTCCCGGCCTCCAGAGCCCCGGCCTCCAGAGTCCCGGCCTCCGGGACTCCAGGCGGAGCGGCGCTCCGGCCGGACCGGAGGGGAGGCCTGGGAGACACCAGGAGACGTCCATACTCGCGAGTGACGATCCAACCGCCTCCGACGGTTCTCTCCGCGGACCCACCCCCTCCAAGGAGCGCCTCCACTCCCAGCACCGCTTCGCGGCTCACCTCTCGCCCGACACATTCCTCGAGCATCGAACGGAGCACCGCTCGGCGCAACGGTCTATTCAGCTCGAGCAGACGGGCCACGGAAAGCTCTTTGACGCCACCGTCACCCTCATCCCCCACCCCCACGGCGTCTCGTGCTGCCCGCACCACGGCACGCACGATCTGTGCCGCCTCGGCCGCCACCTCGGCGGCGCGGCCGGCGGACTCTACCGCCCCCGGCAGCGTAGCCTCCCAGGCAGGCACCACCGAGGCACGCAAACCCGTGCGCGCGTATCCCGGATATTCGTTGCCGCGGTCGACCGCATAGACCAGGCCGTGAGCAACGCAGTAGTCTCCGGTATCCGCCCGACGTGCGGTCAAGAAGGGACGCACCCAGGGGGGGTCCACCGGCAACATGCCCACCAGGGCCTGGAGACCGCCATAGCGGCCAAGCCGATAGAGCATCGTCTCCACCTGATCGTCCAACGTATGCCCGAGGACCACGACCTCGCCGCGGGAGCCGCGCACAGACTCGAGTGCGGCGGTACGCCTCGCGGCGCGCGCCTCCGCCTGCACATTCCCGCTCCGCTTGTCTATCGACGCGTGGGCCACTTCCACCGGGACCCCGAGCGCAGCGCATCGCTCCCTCACCAAAGACTCATCGGCGTCGCTCTCAGCACCGCGGAGATGGTGGTTGACGTGCAAGGCGCGGATCGAGCGCGGACCGTCCCCCCGCAATGCCCGGGTGGCCAGAACGTGAAGAAGAGCGAGCGAGTCCTGCCCCCCCGAGACCATCACCAAAGCTTCTTGCTCATCTGAGAAGACGCCTTCACGACGGCAGAGGGAACGCGCCCGGCGCACCAGGATATGCAGTCCGGGGGGCCGGTTGGGCGCCCCCTCGGCGGACGGGCCCGAGTTGGGAGCCCCTCCCGAGAACGGGAAGGCGGGATTGACCATGCAGCCGAGCATACCCGCACGTCGACTCGGAGTCCACCGATCGACTCCGAGTCGGGCGCGATTCGGGCGTGAAACGCCGTTTCCAGAAGAGTTCGCTTGACAGGGTGCCTCGCGCTATACTCCGTGCTTGCATGAGAGCCGAGACCACGCCCTGGTGCTCGGTAACAAGCCCAAGAGGAGGAAATGGAGTATGGCTACGCCCAAAGTCGACCCCGATCTGTGTACCGGCTGTGGTATCTGCGAGGACATCTGTCCGGATATCTTCGAGGTCGGCGATGACGGAATAAGCCACGTCGTCGAAGGCAGCAGCTGCGACGACGCCGGCTGCTGCGAAGAGTCCGCCGACGAGTGCCCCGAGGGCGCTATCAGCGTCGACTGACGTTTCGCACAAGCAGGATCAGCTTCCGCATCAAGGGCCGCTGCACAGCGGCCCTTGATGCGTCTGCCTTCGGTGTGAAGAGAAAGGCCGCCCGGGGTGGGCGGCCTTTCTCCGTTTGGCTCTGAATAGAGCCTGCACGGGAGGTGCCATGTTGTCAGCGACACCCGGGCGAGGAAACTACAAGTCCAAAGCGCCCTTGTGTCGTATGTCATTATCTCGCTCGGTTTTCCCGGTGGATATAGGAAAATCGTCCCTATTCGCGTCGGGAAGCACCGCGCAGCCCTGCGTGGCCGTGAAGGACCTGCCCGACCCGCGTCGAACCGTACCGCGAGGAACTGAGGAAGGGAGCAGGACACAGTGATGGGTATGATCACCGAGGTCGCCCTCTTGGGGATGGGCGCCACGGTCCTCGGGCTTTGGGCGAAGGGCCGGTGGCCGGCTGCATCTGCCGGCGGCGCCTCGCACCCACGCTCTGAGCGATTCGCCGCGGCCGCCTTCCCGTCTCTGGTCATGTCGATGCTCTCTGTCTGGAATCTTGCGGCGCACTTTCTTGCGGGGAGTCTGTGGTCGCCCGGACGCGACGCGCTGGTGGCACTCTCGCTGGTCGTCGTGGTGGGCCTCGTCAAAGACCTGCGCCGCGGTCGCCGCGGTCCGGGGCGGGAGGAGCCGATCGACGGTACCGTCGACCTCCTCACGGGCATACCCAGTCATCGCGCTTTCCAGGACCGTCTGGCTCACGAGTGCGACCGCGCGTACAGATTCAGCGACTGCTTCGCTCTTGCTATCTTGGATCTCGATCAGTTCCAGAGTGTCAACAACCGCTACCGCCACCGCACCGGAGACCGGATCCTTTTCGAGGTGGCGGCCCGCGTGCGCGCCGCGGTGAGAGACATCGACCTGTGCTCCCGCTTCGGTGGGGATCAGTTCGCTGTCGTTCTACCGCACACGCGCCACCGGGGCGGCCTTGATGCGGCGGAACGTCTCCGGCACGTGGTCGCGGCGGGCACCTTCGTCACTCCAGAGAACACCGAACTCCGTCTGACGGCGACCGTAGGCGTGGCCTACTACCCGGCGGACGGCACTACCCCCCCTGAACTCGTGGAAGCGGCGAAGCGCGCTCTGGTCTTCGCCAAGTCACTGGGGGGCAACCAGATACAGTTGGCATGCGACGTCCCCGGGCCGGTGCACGCCTCGGGCAATGTAGTCGCCCTCCCCGCTTCCAGCCACGGCACCGTCGTGCGCAGCCTAGCCGCGGCCGTGGACGTGCGCGATCGGTACACTCATAGTCACTCGCAACTCGTATCCGCGCTGGCCACGGCAACGGCGCGCCGAGTCGGACTCACCGACCCGGACGTCGAGCGCGTCAAGGTAGGGGCCCTGCTGCACGACGTAGGTAAGATCGGGGTACCGGACGCGGTCCTCAGCAAAGAGGGCACACTCACGCCGGACGACTGGGTGAGCATCCGCGAGCATCCGCGTCTTGGTAAGACCATCATCGAGCAGGCGCCCGAGCTGAAGGACGTGGTGCCGCTCGTGCTCCACCACCAAGAACGTTTCGACGGTCGCGGCTATCCCAGCCACCTGCGGGGAGAGGCCATCCCTCTGGGAGCACGCATCATAGCGACAGCCGATGCGTATCACGCCATCCGGTCGGATAGGCCCTACCGCCCCGGTCGCACTCACCTGGAGGCCGTAACCGAGTTGCGACGGTGCGCCGGCTCTCAGTTCGACCCGGTCGTCGTGTCGGCCTTCGTCGACACTCTCGAACACGACGCTTCACTCCGGACTCTTCTGTCGAGTCTGGATCCCGCAGACGGCCCTAAGCCGTTTGCCGGCCGGCCGTCGTTCGGCCGCGCCGCCGCGATCTCCTGACCACGATCCCCTTACGGCGGCCTCCGACCGCGACCTCCCGACCCGCACCCTCCGGGATCGCGACCCGGCGTATCGTCAGGAAGCGCGACTGCCGGCGCGCGCCACCATGATCCCGACAAGCACCGCGACTCCGCCCAGACCCTGCACGACCCCCACTCCTTCCCCAAGAAGGATCCAGGCGAGGACCAGCGCGGCAGGCGGCTGCACCAGCAGACTCACCGAGGAGAGCGAGGCTGGGACGTGGGCAAGCCCGTACGCGATCAGTCCCTGACCGAGCACCTGAGAGATCCACGCCAGAGCCAGCAGGAGAAGAAAGCCCCGAAGGGTTGAGGGCAACAAGCTCTCCCCATCGAGCAGCGAGAGCACGAGCAGAGCCGCACTTGTTACCGCCGACGTGTACAGCATCAGGCGGACCGTGGAGAGCCGACGCCTTAAGTCCTTCACCGCGAGGATGTAGCTTGCGTAGAAGAGGGAGGTAGCCAGAGCCAGGCCGTCACCTAGCAGTTGCGTAGGGCTGAGCGACAGGCCCGACCGCACCATGAGCCCCGCTCCACTGACGGACACGAGCATGCCGAGCAGGAAGAGCCGGGTGACTCGCTCCCTGAACAGGAGCCAGGCCATGAGCGTGACGAAGACGGGAGCCAGGTTGGCGATGAACGTGGAGTTGGCGACGGTCGTATAGGCCAGAGACCAATGCCAGGACGCCAGATCAGCGGCAAAGGCGAGGCCCGCCACGGTAACCAACCGCCAGGGCGGCCTCCCTCCCGTCGCGCCGGAGCCTTTGCCTGCAGAATCGACCCTGCGATCGACCATCGCCCACAAGACCAGCAAAGGCAGCGCAAGGAACGTGCGGTAGAAACCGGTTGCCGTGGGTGCCAACTCGCTCACGCGCACCAGGATGGGCGAGAAGGCGATGCAGAGCGCGCCGACGATGATCGCGGCCAAGCCGCGTCGTCCCGCCCGCGAAGCACGCAGACCCGCCTCAGCGTCGGTGGGCACCGCGCACGCCGGAGTGTCGGTCACGCGGCAGGGAAGGGTCGGTATTCTGCTCCACCGGCCGCCTCGCCGGTGGTGTAAACTACCCTCCCTTGCATCCAGGCGAAGGGACCTCCCGCATGACTACGCTCCGCAGAAGCGCTTGGCCGTTCGTGGTCCTGGCCATCGCGATCGTCCTCGTCGGGTCCGTCCTTTTCGTGTTCTGGCGCATCGAGACGTGGCCCGCCCGGACAGCCGCCGGCATCTCCGGCGTGTTCCGGGAGGCGTTCCAGTTCGAGCCACGGATAACCGTGGAGAACAACGTCGTGGTGGAACAATCCACCGACATTGCCGAGCTCGCGGTACTCGAAAGCACAGTCGTGGTGGAACGAGGTTACGAGCAGAGATGGCTCTTCTCGACGAAGCGTCTGCGCGCCAGAGCCACCTATGCGGTCAAGTCGGGCTACGATCTCGGCCGGGGAGTCGACGTGCACGTGGCTCATGACCCGGACGTGGTAACGGTGACCTTTCCCGAACCCGAACTACTCTCGCTCGACCAACAGGATCTGGAGATCCTTGAGTGGAATAACGGCCTCTGGAACCGCCTCGGCGCCACAGACGCTGAAGAAGCGGTCGACAGCATGCGGGAGTTGGCGCGCGAACGAGCAGTGGCACAAGGTGCTCTCGACAAGGCCAAGTCCTCTGTGATCGACCAATTATCAACCCGCCTCGAAGATGAGACCGGTTTCGGTGTGAATGTCACATTCCGGGCCACGGACTGAACCCTTCCGACGTTCTTGCGTCTGAGGATGTGCGGGTCCTCGGCGAGTCGCAGGTGCTGGGGTCTCTGACGCTTTGAGTCTATCGCTATTTCAGCGTAACCTCATGCGTACTCACCGGTGGCCCGGGTTTGGGTTGCGCTCACCCACTGGTATCTCTAGGAGCAGTTCGTGACTGCGCGAAAGGGGACGCCATAGTCTTCCCGCATGTGGGACTTACGGCACAGGAGCGAGATCTGCCGCCGAGCGACTGGGAGGTCCAGTCGCTGCACTCAGAACTCTTGAGTGCCGATCAACTGAAACACCACGCCGCGGTCCTGGCGGGCAGCCACAGCATCGAGCGGGGTCCCGGGAAGGACAGGCTGCTTCGTCAGTTGGGCGAGGACGAGCACCTTCTCCTGGTGGCCAACGACTTGGTCGCAGCAGCGGCGGCGTCAGGACCCCACGTTCTGCCCGCAGAGGCGTGGTTGCTCGACAACTTCTATTTCATCGAGGAGCAGATCGCGCTGACCCGGCGCCACCTGCCCCGAAAGTACAGCGGACAGCTGCCCCGACTCACGAGCGGCCCCTACGCTGGTTTTCCGCGCATCTATCACGTTGCCTTGGAACTGATCTCCCACCAAGATGGTCGGGTGGACCGGGAGAACACCACCGCCTTCCTCTCCGCGTACCAGAGCGTCGAGCCGCTGGAATTGGGCGAGTTATGGGCCTTTCCGATCATGTTGCGCTTGGCACTGCTGCAGAATGTCCGGCGCGTGGCGGTGCGCATCGCCAACCGCCGCGAGGAGCGCGACCGGGCGATCACCTGGGCCGACCGCATGCTCGAGGTGGCCGACAGAGAACCGAGCCGACTCATACACGTCCTGGCCGAGTTCGCAGGCGCCGACGTGCCGCTCACCGCCCCGTTCGTCGAGGACTTCTACGCACGGCTGCAGGCCCGGGAGCCGGCCTTCGCCTTCGTCCAGACGTGGGTTGAGCATCGGCTTTCTGAGCAGGGAGTGAGTGCGGTGCAGCTCCTGGAGGCGGCCGGCCACATAGCGGCCATCGACCAGATCTCCATCGCCAACTCTGTGGGAAGCCTGCGCTTCGTGTCTGCGATGGCCTGGAGAGATTTCGTCGAGAGACTGAGCCTCGTGGAACTCTGGCTCCGGCTGGACCCCGCTGGGGTCTACCCGCTGCAGGACTTCCCCACGCGCGACCGGTATCGGCATGCCGTCGAAGTTGTGACGAAGGGCAGCCTCCAGAGCGAGCCGGTAGTGACGCGGGCGGCAATCGCCCTGGCCGAGGCCGCGGCCGGCCGATCGGGGGTGCGAGACCGCGCAGCCCACGTTGGACACTACCTCGTCGGGGACGGCCGGCCCGAGTTGGAGCAGGCAGTGGCCAGCAAGGTGCCTTTGTGGCGCCGAGTGACGCGCGCCACACGTCCGTTCCGCCTGTTGCTCTACCTCACCCCCATACTCTTCCTCGTCGTCGGGGCCGATGCGCTCTTGTTGAGCTATGTGTCGTCGCTGAACCAGGGTCTCGGTTGGTCCGTGTTCTTCGCCGTCTTCGGCCTTCTCTCCGCCTCGGCGCTCGTCATACCTATCGTCAATATGGTCATAACGATGACCGTGGCCCCGCGGACGTTGCCCCGATTGGACTTTTCCGGAGGAGTGCCGGACGATCACCGGACGATGGTGGTGGTGCCCACGCTCCTCGGAAACGAGGCGGAGATCTCCGACCTTCTCGAGGACCTGGAGATACGCTATCTGGGCAACCGCGATCCCAACCTGTATTTCGCGCTCCTCACTGATTTCAGCGACGCCGACCAGCCCACCCTACCGGGGGACCAAGCGCTGGTGGAGCTTGCGCGGGCCGGGATCGAGGCATTGAACGCTACTTACAGCGAGGACCGCCCCGGCATCTTCTACCTGTTTCACCGCCCGAGGGTCTGGAATCCCCACGACGGGGTCTGGATGGGCTATGAACGCAAACGGGGCAAGCTCGAGCAGTTCAACGCGTTCTTGCTCGAGGCTCGGTCGCACGACGTGCCGTCAGGCGACTCCTCGTCGGGAGGCTCCTCGTCCGATCGACCCGCGGATGGGGCCGACTCCGCTTTCTCCGACATCGTCGGCGATCTGTCCGCTCTCAGGTCGGTCAGGTATGTCATCACCCTCGACACTGATACGCAGTTGCCACGCGACACGGCCCACAGGCTCGTCGGCACCATGGCCCACCCACTCAACCGACCGGTGTACGACCTGGAGAAAGGCCGCGTGACAAAAGGCTATGCGATCCTGCAGCCGCGCACCTCGAGCAGTCTCACCAGCACGACCGGCTCCTGGTTCACGCGGTTGTTCGCGGGCGAAGTGGGCATTGATCCATACACGCGTCAGGTGTCCGACGTCTACCAGGACCTTTTCGGCGAAGGCTCGTTCGTGGGCAAGGGCATCTATGACGTGGAGATATTCTCCGAGGTCCTGCAGGGACGTTTTCCAGACAACCTCATCCTGAGCCACGACCTCCTGGAAGGCTGCTACGCCCGATCGGCGCTGGTGACGGACATCGACCTCATCGAAGAGCACCCCGTCACCTACCCTATGGAGGCGAGCCGGGTCCACCGCTGGACCCGGGGCGACTGGCAGCTCGCGCGCTGGCTCCTCCCCCGTGTGCCCGGGCCCGGCGGCGTCTCCAGGGCGAATCCACTCTCTATGCTGTCGGTATGGAAACTGATGGACAACCTGCGCCGCAGCCTGGTGCCTGCCGGGCTTGTCGCCCTCCTTGTTGGAGGGTGGCTCGGGCGCCTGGGACCTTCATGGGTATGGACGTCGCTCGTCGTCGCCGTGGTTCTTCTGCCTGTTGTGCTGAACGTGATTCTTGATTTCGTGCGAAAGCCCGAAGAACGCGATTGGGCCACACATTCCCTTCAGACGGGAAGATCCGCGGTCCGTCCGCTCCTGCGGGGCCTGTTGACGCTCGCGTTCCTCCCATACGATGCGCTCATCCTCTTGGACGCCGTGGTCCGTTCGGGTGTGAAGATGCTCTTTACCCGGCGTGGTCTCCTCGTGTGGCATATGTCCTCGTACGGTCGCCGCAACGCGCGCACTACCCTGCTCGACTTCTTTCGCGAGATGTGGATGGGTCCCACTCTGGCGGTCGGTTTGGTGGTTCTGGTAGTAGTGGTTCTGCGAACCCGGGCCGACCACGCTCTTTTTGTCATCCCGATGCTCGTGCTTTGGCTCGTTTCGCCTATCGTCGCCTGGTGGATCAGCAGACCAATACGTCCGCCGGCGGCCCGCCTAAGTGCGAGTCAGCAGCTGTTCCTGCGGATACTCGCGCGCCGAACGTGGCGCTTCTTCGCCGACTTCGTCGGTCCCGACCACAATTGGCTGCCGCCGGACAATTTTCAGGAGTATCCGTCTGCCACGGTCGCCTCCCGCACTTCCCCGACGAACATGGGAATGGCACTCCTGGCCAACCTGGTGGCACACGACTTCGGTTACATCTCCACAGGTGAGTTCCTACACAAGACGGACCGCGCCCTGAAAGCCATGGGGAGACTCGAGCGCTTCCGCGGCCATTTCTACAACTGGTACGACACGCAGACTCTGCTCCCACTCATTCCCCGGTATATCTCCTCGGTCGACAGCGGCAACCTGGTGGGCAGTCTGCTCGCCTTGCGCGTGGGCCTCGAAGAGTTGAAGAGCCGGCCGGTCTTGGGCGATCGCACGCTCGAAGGACTGGAGGACACGCTGCATGCGGTGGCGGCGTGCGCTCCGTCGCCTCCGGTTCCGGAGATACAGGTGCCCATCGGTTCATTGCAGAGCGCGCTCCGCCCGGCGGATGGGGACGGTACGTCGCCGGCGAGCGCTACGGAGGTGCTGAACGAACTCCTGCGCACCGCCACCGAACTGAACGCCGTGCCCCTTGAAGACGACGACGGCGAATTCCGCTACTGGGTGCATGCACTCCGACGCCAGTGCCGGCGCTTCTCCGAAGACCTGATGGCTTTGGTGCGTGAGCCTCTGCCATTCGGCGCGCTCCCGACATTGGAGCAACTGGCCGCCGCCGAGGTTTCCGAAGACGATGGACAGTCCAGTGGCGGGGGGCCGGCGGCGCGCAAACGCCTGAAGGTCATCGACCGTCTGATCGCCCGCTGTCGTGACCTATCCTCCATGGATTTCGATTTTCTCTATGATACAGAGCGCGATCTGCTGAGCATCGGCTACGACGTGGGCGAGCGCCGGCGTGATCCAAGCCGGTATGACCTGCTCGCGTCGGAGGCCCGGCTGGCGAGCTTTCTCCTCATCGCCGAGGGCCAGGTGCCCCAGAAACACTGGTTCTCCCTGGGCCGGCTCCTTACGAGCCAAGGCGGCGACATAAGCTTGATCTCGTGGAGCGGCTCCATGTTCGAGTACCTCATGCCGCGGCTGTTCCTCCATACCTATGAGAACACTCTGCTTGATCAGGCGTGCAGGGCGGCCGTCTCCCGGCAGATAGAGTACGGCCGGCAGCGGCACGTCCCGTGGGGCATCTCGGAGTCGTGCTACAACGCCATGGACGTGAACCAGGTCTATCAGTACCGCGCGTTCGGCGTTCCCGGGCTCGGCATCAAGCGCGGACTCGCTGAGGACCTGGTCATCGCTCCCTACGCCACCGCGTTGGCGCTGACGGTCGCCCCCCGCGATGCGTGCCGGAACCTGCAGACGCTCGCCTCAAATGGTTTCATGGGGGACTACGGCCTGTACGAGGCCGTTGACTACACCCCGTCACGCGTGCCCCTGGGGGCGGACCACGCCATCGTCCGCTGCTTCATGGCGCACCACCAGGGCATGAGCTTGGTGGCCCTCGCGCACGCGCTGCTGAGCGCACCGGTCCAGCGCCGGTTCGGCTCTGAGCCACTCGTCCGTACCACCGAACTGCTCCTACAAGAGCGCGTGCCCAAGCATGCGCTCACCGTGCAGAGTCGAGCCGGGGAGGTGGGCGAGGCGGGATACGCGGTGGAGACCGACGTCGGCGCCGCACACCGCGTGCTGACTGACCCCAACTCGCCGATACCCGAGGTGCACCTGCTGTCGAACGGCCGCTACCACGTCATGGCCACCCACGCCGGCGGCGGCTACAGCAATTGGCGCGATCTGGCTGTTACTCGGTGGCGCGAAGATGCCACCAGCGACAGTCACGGCACGTTCATCTACCTGCGCGATCGCACGACCGGCCGCTATTGGTCCGCCGGCTATCAACCGACCCGGGCGAAGGCCGACAGTTACGAGGCGATCTTCGTGCAGGCGTGCGCCGAATACCGCAGGATCGACCACGAGATGGAGGCACACACCGAGATCAGCGTATCCCCCGAGGACGACGTAGAAGTGCGCCGCGTCACCCTCACCAACCTGTCAGGCGAGCGTCGAGATATCGAGGTCACCACGTACGCGGAAGTCGTGATGGCGCCATTGAACGCCGACCTCGCTCACCGCGCCTTCAGCAATCTGTTCGTGGAAACAGAGATCCATCCTCTCGAGGGGGCGATCCTGTGCAGGCGGCGGCCGCGGACTCAGGAAGAAGAGACGCCCTGGATGTTCCATCTGCTGGCCATGCCGGACGCCGCCGCCGGCGAAGCGTCATACGAGACCGATCGCGCCCGCTTCATCGGTCGCGGGAGGACGGCGGCGAATCCGGCAGCCCTTGACAGCGACGATGGACCCGCCGCTCTCACGAACACTCAGGGACCGGTGCTCGATCCCATCGTCGCCATCCGACGCCCGGTGACCCTGTCTCCTGACGAATCGGCGGTCGTCCAGATCGTCACCGGAGTAGCAGCGACCCGCGAAGCGGCTATGAGCCTGATCGTGAAGTATCGGGACCGTCGGTTCGTCGAACGCGCGTTCGACATGGCCCGCATCCAGAGCCAGGAGGTGCTGCGCCAGCTCAATATCACCGAGGCCGACGCCCAGACTTACGGTCGCCTGGCCGCATCCGTCGTCCACGCGAACGCTTTCCGGCGCGCGACTCCCGCCATCATCTCGCGCAATCAGCTCGGCCAGCCCGGCCTATGGCGCTTCGGCATCTCGGGCGACCTTCCTATCGTCCTCGTGCGCATCAGCGACTCGGGCAACATCGGCCTCGTCCGGCAGGCCCTCCTCGCCCACGCCTACTGGAAGATCAACGGACTGGTAGCCGACCTCGTCATCCTGAACGAAGACTTCTCCGGATACCGGGCTACCCTGGACGACGAGATCATGGGCCTGGTCAACGCCGGACCCCAAGCGACCGTTTTGGACAAGCCCGGGGGTGTCTTCGTTCGGCGAGGGGAGGGACTCTCCGAAGAAGAACGAGTGCTGTTCCAGACCGTCGCCCGGGTGGTACTCGAAGGCACTGGCGAGACACTCTCCGAGCAGGTCCGCCGCCGCGCGCCGGCGGATATCCCACCGAAGGCCCTCGAGCCCTCTCGTCGGCCTGCGGCAGTAGAGGTCACGCCGCTGCGACTCCCGGAACGCATCTTCTACAACGGCCTCGGGGGCTTCACGCTTGATGGACGCGAGTACGTCATCGACCTGGCGCCCGGACAGACCACGCCTGCCCCGTGGGCGAACGTGATCGCAAGCCCACTCATCGGAACGGTCGTGAGCGAGAGCGGGAGCGCCTACACATGGGTGGAGAATGCTCACGAATCCCGCCTCACCACCTTCTACAACGACCCCGTCAGCGACAGCACGGCGGAGGCACTCTATATCCGCGATGAGGAGACGGGCGCATTCTGGTCGCCTACGCCTCTGCCGGCTCCGGGCCGATCGGGATACGTATGCCGTCACGGGTTCGGCTACTCCGTGTTCGAGCACTACGAATCCGACATCTTCTCCGAGTTGACCACCTACGTGGCCATGGACGCACCGGTCAAATTCCTGTCAGTGAAGCTCCGTAACCATAGCGGACGCGCACGCAGACTGACGCTCACAGGGTATTGGGAGCTGGTCCTGGGCGAGTGGCGGCACTCCAATCTGATGCACGTCGTGACCGAGAAGGACACTCACACCGGTTCTGTCTTCGCCCGCAACGTCTATGCCCGGCTCCGGCCGGGCCGGGTGTTTTTCGCGCACGTGAGCGAGGGACTGAGAAGCGTGACCGGCAACCGCACCGAATTCATAGGGCGTAACGGCTCGCTGTCTGACCCCGCAGCCCTGCACCGTACACGCCTGTCGGGCAAGACCGGCGCCGGGTTCGATCCCTGTGCGGCTCTGCAGAGCCGGGTGGAACTGGCCGACGGCGAGGAACGGGTGCTGGTCTTCGTCATCGGGGCGGCGGACAATGGAGATCGGGCGCGAGAACTGGTGTGGAGATTCGGAGGGCCGGCGGGTGCCCGCGAGGCGCTGGAGGCCGTGTGGGCTCACTGGAACCACGCTTTGGGGGCGGTGTACCTGGAGACCCCGGACCGCGCTCTCGATGTGCTCGTCAACGGCTGGCTGGTCTACCAGACCCTTTCCTGCCGGTACTGGGGCCGCAGCGGCTACTATCAATCGGGCGGCGCCTATGGCTTCCGCGACCA
>JBBRDB010000049.1:0-14776 GCA_038204345.1 Thermoleophilia bacterium | reverse complement strand
CCGGCCGCCGTGCGGTCGACCTCTACGGCGGCGCTCCCGACCTCGGCCGAGGGGGTGCCGGCCTCCGCAGGAACCTGCCCGCCCGCGGGATGGACGCGTGCAACATCGGCCGGCGACCCCTCCTCCGCCGATGCACCACCTTCCGGCGATCCTCGGCGAACGTCCAGCGGAGACGAACCGGCGGAGGCAATTAGGGGCTGCCGGGAAGCACCGGCAAAACGCTCAGGCCGGATGTCGAACAGGAACAGCCGCACCTCAAGCGCTCCATTGAAGAAGGCGTACTTGCGGTGCGAGCGCAGACCCGTCCACCGCGCGAGTTCGGCGTCGGCGGTGAGCACGGCCGCCTTCCAACCCAGAAATCCTTCGCGCAGCCGCCGACCCAGCTCGGCGTAGAGCGGGCCCAGGGATGCGACGTCGCCCAGGCGCTCACCATAGGGAGGGTTGGCTACCACCAGTCCCGGAACCGAGGCAGCAAACGGTGGGCCCGAGATCTGGGAAAGACTGCGACGCTCCACATGCACGATCCCGCGCAGGCCGGCGCGCGCCACCCCTGCGAGCGCCAACCTCAGAGCACCGCCGTCGGCGTCGAAGCCCACGATCGGAGGCATGCGCTTCAGACCGTTCACTCGGCGGGCCCGAGCCTCGTCGAGCAGCCGATCCCAGATCGCGACATCGTGTCGCTTCCAGCCCGTGAACCCCCACCTCCGACGCAGCAGGCCCGCTGCGACGTCGCCCGCCATCAGCGCGGCTTCGATAGGCAACGTCCCCGACCCGCACATTGGATCGAAGAATCCGCCTCCGCGAGCCGCCACCTCCGGCCATCCCGCACGCACGAGAATGGCGGCGGCCAGGTTCTCCTTGAGCGGCGCCTGCCCCTGCACGCCCTCCTCGCGGTAGCCGCGCCGGTGGAGCGCGGCCCCGGATAGATCCAGCCCCACTACTGCCGCATCGGCGGTTGCGTGCGCGTAGATGCGCAGATCCGGGTGGTGGGTGTCCACCGACGGACGGACGCCGGTCAGCTCCCGGAAGCGGTCGACGATGGCGTCTTTGACCCGCAGGGCCCCATAGTGGGTGTGAGTGATGGGCGAACCCGACGTGGTGAAATCGACGGCCAAGGTGCCGGTGGGGACCAGGTGGTGCTCCCAAGAGAGCGAACGCACTCCCCTATAGAGATCATCGGCGTCGGCGGCGCGCACCTCTGCCAACGGCAGGAGCACTCGGCTGGCCAGACGCGACCACAGGCACACTCGATAGGCCGTCTCCAGAGGGCCGGCGAACGAGCAGCCGGCCTTCGTCTCTTTCACACCCGACGCTCCGAGCGCACGCAACTCGTCGGCGAGCAAGGGCTCCAGTCCACGTGCCGAGGTGGCGAACAGACGCAGCGATTCGGGTGCGGGTCCGGGGAGGGGTTCGGCTTCAGACATGCGGCCTATGATACTCTCCAGACCCGGTAACCCCGCAGGAGGTGTGATGGCACCGTTTACGCCGGAGCCGAAGACGATCTGGACTTCGGCCAGACCCTTCGTCTTCGCAGTCACCGGTGTCGCCATCGTCGCGGGCCTCTGGGTGGAATCGACGGTCAACTACGTCTTGTTCCATACCCTGGCCGAGATGTTCACGGTGGCCGTCTCGTTCTCCATCTTCATAATCGCCTACAACACCCGTCGCTTCTTGCGGAACAACTACCTCTTGCTTATTGGCTCTGCGCTGCTCTTCGTGGGCGTCGTAGATTTGCTGCACGCCCTCACGTACAGCGGCATGGGCGTGTTCCCCGGAGAAAATCCTAATCATCCCACGCAACTCTGGTTGGCCGGACGCTATATCCAGTCCGCCGCTCTGCTCGCAGCGCCGATGTTGCTTCCGCTCCCCCCGCTCAAGACCAGGCACCTGCTACCGATCCTCGCGGCGGCCACTGCCGCACTCCTCGCCTCCATCTTCGTGTGGCCCATCATGCCCGTCGCCTTCGGCCCGAACGGCCTTACCCCCTTCAAGATCGACAGCGAGTACGCCATCTGTGCGGCCTTGGTGGGGGCGCTCGTGCTACTCGTCCTCCGCCGCCGCTATTTCGAGCCTCGGGTGGTCGTCATGCTCGGTGGTTACCTGCTGCTCACTATCGTCTCGGAGTTGGCGTTCACCTTCTACACGGATCCGTACGGCTCCGCGAACCTGGTGGGGCACCTCACTCGGATAATGGCCGTCTATCTGGTGTATAGGGCGATCGTGCAAACGGGTCTCGTAGAGCCCTACGCCTTGCTCTTCCGGGAACTGAAGCTCAGCGAGGAACGGCATCGGGAAGGCAAGGAGCGATTCGAGCGGATCGCCGACGTTCTCCAGGAAGCGCTCCTATCCGTGCCTGAAGAGCTGCCCGGGGTCGAGTTCGGCCACCTCTACCAGTCGGCGACGCAGGCGACGAGAGTGGGTGGTGACTTCTACGACCTGTTCGAACTCGAGGGCGACCGCATAGCGGTGGTGGTGGGAGACGTCTCCGGCAAAGGGTTGCCTGCCGCGACACTCACGTCCCGGGTGAAGGACACGATCCGCGCCTACAGCATGAACGGCGATACTCCAGCGGAGGTGCTCGCCCGCACGAACGCACTCCTGGTGCGCTCCACCGACTCGGCTTCGTGGGTGAGTGTGTTCCTCGGTTACCTGCACGTTCCCACCGGCAGGCTGCTCTACTGCTCAGCGGGGCATCCACCATCGGTGGTACACAGGATGGACAACTCCGGCGGTGGCGGGCGGGAGACGTTCTTTCTGGAAACCCCCTCGCCGATACTGGCGGCTTTCGAGGAGGCTTCATTCGAGGACAGGGAAGCGTTCCTGGCTCCGGAAGACATACTGTTGCTCTACACGGACGGAGTCATCGAGGCCCGCCGGAATGGAGAGCTCTTCGGCGACGAGCGCCTACTCGAATCCGTGTCTCTATTGGGCTCAGAAGGCGCTTCGCACCTGCCCGAGTTGCTGTTCGCCCGACTCAAGGAGTTCGCTTCGGGTCGGCTCGGCGACGACGTGGCCATCGTGGCTGTCGCCAGGCGCGCCCAGGCGTCGTGAGGGGGCGTTCCCTGGTGAAGCTCAGCCGCATCAGCGTCACACCGCTGTTCTCGCCCTTCAGGGTGCCGTACCACTGGGCCGGACGCCTCGACCTCGGAGCCGCCGTCGCCCTGGTCGAGGTGACCACCGACGAGGGTGTCACCGGGTACGGCGAATCGGTGGCCGGCCCCTCCCTGGCGGGCGTGCTCGACGTGCTCGAACGCTCAGCCGCCTTGCTCCAAGGACGATCGCCCTTCGCGATCGGCGCCCTGATGCAGCACGCCCGCCGTCACTGCGATCTCGATTTCGCGCCCTGTTTCGGCAATCTCGGTCGCGGCGGTCCGTGGCGCGATAGGTGAACGGCGTCTCCGACTTGACGCCAACGAAGCGTGGGATCCGGCCACCGCCATCTCGACGATCCGCCTTCTCCTCCCCTTCGAACCCGAGTTCGTGGAACAGCCGACGCCCAGCACCTCGCTTTCTTCGCTGCGGCAGGTGAAGGAAGCGGTAGGTGTGCCCATAGCAGCCGATCAGGCGGTGTTCACTCCGGAGGATGTGTACGAGATCTGTCGCCGGCGCGCGCCCGAACGCTACCGGACGCGAACCTCCTAGGGTAGAATCGCGGACGTGGATAGAATCGAGACCATCGTCGAGAACGACCGCCTCATCCAGTTGTTCGGGATGACCGTGGACGAAGCCTCCGAGGGTTATGCGCGCGTCTCCGCCAAGGTGCAGGAGGCCTTTCTCAACGTGCACGACAAGGCCCACGGAGCCCTCGTGTTCGCGCTGGTCGACGTCGCCTTCGCCATCACCGTGAACTCGATCGTCGACGCCATGGGCGTGCAGTGGAGCTTCAATATCCTGCGGAGCGCCCAAGCCGGCGACACGCTCACGGCCGAGTGCTCCATCATCCACCGCGGGTCGCGGCTGCTGGTGGTCGAGTACACCGTGAGGAACAACGACGGCGGACTCGTCGCCCAAGGACAGGCTACAGCCCTGCCCGTCAGGAACACCGCCCGCTGACGACGGCCACCGGCGTTCCCGCAGGCGCCTCGTTCCCGCAGGCGCCTATACTCCTACTTGGTTCCTCCAGGCTGCCCCTAGTTTGGCGCTGAGCCGGTCCCGGGGTCGGGTCCGGCGCCCGCTTCTTCGCCCACGCCGCCTTCCACGTATATGCGCGTGATCTCCGGATAGGAGTCGCGGATAGTCCGTTCCAGCCTGTCCACCACACGACCAGTCTCGAGCGATGACAGCCCGGGAGTGAACCTCACCTTGAGATTGAGGAGCACGTCGCTGGGACCCATGTGCATGGTGAGGGTGTGTTCCACCTGGGTGATAGCGGGCTCGTCCAGGGCCAGCGCCGCGAGTTCCTTGACCACCTTGGGATCGGCGGATTCGCCCAGTAACAGACCCTTGCTCTCGTATGCGAGGAAGACGGCGACGCAAGCGAGGACAACACCGATCGCCACGGAGGCCGCCCCGTCCAGGTAGGGGTTGTCCAGCTGATGACCCAACAGCACCCCCAGGAAGGCGAGCACCAGGCCGGCGAGCGCGGCCGAATCTTCGAACACAACAGTGAAGAGCGACGGGTCCTTGCTCTCACGGATGGCGCGGAAGATCCCACGGCCGGCACGGGCGTGACCGAACTCCCGCCAGGCGATGGTAAAGGAGATGCCTTCGAAGACCACGGCGAACCCAAGGACGATATAGTTCCAGAACGGATCCTCCAGCGGCTGCGGGTGCTGTATGTGGGTCACGCCTTCGTACATCGACATGCCCCCGCCCACGGCGAAGATCATGACCGCGACCACCAACGTCCAGAAGTAGAGCTCCATGCCGTGGCCGAAAGGGTGCTCCACATCGGCCGGAAGCCTGCTTCGCCGGAGGCCGAGTAGAAGGAGCAGCCCGTTGCCGGTGTCCACGAGTGAGTGGATCCCCTCGGAGAGCATGGCCGAGCTACCGGTGACCGCCGCGGCTCCGAACTTGGTGGCGGCGATAGCGAGGTTGCCCACGACCGCGGCCACTATCGCCTTCTTTGAGGATGCCGAGGACATGCGTCTCCTTCGGGTCTTGCCGGCGGGCATCACTGTATCGGATGGAGCCCCGGCGGGCTACCGACGCCGCCGGCGGGTGACGGGCGCGGGCCGGCCGTGCCTCTCGCGCCCGGCTGCGGGACCGGCCGCCGGGGCCGCCCAGGCGGGTGCGCCATGGGCTTCCGTGGTAAGCTGTTACGCGATTTATCGCGGTAGAACCACTGCGGTCGTGGGCGACACCGCCGGCCAAGGCTACGTGCCGAAGCCGCGGCTCGCGAACCCCGACCCTCCGGTCTCCAGAGTGCGACCGACCACGAGGGACGGGCTGCGCGCACCCCCACACCGTTCCAAGAAGAAGGAGACCGGCACTCTATGGCCACGCTTGGAATCGATATCGGCTGTATCAGCGTCAAGATGGCGGTCGTCGGAGAGGACGCCGATCGCGAGTCGTTCGAGCGTCTCGCCTGCGGCCACCCCCTATTCATGCGCGAGAGCAAGGGCACTGCGCCGGGTGGCGTAGCGACGCCACCCATCCTCACCACGACCTACCGCCGTATCCTCGGCAGCCCCGTGGAAACCGCCCGGGGGCTCCTGTCCGAGGTGCTCGAGGCGCTCTCCCCCGACCTCGTCACCGGCATCAGGGTCACCGGCTCCGGAGCGCGCCTGGTCGCACACGGCCTAGGCGCAGGAGTCGAGAACGAGTTCAAGGCCATCGCGCGGGCCGTCGGGTCTCTCCATCCGGAGGTCACCACCGTCTTCGAGATGGGCGGCGAGACCTCCAAGTTCATCCAACTCGAGATCGACCGAGACACCGGCCGGGTGGGCATCTCCGATTATCAGACCAACGGAGACTGCGCCGCCGGCACGGGTTCCTTCATGGACCAACAGGCGAACCGCCTGCTCTACGACATAGAAGACGTGGGCGACATCGTCTGCGGCGCGGGCAAAGCCGCGACTATCGCCGGACGGTGTTCGGTCTTCGCAAAGTCGGACATGATCCACGCCCAACAGAAGGGCTACCAACCGCCGGAGGTCCTCAAGGGCCTCTGCAACGCGGTGATCCGCAACTACAAGGGCAGCATCGCCAAGGGCAAGAGCGTCGAGGGTAAGGTGGCCTTCATCGGCGGCGTCGCCGCCAACGAAGGAGCCGTGGGAGCCCTGCTCGAGGCCTTCGACCTCCCCCGCGAACGACTGCTCATCCCCGCCGACTACGCCTGGATGGGCGCTATCGGCGCCGCTCTCATCGAGGCCGACGAGGCCTCGGGACGTGGACCTATGGTCATCGACCTGCAGGGTCTGGGCACGCAGCAGTCGGGAAGCCTTCCCGTCTCCGACCCGCTGAGCATGGAACGGGTGATCCTCCTGCGCGATCGCGTCAAGCCATACGTGTTTCCCGAGGATGGCGCCGTCGACGCTTACTTGGGCATCGACGTAGGCTCGGTCTCGACGAACCTGGTCGTGCTCGATCAGAACGGCGAAGTGGTCAAGGAGATCTACCTGAAGACCGACGGGCGGCCGGTTGAAGTGGTCAACAAGGGGCTCGCCGAGATCTGGAACGAGATGGGGTCGCAGCTGAACATACGGGGCGTCGGCACCACCGGTTCGGGCCGCGAGTTGATCGGAGAGTTGGCCGGCGCCGACACCGTCAACGATGAGATCACCGCCCACAAGACGGGCGCCACCTTCATCGGACGCAAGTTCCTCGATCGCATCCCCGACACCATCTTCGAGATCGGCGGCCAGGACTCCAAGTTCATCAGCCTGCAGGACGGCGTGGTCGTCGACTTCGCCATGAACGAAGCCTGCGCCGCCGGCACCGGCTCGTTCCTGGAGGAACAGGCGGAGAAGCTCGGCATCAACATCATCGGCGAATTCGCGGAGATGGGGCTCGCGGCCACGACCCCCGTGCGCCTGGGCGAACGTTGCACCGTGTTCATGGAGCGCGACGTCAACTCCTACCTTCAACGAGGGGCGGAGAAGCGCAACGTGGTGGCCGGCTTGGCCTACTCCATCGTCTACAACTACTTGAACCGTCTCGTGGGCACGCGTCACATCGGCGACACCATCTACTTCCAGGGAGGCACGGCGTATAACGACGCCGTGGCCGCGGCCTTCTCCCAGGTCCTTGAGCGGGACATCATCGTGCCGCCCTACAACGGCGTGGTGGGTGCCATCGGTATGGCGCTGCTCGCCCGCGAGAAGATGGAGGCGACCGCCGCCGAGTCGCGCTTCCGCGGGTGGGACCTGGAGAAAGTCGATTACGTCATCCGTGAATTCACCTGCAAGGGCTGCTCGAACGAATGCGACATCCGCCAGTTCACCATCGGTGAGGAGAAGACTTACTGGGGTGACAAGTGTTCCGATCGCTACCGGAAGCGCGCCAAGGTGGACAAGAAGCCGGTGATCCAGGATCTCCTCGCGTTGCGGGAACACGCGGCCTTCTCCTACGTGCTCGACGACGCGCAACTCCGCACCGCCATGCACCGCAGCAGGGCCGACGGCAACGGCGACGATATCCACATTGGCGGCAATGGCGGCCGCGCTAAGGGCATCGACCTGACCGGACCGGTGAGCAGCGGGTCGGGTTCCAAGCTCGGCACGATAGGCATCCCCCGCACCATGTATATGTACGATCGCCTGCCATTCTGGGCCGTCTTCTTCAAGGAGTGCGGCTTCGACCTGCTGGTCTCGGGCGAATCGGACAAGAGCATCCGTGAGGCCGGCGTGGAGCACTCCGTAGCGGAGCCGTGCTTCCCCATCCGCGTGGCCCACGGGCACGTCGCCGACCTCTTCGAGCGAGGGGTCGACCAGGTGTTCTTGCCCAACGTCCTCAACGAAGAGACGGACCACCCGGAACTCGAGTCACATGCGTGCCCGTGGGGCCAGACACTGCCCTGGGTGGTCCGCGCCGCGCCGCACCTCGAGGCCTACGCCGACCGACTGGTCACCCCCACCATCCATTTTCGCCGCGGCAAGAAGTACATGAAGGAGTCGCTCCGCACCGACATGAAGAGGCTCGGCGTGCCTTCCAGGACGGTCGATGCGGCGGTCGACAAGGCCTATGAGGCGCAGGCTCACTACCGCCGGGCGTTGGTGGAAGCCGGCGAGGACGCACTCGCGACCTTGGACGAACACGGAGAGATGGGCATAGTGTTGATCGGCCGCGGCTACAACATGTACGACGCCGGCATCAACATGGACATCCCGGCGAAGCTGCGTAAATACTACGGCGTCAACGTCATACCCCTCGACTTTCTGCCGCTCTGGGACATCCCCACGCGCGACATCGTGCCGAACATGTTCTGGAACTACGGCCGACGCATCATCCAGGCGGCGAAGTTCGTGCACGAGCACCCCAACTTGCACATGATCTACATCACCAACTTCAAGTGCGGACCCGACTCCTACATCAAGCACTTCGTGAGAGATGCCGCGCCGGAGCCGTTCCTCACCCTCCAGTTCGACGAACACACCAACGACGCCGGCGCCATGACGCGCTGCGAGGCCTACCTAGACAGCAAGGGGTTCCTGCGCTGGTGGGCGCGCGACAAGCAATCGGCTTCGCAGCCGGCGTAGGGAGACTGGTGTGAGCACTGAGACCTCCAAGGCCGCGGGTAACGGCAAGGGCACCGCGGAAGCGGCCACCCGTGCGATCGCCTCGATCCCCGCGCCCGAACAGCTGCGCGGAGCTGATAACAGCCCCATGGCCGGCGATCAGGTCGACCTCACCGGTCGCACCCTGTTCCTCCCACGCATGCCCTACGGCGGATCGCGCCTATTGGCCGCCGCCATGGCCTCCATCGGCATCGAAGCCAAGGTCACGCCCGAGTCCGATGCGCGCACGCTTGAACTCGGCAGCCGGCTCACCTCCGGTGACGAGTGCTACCCGCAGAAGGTGGTCATGGGCGACCTCATGAAACTCCTGGTCGACGAAGGTCTCGACCCGCGCACGGTGGCTTTCATGATTCCCACCGCCAACGGCCCCTGCCGCTTCGGCCAATATGCAGCCCTCCAACGACAGGTTCTTGACGAGAACGGCTTCGATAACGTCGCCATCCTCTCCCTTACTTCGGCCGACGGCTACGCCGGCATCGGCGACCAGGCGCCGGAGCTCATCAGGACCGGGTGGCGCGCGGTCATCGCCAACGACATCCTGATGAAGATGTTGCTGAAGACAAGGCCCTACGAGGTCGAACCCGGTCAGACCGACACGGTCTATATGGAGGCCCTGGAGACGGTGGCCGCCGTCATCGAACGGCCCGGGGTGAGCAACAAGGAGAAGTTGGCAGATATCAAGGCGGCACTCGCGCGCTCCAAAGCCGCGTTCCTTGCCATCCCCGTGCGCGAGGAGGATCGGCCTCTCATCGGTGTCGTGGGCGAGATCTTCTGCCGGCTCAACACCTTCTCCAACGAGGAGCTGATCCGCCGTATCGAGGCCAACGGCGGCGAATGCTGGCTGGCCGGGGTGGGCGAATGGATCTGGTACACGACTGAGGAGCGCTTCCGCCGCTATCGCGAGGAAAAGCGCCGGGTGAGCACCGATTGGGCCAAGGCCTACATCACCCAGAAGGTCCAGATGCGCGACGAGCACGCCCTGATGGAGGAGTTCGAAGACGTCTTCCGCGGCTACGAGGAGCCCCACGTGGCCGAAGTCCTCGAGTGGGCCCGGCCCTACTTGCCACAGTCGGGGTCTATGGGCGAGATGGTGCTCTCCACGGGCGGCACGATCTTCTTCCACAAGAAGGGGGCCGACGGAGTGGTGGACATCAGCCCCTTCACCTGCATGAACGGCATCATCACCGAGGCGATCTACCCCAAGGTCAGCCGCGAGCACGACAATATCCCCATCCGGGTGTTCTACTTCGACGGCACCCAGAGCGACCTGGATCGCGACGTGGGCATCTTCCTCGAGTTGGCCCGCACCTACAAACGGCGCAAGAAGATCTCGCGCGCGTGATCGCGCCTACGTGAGCCGACGGCCCGAGTGTTCGAACGACTCGGTAGGATAGCCACCCGCTACCGCTGGCTGATCATCGCCTCCTGGCTCGTGCTGGCGGCGGCGGTCACGTACTTCGCCCCCAACATCGACGACGTCGCGGTCAACGACACGCGCGCGTTCCTGGCAGCGAAGGCGCCGAGCCTCGAAGCCGTGAAGGTGGTTGAGGAGGCCTTCCCCGGACGGATCTCTCCGTCCAGTACCGTGATCGTGTTCGACGCCGGGACCGGCAACGACGTCCGCGCGGGTGCGTCTTGGTCGTTTCTCCAGGGCGTCGATGCCTGGTTGAGCAGCGACGCGGCGCCGGGCGTGATCGAGCGCGTGGTAAGCCCCGTCTCCGCCGACGAGCAGACCGCGCGCGCCCTGGTGAGCGAGGACCGCCAGGTGGCACTAGTCGTGGTGACCTTCAACCGGTCCGGCACCGAGGATCCCACCAAGGAAGCGCTCGCGGAGATCGGGAAACGACTCGACGCGGCGCCCGAAGGCGTGTCCACCTACATGACCGGTGACGCCAGCATCATCGGCGCGTACGATGAAGCCACGCGTAACAGCATCGACTCCACCACCTGGATCACCATCCTCCTGGTCGTGGTCATCCTTCTGCTCGTGTACAGATCTCCCGTCAGCCCGCTCATCCCCCTTCTGACCATCGCCATCGCCTACCTTATCTCGCGCGGCATCGTGGCCTTTCTGGGCGACGGCATCATGCTCGTCTCGGGTTACACCAACATCTTCCTCATAGTCGTCCTGTTCGGGGCGGGCACCGACTACTGCCTGTTCCTCATCAGCCGCTTCCGCGAGGAGATCACCAAGTCCCCCGACTCTGACGTGGCGGTGCAACGGACCGTGCGCACGGTGGGTGAGACCATCGCCTCCAGCGCGGGCACCGTGGTGGTGGGACTCTCGACCATGGCCCTAGCCGAACTCGGCCTGTTCAATACCACCGGCCCGAGCGTGGCCATCGGCGTGGTGGTAGCGCTCCTCGCAGGCCTCACCTTCACGCCGGCGCTGCTCTCACTCTTGGGCCGCAGGGCATTCTGGCCGCGGCGTGTGCGAGACGACGACGGTCACCGATTCTGGACGGCCTGGGCGCGCACAGTGACGAACCACCCGCGTGCGGCCCTGGTGGCGACTCTCGTCGTCCTCCTCCCGCTCGCCCTGTACGGCAGAGGTCTCGCCAGCGACTTCGACCTCCTCCAAGACCTGCCTGCGGATGCAAACGCACACCAAGGCTTCGACGTACTGGCTGAGCACCTCGGGGCCGGGACCATGCAACCCCTCACCGTGGTCGCCCAGGGCGACATGGACTATGCCACCTCGTCGGGGCTCACGCGCACGCGCGAGCTGCAGGCCGGCCTGGCCGCTGTGGATGGAGTCGCGTCCGTGCGCAGCTTGATCGGTTCTCTCGAAGATCAAGGCACACTCTCGGTCAAAGGCCAGTTGGCGGACCAAGCGAGCGGAGTACGTGAAGCCCTCGCCCAGTTGCGGTCCGCCGCCGCCGCAGCTGCCCTCGGTTCGCTGTTCGGAGGGGGAGACTCAACTCTCGATCCCACCATGCTGGCAGAGGCGCAGCAGGAGCTGCTCAGGCTCCTCAGTTACCTCCAACAGTTGGGCCGCGAGGTGCCCAGGGCGGCGCAAAGCCCGGCCTACGCCGATGCCCTGACCGCTCTTCAGTCGGTCGCGGCGACGGCTCAGGGAGCCTCCGCGCCAAGTCTTCAGGTGTTCTCTTCTCTCGTAGCAGACCTGGAGCGCCTTGCCGTGGCGCTCGATCATCTGGGCTCCGAGTTCGAGACCCAGGATCAACTCATGCTCCCGGACACCTACGTTGCGACCAATGACGGACTCCGCGCGCTGCGCGACGCCTACATCTCCGCCGACGGAGGCAGTGCGCGACTCCAGGTAGTCTTGGACGCTGGACCCTACGCGCCTGAAGCCCTCACCACCGTCGACGAGATCCGCGACCTATTGGCGAAGGAGGGTCCCGGCGTCGTGGAAGGCAGCTCGGCTATCGTGGCCGACCTACGGGACGGCTCGCGCCGGGACATGATCCGAGCCGTGGTGTTCGTCCTCTTGGGGGTTTTCGTGGTCTTGGTGCTGCTCTTGCGGGCGCTGGTGGCACCGCTCTACCTGATCCTGACCATCTTGATCTCCTACGGAGCCACGCTGGGGATCGTGCGGTTGGTATTCGGCGGTATCCTAGGCGTCACCGGTGTCACCTGGTGGGTGCCTATCTTCATGTTCGTGATGCTGGTAGCGCTGGGGATGGACTACAACATCTTCTTGATGGGACGGGTCAAGGAGGAGGTAGCACGGAGCACGGACAAGATCGGCATCCAGATGGCAGTCTCCCGCACCGGTGGCATCATCACCTCCGCCGGCATCATCATGGCCGGCACCTTCGCCGCCATGATGAGCGCCAGTATCCTGGGGCTGGTGCAGGTGGGATTCGCAGTGGCCGTGGGGGTGCTACTCGACACATTTGTGGTCCGCACCGCCCTGGTTCCTGCCATCGCCCTCATCCTTGGCCGGTGGAGTTGGTGGCCCCGGCGCCCGCAGGCGCCCACTCCGAAGGAGCCGCATTCAGGCTGAGATCTGCCCCGCCCGCACCGCGTCGAGATACCCAGTGCAGTACTCGTCTCGACCTAGGAGCATCTCTGCGGTCTTCACCACGGACATGATCGAGTCGTCCAGAGGGTCGAGTATGGCGCCATCGAGGCCGGCTCCCATAAGCAGGGCCAGATACGTCCGGTTCACCACCTTGCGCTGAGGCAGACCGTAGGAGATGTTGGACAAACCGCAGGTGAAGCGGATGCCCGGCAGGTCGGCGGCGATGCGGCGTACGGCCTCGAGGGTCATCAGCCCCTTCGTCTGATCGGTGCTGATGGGCTGGATCAGCGGATCCACGAAGATCCGATCGCGGCTGATGCCCACTCCCTCGATTCCGGCCGCCAGTTTCTTGGCGCGCGCCACGACGTCGTCGGTGTCGAGCGGCAGACCGGTGTCGTCCATGCAGAGGGCTATCACTGAGACATCCTTACCCTCTAGGAAGGGCACCATGGTCTCGTAGCGCTCTCGCTCAAGGCTGATGGAGTTGATCATCGGCTGTTTCGCCACCAGGCCGTATGCGGTCTCGAGCACGTGAGGATCGGGACTGTCCAGGCAGATCGGTATGTCGATCACGGGTTGGATGACCTCGAGGAGCCACCTCATGTCTTCAGTCTCGTGGCCGAAACGGGCGCCGGCGTTCACGTCGATGTAGGTGGCGCCGGCGGCTTGCTGTTTCTTCACATCATCCTGAATGTACTCCGCATCACGTTTCTCGGTGGCCTCGCGCACGGCCGCGCGGGAGGTATTGATCCGTTCTCCGATGACTACGAACATGGCCTGCCCTTTCCTGATCTCTCTACCCGAGGTGCAGACGCGCCTCGAAGCCTTTCGACGACGCCGACGGCTAGCCCGCGATCCGGTCCCTCACCACCGTGTCGCCATCGTGGAGTGCTTCGTCGGCGCGCGCACGCAACGATGCGGCCTCCGCGCGCGCCGAAGCGGTGTACGCTTCGTCGGCCAAACTGCTCAGGTTGATCTCCACGTTGTAGAGGGCCCCCTTCACTCCCGCGAATGCCATCAGCAGGCCTACCCCAGCGTCGGTGACGGCGCCACCGTGACCCAGGCGGGCCGCCGCGACGCACAGGTCCATGACGTCCGCGCAGAGCCTGGCCGTCTGCAAGGGCACCTTGGTGGCCGTACGGGTGGCCGCGGCGATCGCCGCGGCGCGCGAGGCCTTCTCCTGATCCGAGTCCTTAGGCAGGCGCATAGCCGCGACGACGCCGTCGTAGCCGGCGGCATCTTCGTCCACCTTCTCACGCAGCGAGGCACCCAGGTCATCGAGTGCCCCCACAAGCTCGTCCAGGCGCTCTTCGGGCAGGTCACTCGAAGCCTTGGCCTGGGTCAGGCGCCAGACCATGGCGCCGAGGGCGGCGCCCAGGCTCCCTGCCAGGGCCGAGACGCTGCCCCCTCCCGGGGTGGGGTCCATGGACGCCACCCTGGCCTCCAGTTCGCGCAGCGGCAGGTGGGTCAATGTGCTGTGCTCCATGAACGCTCCCTCATAACAGTTGGCGCAAGACCCCTGGCCTGCCCGGGCCGGCCACGACACGCGTTGCTATCCCAGCAGGTGGGTCTCGATGATCTGGTCGGTCGTGAAATCGTGTATCTGCAGGTAGTGACGGATGGTCTCTTCGAACGCCTCCAAGGGGGCAAGCCCGATGAGTTCGCACCCGGTGACCGCCGCCCCGTGGCGCGCGGCTTCGGAGCGGATGGTCTCCACGACCCGATGGATAGGTGTCTCCCGGTAGTTGACCATGTTCATGGACACCTGCACCTCTCCCGCTTCCTCGAGAGCCAACCCCATGGCCTTCACGTTGCGGTAGCCGCCGCGAATGTTGCGCACCGCGTCGGCGATGCGCTTGGCCACTGCCACGTCTCTCGTCCCCAGGTTGACGTTGAAGGCGATCAGCGGAAAGCGGACGCCCACCACAGTGGCGCCGGAACGGGCGTTGAATTCGGCAGGGCCGGCGTCGGGCTCCCAACCCGGCGTGGCCAGCTTGTCGGCCAGGCCTTCATACTCACCTCGACGCACGTCGGCAAGGTTACGACGCTCCGGCTGCGAGGCGGCGTCCTCGTAGAAGTAGACGGGAACCCCCATGGCGCCGACGGCCTC
>JBBRDB010000048.1:0-15103 GCA_038204345.1 Thermoleophilia bacterium | reverse complement strand
CGAGCACCTTTCCCGGCGGGCGCACAAGGACGTCGACGCCCGGAGCGTCACTGCCCTCGACCATGGGGAGTGAGGCCTCGCCTCCCGGTGCCAGCACGTGGTAGTGCGAACGGAAACGCCTCTCGATGCGACTCAGACCTTGGGCGAACATCTCCGTCATTTCGGCTTCAAGAGAATGAATTTGCGCTTCGAGCGACGCGGCCTCGGCGTCTCCGGAGGCGAGGAGTCGGTCGATCTCGGCCACGTGGGCTTCGGCGGCGACGAGGTCGTCCGCGGCGCGACTATTGAGCGGTCCCAATACCGCCAGTCGGTTGGCGCACAGCTCGAGCTTAGAGCGCAGGGACGGCCATGAGTCGCTCGGCTCGTCCTCGGCCCCGGCATCGGATGATCGGGCACCGGTCGCCGCGGACAATCCGAGGAGCTCCAAGAGTTCCGACCCCGTCGGTGCGCCCTCAGGGCCGGAGGGCGCGTCGCGTGGGAGGGCTCGGCGGACAACCTCCGCCCGGAGGGCGGTCTGCTCGGCCTCCAACTCCTGTTGGCGTTCGAGCGCGCCTGCCTCGAGGTCAAGAGCGGCCACGCGCCCCAGAGCTTCCGTCCGCTCTCCGATCAGGCGTTCTCGTCGCATCAGAGTGGCCGAGCGCTCGGAGCACAGCCGACCGTGATGGAGCCCCAACTCAGGGATGCCCACCGCTTCCTCGATGAGACGCCGCCGGGCCTCCGGATGAAGCAACAAGAGACGATCCAGTTCGCCCTGCCGGATCGCGGAGACGGGAGGAGTGCCGACGCCAAGATCGGTAAGGCGGGCACTTACATCCGCTGCGGACGCCTCCACTCCGTCGAGAAGGAACGACGTCTTGCCGTCGCGGTCTGCTCGTCGCGTGATCGTGAGGGCTCCCTCCGGGATATCGCGCGTATGGTTGGAGGCATGACCGTGTTTGCACACCTCGGGCGGCAGTCCCGCGAGGCGGAGCCTCTTGGGGCGGGGGTCGAGAACCAGAGTCACTTCGCACGATTCCATGGGCAGGAGTTCTTCACTACCGGCGAACACGAGGTCTTCCGCCGAGCGACAGCGCAGTCGGGTCAGATCGTTCTCGCCGAGAGCCCAGGTGACGGCGTCGGTGAGGTTACTCTTGCCCGTGCCGTTCGCACCAACGAACACGCATACGCCCTCCTGCAGTTCAAGACCCGACGGTTCGGGAAAGCTCTTGAACCCCTCCACGAAGAGATACTTGAGATACACGGGTCTTACTCCTGATCTCGGTCCGCCGCGGGACGGATCCTAGGTTCCTTCTGACGGCTTGCCAATTGAACCATATTCGGAGACGATCGCCGTTCGCACGTGCACCATCAGCGTCCGGGAGGCGACGGTGGCGTATCGATCCTTGCTGCGGATGAGATTCAACCTTCGGGTGACGCGCTCGGAGAACGACACGATGGCCAAGGTCTCCTCGTCAGCTGCTGTCATGGCCATTCGAGGAAGGATGGCGATGCCTAAGCCGTTGCGGACGAAACTCTTTGCCGATTCGAGTGCTCCCGTCTCGTAGGCTACCCGAGGCTCGAAGCCGGCATGCCGGCAATAGTCGAGCACCTGGGGGCCCAAGGTGAAGGCTCCTCCGAGGAGTATGAAGGGCTCCGTTTCCAATTCACGCAACGCGACGCTCTCGCGTTCCGCCAGCGGGTGGCCGTGCGGAAGCACGAGTAGAAGATCCTCCTGCAGGAGGGGGGAGACCTCGAGAAGTTCGGGCGCATGGGGCTCAGAGATGATGGCGAAGTCCGTGGAACCGTCGAGCACACTGCGCTCGAGATCCGCCGCCCCGGTCTCGACGAGAGTCACTTGTATACCGGGCCAGTTGCGCGCGAACGAGGCGAGAACAGGGGGGACCAGGTATGCGGCCGCGCTAGGCACGCAGCCGAACCGCACGCTGCCGGTGACCACGCCCAGGCGCTCCTCCATCACGCGGCTCGCTTCCTCGGTCTTCAGCAGCACAGCCTGAGCCAACGGCAGGAAGGTGCTCCCGTCAACGGTCAGGGATACCTTCCTGCTGGTGCGGTCGAACAAGCGGGCGCCAAGTTCGTTCTCGAGTTGCTTGATCTGGTAGCTGAGTGCCGGCTGCGACACGTGCAATTTGGCTGCCGCCTCTGTGAAACTCAGGGCGTCGGCGACGGCCGTGAAGTACCTAAGCTGAGTAAGTTCCATAAAGAGAGATTATAGCAATCATAGAAATATGGTATTGGATTTATCCTAGGGACCTGGTTACACTACCTGCAGCTGAGCACTGAACAGGCGAGGATTCCCGGAATCCCCCCCATTCCGCCCCGCCCAGTGTTGAGCAGTTTTCCCCGCAGTATAGCCGGTCCTACCCCCTGGGACCGGCTATACGTCTTTCTGGGCCCCACTCTTTGACAGTGGGGCACGGGAACGCTAGCATCGCACAAGTACCGTATGGCGGGGCCCCGGCGGCTCCGCCTCACGCATAGAAGGGGGCCTCAGGCATGGCTATGTACGTTGAGTTGTTCGGTCGCGACCGATACTACGGTGGGATGCTGCGTGAAAGTCGGGAGGACGAGTTCGTCTCGAACGTCTTCGGCCCGTTGCGGAACTTCGAGACGACCACGTGGCTCGTTGAACTCCTGGGCAAGGCCTTCCGCGGCGAGCAGTACGAGCAGGCTATCGAGAGCGGATACACACTCGATTTTTGGCGGCGCTATCCTCGGCCGGCCGGCCGCGACGTCGCGGAGAACGACACCGAGGTATCGTGCGTCCTCGAGACGGGGGCCTATACTTTTCTGGTGATCGCGCGGTACTGGCATGAGCTGAGCAGGCAGACCGCGCACGACGTGGAGCGGGATCAGATCGTCCGCACACTCGATGCCGGTTATGCCGCTCTGGGAGGTCGCTGTCGTCTGCTGGTGCTCACCACCGATGCGGAGCCCCCCGCCTTGGTCTCGAAATACTGGAACGACCCAGCCTTGCTCGCCGCGAAGATGACCGGCCTTCCTGCAGATGTGGATCCGGAAAGTCTTGCCGCCCGCATCGGTTGGACCAACTGGAGCGAGTTGCGGGAGTCCCTCGCGAGCCGCATCGGGGAGACTCCCATCAACCTCACCCAGTGGAACTTCGCGAAGGACCTGGTCGCGTATCTCGATTTGATCTCCACCAGGGGTCGCGGGCTCATCGTCCGGGCCACGCACGGCCCGGCCGACGGGACGTAGGGGGTCGCACGTCGCCTCGCGAGGGTGGGGGCGGAGGCGCCCACGACGCGGGCAGCAACGGTACGGGTGCCGTTTCGTCCCCGGGCGGTGGATCCGTCGACGAGGGGCCTATCGGGCCGCCCGCCGGGGCTTCGCCCATCAACACTTCGTTCGCGGGCCTCGTGATGTTCCGGGGGGACTCTCCCCGATCTACCTACGGGCGACCTGGTCAAGGGTTCGGTCTCGCTCGATCCCGACGGCTATCCGCTCCTCTACACAGGGTCTCGCGACAACTTCTTCCGGGTGGTGACCCTCGATCGGGAGGAACCGACGGTTCTGTGGAAGCTTGACGCCGCTTCGGTTCCGCACCCGGTGTGGAACAACGACTGGGACTCCAGCGCCGTGGTGGTAGGCGACCCACGAACGGCCGGCCTAACGGCGCACCACGAGCGCTCCTCCCACCAGCAGGAGCGCCACACCGGCGACGCGCGTCCAGGAGATCGGCGTCTGCGGGAGCCCGAAGAGGCCGAAGCGATCGATGATCAACCCTCCAACCAGCTGGCCCGCGATAACACTCGCGATGAGGCCGGCGGCCCCCAAACGGGGCACCATGACGATGGTGGACCACACGAAGAGCGCACCGAGCAAGCCCCCGGTCCACTGCCATGCGGGCGCTCCGCGTAGGGACAAAAGACTACCGTTGCCCAGCACAAGCGCGAAAACGAGCAGGATCAACGTGCCCACTGCGAAGCTGATCGTGGCGGACTCGAGTCCACCGGTGCGTTTGGCCAGAGCGGCATTGATAGGGGGCTGCATCGCTGCGGCCAAGCCCGCGAGTACCATCGCTGCGCCGAGCACGTATCGTGTGATCATCGCTCTGAAGCCCCTTTCTCTTTGCGGGTGCTCCCACATCGTGACGGCGATGGGCAGGCCGGTCAAGATTTCCCTATAATCCCACACACCCACGTCTTGGAGGATCGATCATGAAACGCGACACGTCTGCCGTCCACGTCGGCGTGGCGAAAGACGCCACGTACAATTCCGTCATCACGCCTATCTACCCTTCCTCGACGTTCAAGTTCGATCGGGTCGGCGTCCACCGGGGCTACGACTACACCCGTAGCGGCAATCCCACCCGCACTGCCCTGGAGGAGAACCTGGCCGCGCTGGAAGGCGGCACCTTCGCCCGCGCAACCTGCACCGGGATGGCCGCCGTCACTGCCACCGTGCTCCTTCTCTCGCAAGGCGACCACATCGTGGCGGGTCACGACATCTACGGCGGCACGTACCGTCTATTCGAAGCGGTGTTGCCGCGGTTCGGGTTATCGTTCTCGTTCGTGGACATGACCAGCGAGGCCGCGGTGCGTGCCGCCATCCGGCCGGAGACGCGGATGCTGTGGATCGAGACGCCCTCGAACCCGCTCCTCAACATCATCGACATCGTCGCGATGGTGGGCATCGCACGGGAACACGGTCTTGTGACAGTCGCCGACAACACCTTCCTCAGCCCGTACTTCCAGCGGCCGCTGGACCTGGGCGTGGACGTCGTGCTGCACTCGACCACCAAGTACCTGAACGGTCACAGCGACGTGGTCGGCGGCGTGGTGATCACCAACGACGACGACCTGGGGGAGCGGCTGAGCAGTCTGGTCAACGCCGTGGGACTGGCTAACTCTCCCTTCGACGCCTGGCTGGTTCTGCGGGGGGTCAAGACGCTTGGACCGCGCATGCGGGCGCACGAGGCGGCCGCGGGGGCCGTGTCCCGTTTCCTCCGGGATCACCCGAAGTCGCTGCGTACCTACTACCCAGGACTCGAGGACCACCCCGGCCACGAGCTGGCCAAGCGTCAGCAGAGCGGTTTCGGTGGCATGGTTAGCTTCGATCTAGACGTGAAGGCACTCGATCCTGACGCGTTCTTCGCTCGGCTCCAAGTCTTCGCCCTCGCGGAGTCTCTGGGCGGTGTGGAGTCGCTGATCGAGCAGCCGTGGACCATGAGCCACGCGGGCATCTCCGAGGAGGCCCGGCTGGCGGCGGGTATTTCGCCCGGGACCATGCGCCTTTCAGTGGGCATCGAGGATCCCGACGACCTGGTGGAGGACCTCGCTCAAGCCCTGCGCTGACGGCCATGGTCCGACCGGCGGCCGGCCGCGGTTGCACCGGAGGTGCGGGTCAGGCTGACCGGCTGCCGATTCGCAAGCCGGCCGCCGAGCTTCACATGCGCTTCACATTTTTCGGGGATACTCTCTCCTGAGGTGTGCTAGATGACGGAGGTGCGGCAGATGATGGGTTGGGGTGACTTCGGAGGTTTTGGGTTCATTGGCATACTGTGGATGTTGATGATGGTGGCCTTCTGGGTGATGGTAGCGGTGGGGATCGCTCTTCTGATCAGAGCTCTTACGAGCGGCGATCGGCAACGGACTTCCTACCCGCCTGCGACCGGGCAGGCCGTCGTCCCGCCGCCGCCAGCCCCGCGATCCGATGCTCTGCGCATCGTGGAGGAGCGCTATGCGCGCGGAGAGATCGACCGTGACGAGTTCCTGCAACGCAAGGCGGACCTGACCTCCTAGATTCGACGCACTGGGCGCGGAGGCGCGGAGGGCGCCTAGGTCGCGCAGGGCGCGGAGGGCGCGTGGCGTCACGCTGTCTACGGTTCGTGCGCGCGCCGCTCCCGGTTCTTTTCCCCCGGACTCCCTGGTTGTGAGGCTACAGGACAGCTATACTGCGACCAAGGGTTCCGAGCGAAAGGGGACGCCGTGACAGTACAAGACGAACAGGCGGGCGCCATTGTGCCGGGCGCCATTCTACGCGAGACCGTCGAGGATATCCGCCGATCTCTGGACAAGAAGCTCGAGGCGCTGGTGGTCGAGCGCCTAGTCATCGGGCTTTTCTTTACGGGAGTCAAGCTTACAGACGGCACCGCAGGAGTCTGCTACACACCGATCAAGACGATCCCTGAGGCCGTGTGCTGTCCGAGTTCGGCTCGGGCCATGCCCTCTTCCGGCGAATTGCGCGGGAAACCGGCTGCAGCGCTGCTGGACGAGATGTGGACGGGGAGCGCCATCCGCAAGGCCGTGGGGATCGCGACTCTGAACGCGTTGTCCGCCGGCCTTTGGGAGAGGAATCCCGCGGCGCCCTACGTCCTGGAAGAGGGGGTCGACGCACTCGATACCCTGGAGATCGGGGACGACGCACACGTAGTGGTCGTGGGGGCGCTCGCGCCCTTCCTGAAAGTCTTGAAACGTCGGGGCAAGCCCTATCGAGTGCTCGAACTCGACCCCACGACGCTGAAACCGGATGAGCTGCCCTACTACGCGCCCGCCGTCTCGGCGCCCACCGAGGTCCCGTACGCCGATGTCTTGGTGGTGACGGGCACCTCGCTTATCAACGACACGCTCGAGGATCTTCTGGCTCTCGCCCGGCCCGACGCCACCGTGGTGGTGGTGGGGCCGACCGCAAGCATGCTCCCCCAGGCCTTCTTCCGTCGGGGCGTGGACATCCTGGGCGGCGTACTCGTCACGCATCCAGACCCTCTGCTCGACGTACTGTCGGAAGCCGGGTCGGGCTTCCACTTCTTCGGCAAGTCGGCCGAGCGGATCGTGGCCCGGCGCCGCGGGTCCTTCACCAAGGGCTTTCGGGAAGACGCGGTCGCAGCGGAGTCGCTGAGGACCTGATGGAAACCAGTGACGGGACGGAGGCGGCAGGCTCGGCGGAGTTCGCCCTCTTCTCGGACGTACACGGTAACGCCGCGGCTCTTCGCGCCGTTCTGGGCGATATCTCCGCGCAGGGTATCGATCGTGTGTTCTGCCTGGGCGATCTTGTCGGCTACGGCCCCGACCCGAATGCCGTCATCGACCTGATCCGTGGTGCGGGAATCGCCACCATCCTCGGCAACTACGACGACGGTGTCGCCTTCGACCGGGGCGAGTGCGGCTGCTACTATGCCGATGACGAAGCCCGTCGCATCGGCGACGCATCGTACGCATTCACCGCCGCCGCCGTGACTCCGGAGCGTAAGGCTTGGTTGCGTGCGCTTCCCGGAGAACTCCGTTTGGAGGCCGCCGGCCGCCGTCTCCACTTGTTCCACGGCAGCCCCAGGCGCATCAACGAGTACCTCATGGCGGATCGTGACGAGCGCACCTATCGGCGCCTGGCCGCGCAGGCCGACGCCGACATCATGCTGTTCGGTCACACCCACAAGCCGTGGCACCGGGAGTACGGAGGCGTTCTCTTCGTGAACGTAGGCTCGGCGGGCCGGCCGAAGGACGGAGATGTGCGGGCCATGTACACCGTTCTCCGCCTGCAGGAGTCTCAACCGTCTGAGGTGGAGGTGCGCCGTGTGGCCTACGATGTGGAAAAGACGGCCTGCGACGTGATCGCGGCTGGGCTGCCCGCCGAACTTGCGGAGGCCTTTCGGCGCGGGGAATAGCCCACTGCGTCGGTTGACTCTCGTCGCTACTTAGTCTATCGTCAAAGCACGATGAGGCTCGACGAACTCCGCACTTGTGACGTACCCTCTCTGTGCCCGCCACCGCTCCCCGAGGGAGAGCTCCCCGGTCGGGACGCCACCGACCCTGATGCCGCCGACAACGAGCTTGCCCGGCTTGCCAAAGCCGTCGGCCACCCGATCCGAGTGCGCATCCTGCGCCTCCTCGCTGAGCGCGAGGCGTGCGTATGCGGCGAGCTGGTGGAGGCGCTGCCTCTTGCGCAGTCGACCGTGTCCCAGCATCTCAAGGTTCTCAAGGACGCGGGCCTCATTCGCGGCGAGATCACGCCCCCTCAGGTCTGCTACTGTCTCGAGCCGGCCGGTGTGCGTCGACTCAAAGCACTTCTGGAATCCTTCTGAGCGTGCGGACCGCACCAGACGTCAAGGAGGCCTGAATGCACCGATTGTCCTTTCTCGACCGCTTTCTGACGCTCTGGATCTTCCTGGCCATGGCCATCGGGGTGGCGCTGGGCTACCTCTACCCGCCTGTCTCCGAGGCCATCACCGGGCTTTCCTGGGGCACGACCTCGCTGCCGATCGCCATCGGCCTGATCATCATGATGTATCCGCCGCTGGCCAAGGTGAAGTATGAAGAGCTGGGGGAGGTCTTTCGCAACTACCGTATCCTCGGTCTCTCCTTGGTGCAGAACTGGGTCATCGGACCACTCCTCATGTTCTTCCTTGCCATCCTTCTTCTTTCGGACAAGCCCGAGTACATGCAGGGTCTCATCCTGATCGGTCTGGCCCGTTGCATCGCCATGGTCATCGTTTGGAACCAGCTGGCCAAGGGTGACACGGAGTACGCCGCCGGCCTCGTGGCCTTCAACTCCGTGTTCCAGGTGCTCTTCTTCTCGGTTTACGCCTGGGTCTTCCTCACCGTGCTGCCCGGCTGGTTCGGTGTGGAGGGCACCGTGGTGGATGTGACCATCGGTGAGATCGCCAAGAGCGTCTTCATCTACCTCGGCATCCCTTTCATCGCCGGCATCCTTACCCGCTTCATTCTCATAAACGTCAAGGATAGGGACTGGTATCACAAGAAGTTCATCCCCCGCATCAGCCCGCTGACGCTGGTCGCGCTGCTCTTCACCATCCTGGTGATGTTCTCCCTCAAGGGCGAGGTCATCGTGGAGCTGCCCCTGGACGTGGTCCGCATCGCCATCCCGCTGCTCATCTACTTCGTCATCATGTTCTTAGTGAGCTTCTACCTGGGCCGGCGCATCGGGGCGGACTACTCGAAGACCGCGACCCTCTCCTTCACCGCCGCCTCCAACAACTTCGAGCTGGCTATCGCCGTGGCCATCGCGGTCTTCGGCATCGGCTCGGGCGTGGCCTTCGCCGCCGTCATCGGGCCCTTGGTGGAGGTGCCGGTGCTCATCGGCCTGGTGAACGTGGCCCTCTACTTCCAACGGCGCTACTTCGGGGGTGAACCGGCCTACGCGACCGTGGGTGGCGGAGCAGAGGGCGGAGGAGATCTGGGGTGCCCCACTGTGGTGGAACCACACCTCCGTATAAAGAACCGGCAGGCAGTAGACGGGGACGAAAACGCATAGATCAGCACTGCTATGCAAGGAGTTCAAGCTGGAATCGCTCGCAGGCCCAGCGAAACATCAGCATGATGCAGGTGTTCACCGCGGCCACGCTTCACAACTACGGCGTCCGGCGCGATAGTTCGTGGATTTCCGCGCGGAAGGCGATTACCTCCTCACGGAGGGCGGCCAGTTGTTTCGCCCCCGCCAGCTCGGCTTCGTCATTCTCCGCGTCGCGGCCGACGAAGAAGGTTGCGAGCGTCGCAGTTACGTAGCCGAAGACGGCGAACGCGTACAACGCCAAGAAGATGCACAGTAAGCGCCCCTCGACGGTCTGCGGCCAGTACTGCGAGCCCATCGTTGTGAGCACCATTGCGGTCCACCACAGTGCCTCACCGTAGCTCTTTATGCCGCCGGGAGCCCCGCTTTCGAAGGCATACATTCCTGCCGCGCCGGTGAACGTGACCAGTATCGTGAGGACGATCACGTAGCCGAAACCCCGCCGACTCAGGCTCGCGCGGAGCGCGCGCATGCCGCGGTTCAGCGAACTGACGACGCGAAACAAACGCAAACCACGACCCACACGGGCCACCTGGAACAGTCGAAACGCCCGGACGATACGGAATAGACGCAGCGCCGGCATAAGTAACGAAAGGGCGATCAGCCAATTCTGCTTTAGGTAAGCGAACTTGTGCGGAGCCAAAGCGAACTTAACCGCGAAGTCGAGAATGAAAATGACCCAAATGATCGTGCCAATGATCTCGAACAATAGGCTCTCGCCCCAGATCAACTCCACGACTAATAGCGCCAACCATAAGAAGGCAAGGATGAGGATCGGCACTTCCAGCAAGTCCTCTAGGCGCTGGAGTAGCTCGTATCGCTCCTGTCTTACTACCTCCTCGGTAGATGCTGCCTTATCTTGCTTCTCGCTGTTGCTCACGTCGCTCATCGGACCTCTTCGCCTCGGAATCGCCGGAAACCCTGCTGCCTAACGCCCCCGCGCATGACCCGCGAGCGTCGAGAGTCGGGTCGATGCGCTGGTTAGGTCAGTCCCGGCGTACTTCATCGGGGCTGATCAGCTGACTCCCGTGACGGACCGACAGCACCTCCACGGTTGAGCCGACCCGATAGAACACGCAATACGCTCAGCTGCGCCGCGGAGCGGCGTCGGTCTGCAGCGGCTTGTTCGACATCGCCTCATCGGCCCAGCACCACATCGATGCCGAAGAGGATGAGTTCGAGCTTCTTCTGAGGCACGACCCCGACCCGCTCCACCAGTGACTCCCGGTCGAGGGTCACGATCTGGGACACGTTGGCCACCGAGTCCTTGGGTAGTCCGGTCGCTTTAGCTGTGAGCAGTACGTTGCCTGGCGCTTCCGCCCAGCGGAGGTTGCTCCTGAGGGCGACACACACGACAGTGGCGATGCGACTCCGGTTGAAGGCGTCCCCTTGAATGATGACCACCGGGCGACGAAAGCCCGGTTCGGATCCGGCGGGATCCCCCAGGTCGGCCCACCAGACCTCGCCTTGCGAAATCACCAATCGGACCGCGTGAGTGTGCGACCGGCCGCTGTGGTCGCGAAGCCGTCCTCGCGTGACGCGAGGATTCCGAGCACCTGGTCCAGCGCCTCGGTCACCTCGTCGGCTGCGTGCCGAGCGACATACTCCCGCACGGCGTCACCATAGAGTCGACTCCGGGACTTCTTGAGCGTGCGTGCCAATCTCTCGGCATCTTCAAACAAGTCGTCGGGGATGGAGATGGCGGTCTTCATACCAGAAGTATAACCGTTGGAAGTTGAAACGCAACACCGCCGCACGAGAGATGGCCGCCACCCGATGGCGGAAACGGGACGTGGGTCGGTGGTGGGGAGCCGTATGTCGAACGTCTGTGGCATGACCCGCAAACCGCGGCCCGACCACGCTCCAACTCAGACTACCTCACTGCCGCGATTTGTCGGCGTCGATGCGCTTGTTAGATTCGCGGCCGTCAGGCCATAGCAGCGAGCGGCTGGACCGGCTCCGCCGGACGGCTCCGCGCGAGATCGTATGCCGCCTGAAGATTGATCCAGAACTCCGGCGTCGTGTTCAGCGCTTCAGACAGCAGCCACGCGGTCTCAGGTGTGACACCGCGCTTGCCGCGGACCAGTTCGTTGATGCGCTGGACGGGAACGCCGAGATGCGCGGCGAAGGCGACCTGTGAGATGCCAAGCGGCGCGAGATACTCCTGGCTCAAGATCACGCCGGGATGGGTGGGTATGCGGTTCTCCGGGATCATTGTCACGCCTCCTACTTGTGGTAGTCGATCAGCCGAACGTCGTAAGCACCGTTGTTCTCCCAGCGAAACACGAGCCGCCACTGGTCGTTCACCCGGATCGAGTGGAAACCCTTGAGGTCGCCCTGGAGGGCCTCAAGCCGATTGCCGGGCGGCGACCTCAGGTCAAGCACCGCCGCTGCGCCGTTGAGCATGTCCAGCTTGACCAAGGCGAGGTTCACGATGTCGTTGGGGAACCGTCGCGCCCGGCTGGTGGGCCGGCCATGATAGAGGTGCTCTGTCGCGCGGTCGCCGAACGAGCCGATCAACGGGCCTCCTTGGTCACGGACAGAGTATACCCGCTATCACGGATACCGTGCAAGCGTGTAAGGGGTGTCCGCGCCGCGAGGCGGCGTCGGACTGCAGCGGCATGTTAGGCGTGCGACTGCGCCTGCTTCTTGCGAATCCGCTCGATTCTCCCGGGGAATCCGGCCTTCGTACCGTCATCGAGGCCGAAGTAGAGGGCCAGTTCGCAAACCCAGACGGAGCGGTCGAAATCACCCCACTCAGTCAGCAAGGTCGCAGAGTCGGGGCCGAGCATCTTGGAGCCGATGATGAACACGAAGACCACCATCACGCCTACGATCAGCACCATCTGGTAGCGACGACCACTGGAGCCCGACGTGGCGGAGTCATGCTCAGTTGATACGTGCGGCACCCGGTTCTCCTTTGACTGGCTGCTCTTCTTGTCCAGTTGCAGCGTCAATAAGATTCGGCGTCGCCTGCAGGATTCGGGGTGAACCTAGAGTCATGAGCCACTCGACCAGAAAGCCCATGACGACGGCGCCGATGAACGTGAGCACAGTCCGAGCAAGGGAAAAGCGCCAGCCGAGGAACTGAACTTCTAGGGGCACCATGGGTATCTTGACCGCCCAGGCGGTCAGTATGGCAGTCACGACCGCCCAGCGGGCGCCGTGTGCGCGTATCGCGAAGAGAAGCGGGAATATCACGTACACCGGGCCAACCAGTACCGTGCCGAACGCCGCGCCGAGTGTGATCGTGCCCAGCCCGGCCCGCTCCCCGAGGTGGGCTGCCACCTTCTTCTTGTCAACCCACACCTGGAACAGCCCCAAGATGCCGAAGACCGACACGATGATGAGCACCACGGACAGGAACACCCGACCGCCGGAAGCTAACGCCCTCACCGCGCCCTCACTATCGGCCACGAAGGCCCAGAGGTAGAGGCCGGCGACGGCAACCAGCAGGACCTCACGGCGCAGAGCTTGGAGCACCCATGTAGGTCCGAGCCATCGAGGCCCCACTTTCTGTTCGTCCAAGGGGCTCACACCAGCAATCCCATCGCCAGGCCGATCAACATGGCGAGGAGGAAGGACATGCCGTTGCGGGTGAGTGCGTACCTCCAGCCGAAGACCCGGCCTTCGAAGGGGAGCGAAACGACGCCTACGAGCACCCAGGAGACGATGAACGCGGCCACCGCCGGCATCCAAGCTCCTGCCTGGATCAGCGATCCGGCGATTGGGAAGGCCCCTGCCGGAGGCCCGGCCGCGACCGATCCGAGGAGCGCTCCCACAAGCAGGGAGAAGGGTCCACCTCCTGCCCCCAGCCAGCGCTCGACCAGGGAGGGGGGGACGAACACCTGGAACAGCCCCACCAGGCCGAATACCGCTACGAAAGTGGGCAGCATCCCGAGGAGGCTCTTGCGTGCCACGGTGACAGCCTGGTGGGTCTTGGCCACTGAACGATAGCGCGTCAGACCATAACCGGCCGCTACCAGGGTGACCATAACGATTCCTGTTGGATCGATCCGCACGTCTCCGTCTACACGACGAGGTTGAACAAGTAACCCACCATGAGTATGCCTGTGCCGACCACGCCGATGAACACGGCGATCAGCTTGGTGGTGAGCACGCGGCGTAGGATCACCATCTCGGGGAAGGAAAGGGCGATCACGGCCATCATGAAAGCGAGGACGGTGCCCAGAGCAGCCCCTTTTTCGAGCAGAGCCTGCACGATGGGGATGATGCCGGCTGCATTCGAGTACATGGGCACGCCCAGGACCACCGCCAGCGGCACTGACCACCAGGCTCCTCGGCCCATGAAGGAGGCCATGAAGTTCTCTGGTACGTAGCCGTGGATGGCGGCACCGACCGCGATGCCCGCCAGCACATACGGCCAGACTTTCCCTACGATCTCCCGGACGGCGTCCAGGCCCATATGTATGCGGGTCACCCAGTCGGGTCGATCCTCCTGGACCTCACCCACCGTCGTCTCATATACCCATGGCTCGACCCAGCGCTCCAACTTCAGGCGGCCCATGACCCACCCAGCCACGATGGCGATGGCCAGGCCCGTCGAGAGATAGAGGGCGGCCACCTTCCATCCGAACAGCCCGTAGAGCAGCACCAGAGCGATCTCGTTGACCATGGGGGCCGAGATGAGAAAAGAGAAGGTCACGCCCAGAGGGACCCCGGCGGTGACGAACCCAATGAACAACGGTACGGCGGAGCAGGAACAGAAGGGGGTGACAATGCCCAGGCCTGCGGCCATCACGTTACCCGCGGACTCTCGGCGACCCGAGAGCAGTCGCCGGGTAGTGGCCGGCGTGAAGAACGAGCGGATGATGCCCACCCCGAAGACCACCAGCACCAGGAGCATGAGCACCTTAGGCGCGTCGTAGGCGAAGAAAGCCACGGCTGAACCCAAACGGTTGGCCTCGTTCAGGCCGATGACATCGAAGGTCAGCCAGTTGGAGAACGGTGAGAGTTGCCGATAGACGAGCCACCAGGCCACGACGGCGGCCGCGACGGCTGCAATGTGCCACGCCAAGGTAGCGCGCGGCCGGCCCGACTCCAACGCTTCTCCCGGCTCGCGGGTGGATGAGAGGGCGACGTCGCGCGTCATGTCACCGTGTTTCGTACGTATTGGCCTCGGCAGTTGTGAGCCATGTGGACACCTGGGAGATGTCGGGCAGTCTGCCCGCGGCAACCACTGTCTCGTCGATAACCAGCGCCGGCGTGCTCATGACCCGGTATTTCATGATCGACGGAACATCCTCGACCTTGGTGAGGGCCGCCGTCACCCCGGTCTGGGCCACAGCCCGTTCGACCGTCTCGTAAAGCTTCTTGCACTTCGCGCATCCGGTTCCGAGGATCTTGATGTCCATGCCCTTGTCTCTCCTGGTAGCGCGGCTTGCAGCGCGGTTTGCGTGTAACTGCCGCAATTCTAGCGCATAATTCGAAGAATGTACAACTATCGAATAGAGCGGGGGTCGAAGGTAGCTACTACGGAGGCGATCGGATTGGAAAGCGGCGGCCGGGAGTGCGGCGAGGAGAGGGGCGCCTCGCTAGGTCTTAGTCACCACGAGCGGCCAGGTCGCTCAGCATCCCGGCGACCCGAGCGAGAGGCTCTCTTCGCAGGGAGTAGTAGATCCAGACTCCGTCCCTGCGGGTTGTCACGAGGCCGGCCTCGCGCAGCAACTTCAGGTGGTGGCTGACTGTCGGCAGAGAAACCTCGAAGAGTTCGTTGATCTTGCATACGCAGACCTCGGCCTGCTCGCAGCACGACTCATCCTCGAAGCCAAAGGCCGCTTTGTTCGCGAGCACGTCGAGGATGCGCAACCGGATAGGGTGG
>JBBRDB010000047.1:0-15165 GCA_038204345.1 Thermoleophilia bacterium | reverse complement strand
GAGTTCGACGAGTCGGGACTCGAGTCGGAGGAAGCGGAACCATCGATCGATCCCGCCGCGTGGGCGCCGGCCTCATCCCACGATGCATGGAGTATGCCGGTCGCCCCTGAGATCGAGACGCAGGAGCAATCGCACCTCACCACCGGCTGGGTGCTGGAGCCGCCGGAGTTCGAGCCGGATATAGAAGTGCCGGAGTTCGAGCCGGTTGCCACCGAGCCGGAATCGGAGCCTACGATGGCCGGTTGGAAGCCCGAACTCACGCAGTCCGAGCCGGAGCCCACGGCGGCCGGACCCACGGCGGCCGCGCCGGAGTCAGAGCTAGAAGCAGAAGCGGCCGAGCCAGAGTCCACACTACTCGAATCGGAACCGGCAGACGCCGACGTATCGACCGAGCCGGAAGCTGAACCTGACACTGAACTCGCGGTGGCGGAGCTGGAGCCCGAACCCACGGCGATCGAGGCGGAGTCTACCGCGTTCGAAGAGGAACCCGCAGCCGCCGAGATGGTCGCCGAGCCCGAACCCACGGAGGCCGAGGCGGAGCCCACCGCCTCCGAAGAGGAACCCACCGCCTCCGAAGAGCAACCCACCGCCGCCGAGATGATCGCCGAGCCGGAAGAGCCGGTTTCGGTGATCGAAAAAGTGGTAGAGGTGCAGGCCGATCCTTCGCCCGCGGTGCTGTCCGACCTGAGGGCTCGTATCGAAGAGACACGCCGTCGCATCCAACGGGAGCTGGACCAACCATTCGCGCCCGACACCGAAGTGCCCGTCGAGGAGCGAGCTCCGACATTCACTGAGTACTCGGTGGTTGAAACAGAGGCGGAGATCGCGACCCCAGTCGAGTACGGTGGATATGCCGAGTCCACCGCTGATGAGGCCGAAGAACTCGGAGAATCGGCGGTGGAAGTCGAAGCACCTGTGGTGGTAGAAGAGCCTTCACCGGCGGTCTTGCCGGATGAGGAGGAGGCCGCGTCTGTCTTGCCGGATGAAGAGGAGGCCGCGTCTGTCTGGCCGGATGAACAGGAGGCCGAGACCGGCCCTGGCGATGACGCCGAGGCCGAGGCCGAGAGTACCGTCGGGGAAGACGAGCCTTCGGTGATGGTTACCGATGCGGAGTCTCAGTTCGATCACGAGGCCATGCGCCGTCGCATCGAAGAGACCCGCAATCGGCTCAAGGCCAAGGCCTTCGACGCGATGATGAAGGGTGAGTCGGCTCTGCTCGCGCGGGACTTCGACGGTCCGGCCCCCACGATGCCGCCGCAGGTCGCCGCCGGCGCGCTCGACAGCGAGGTGGCTGAGACTATCGACACCACTCTGATCGAGGAAGACCTCTAGGATAGAACTCCGACGGGCGTCTAGTTGCCGATATTGGACCACGTCGACGTCGCATCCGCATCAGGCGTCGCCAGGACTCAGCCGATTGCGCCGGCGCCCGCCGGCGCAATCGGGTCCGGCGCGCCCGCCACTGTCAAACACCCTCGGTTCTGTCCCCTTCCCAGGGAGGGAGGAAGTCCTGCTCTTGGTGGCTCGCCTGGGGGACGTGGAGAGGCCGCCGAAATAGGTTCCTGAGGTCGGTCCAGTCTGCGTTGCGCGAACCCTCCACGATCTCGAGGAAGCCCTTGATCTTGGCATCGAGGTTATCTACGTGATGGAGTATGAGAGCTTCCAGCGTCTTGGGTCGTTTGGGCGACCCCCACTCGAGTTCGCCATGGTGACTGACGATCGCATGGAGTAGCAATTCGAGCTTCTTGTCGGGGAATCCAGAGAGCGCGGCGGCTTTCTGCGACACGAACATCACTCCCAGGATCACGTGCCCGAGAAAACGGCCCGACTCGCTGTAGTCGATCGTAGATTCGTACGTCAGTTCGTCGACCTTCCCGATGTCGTGCAGTAGGGCGGACGTGATGAGGAGGTCGCGGTTCACGCGTGCGTACTGCTGGGAGATGTGGTCGCATAGGTCGGCCACCGTGACCGTGTGTTCGAGGAGACCTCCCAGGTAGGCGTGGTGAAAGGTCTTGGCCGCCGGGGCCTCGGCGAACCGAGCGAGGAAAGCCTGGTCCTCGAACACCGCGCGAAGGAGCGAGCGGTAATCACGGTCGTAGACCGAATCGATGTGGTACTGCAGGAACCCCACCAGCTCGTCTATATCCCGGAAGGTGGACGGAAGGAACGCCCGTGCATCCATCCCGGAATCGGAAGCGGATAGGACGTCCGTGGCCTCCAGCTGGAGTGTACCCTGGTACTCGGACGCGCGCCCCTGGACGATGACCAGGTCCCCGGCCTCGAAGTGAGAAGATATGCTCTCGCTCCGCTCCCAGACCATGCAGTCCGCCGTTCCAGAGCGATCCCCCAAGCGGAGTTTGAGGTACGGCTTGCCCGACTTAGTGGTGCGTGCTTCCTTGCTCTTCACGAGATAGACCTCGTTCACTGCCATGCCTGGCGTCAAATCGGCAAGCTCTGTGCGATCCACTCCCGGGGGGCCGTCGACCCACGACGCTCCGGTCCGTTGCGTTGGGGCATCAAGTCCGGGGTCGGAGTCTGGGTTGAGTCGGTCGCCGTTCACATGTCGTCCTTCCGTTGATTCCGCTCAGATTCTACCAACCGCGTCGGACAAGTCCGCAACGAGGAAGCGTGGCTCACTGCGGAAGGAAGGGCAGGCGGAAGCCGCGACTGCGGCCCCGATAGAAGAAGAGTGCCGGGATTATCGCGGCCAAAGCCACTCCGCCGGCGATGAGGAAGAACTCCGAGTACACGGCGTGGAGGGAGGCGTCGAGGGTCCGCTGGTAGGCCTCCACGAGAGCATCGTACTGGGATTGGCTCATGCCCGCGGTCCTCAGCGGGAGAGGGGAACCGGCCATGAGGCCGTTGAAGCGCTGCAGCCCCCAGGAACTCAGCGCTGACAGACCCACCGTCATCCCTATCATGCGCATGACGGTCACCAACGCCGACCCGGTGGTCATCCACGCCGACCCCACCGATGCGATGACGGTTGCTCCGATCGGGGCTATCACAAGGCCGAATCCGAGCCCGGTGGTCATCAGCGCCGCTGTCATTTGGAGGTTCGACGGTTCGGCGGGCCAGAATCCGATGAGTGTGAAACCTACTCCGGTGAGGGCGAACCCGAGTACGCCCGTGAGCCGGTAGCCGGTGCGGTCGGCCACCCAACCTCCGGCCAGCGCTCCTAGTGGGATCATAAGCGTAAGGCGCACGAGTAGAAGTCCCCCCTCGATCTCGGTGCTGCCCAGGATCGAATAGGCATAGAGCGGCACTTCGACCATGGCGATGATGAGTGCGACGCCCACAGCAAGATTCGCAAGGTTCGCCGCCGAGAAAGGTAGGCTGCGGAACAGGCTCAGCCGCACCAGCGGTTTTCGAGTATGGAGTTCGAACGCTACGAAAGCCGCAAGAGCGAGGATGCTGACGGCGAGCCACACGGGCCGCACCGTCACGGACCCTGTCTGGGTGTCGCCGGCCAGGCCGATGGTCAAGGAAGCGAGGAATGCTCCCATGAGCACGGCCCCGACGTAGTCGATGCTTGGACGTTCGCCGTCCCGCATCGGGACATCTTGCGATAGAAACCTGTAGGTGGCCGCGATGAGGATAAGGCTCAGGGGGATGTTCACAAGGAAGATGGTCTTCCACCCCCACGTCTGCGAGAGTATCGCTCCGTACAGCGGGCCCAACACCCCGCCCGCCTCCGCGGCTGCTCCCACCACGCCCAGCGCGAAGGCCCGTCGCGTCGGTAGCAGGCCCACGGCCACCACCATCGCCACCGGCACCAATGCTCCGCCGCCGGCCGCTTGGATCACTCGGGCGGCAACCAGCCACCGGAGATCTACGGCGAGTGCGCAGAGCACGCTCCCCACGGCGAACACGCCCAGCGCCGTCGCGAAGATCATGCGTCTACCGCGCACGTCGGCCAGACGACCGAAGAAGGGCATCGCTACCGTGTAGCCGAGGAGGTAGCCCGTCACGATCCAGGCGGCGTCATCGAGCTTGGTGTAGGGGATGTGGAGGGTCCGCATGATCGAGGGCAGCACGGTGACGACCATGGTCTGGTCTAGAGCCGCGAGGAAGACGGCGCTGCAGAGGACGGTCAGGGCGAGGGTGGTGCGGTGGCGGGAAACCGCGCTCGCCGCCCCCGGCGGCGCCGGGGGCTCGGGCGCAGTGGGCGTTGGCATCGGAAATACCCTCGGCCCCTACTGGGGGGGGACGATCTCCAGGGGTTCGTCGAAGGCCGAGAGTTCGATCGTGCGGATGGTCCCCTCGACCTCGTTCGCGGTCGCCGCTCCCACAACGACGATACGCCTCACAAAGTGGTCATCGACTCCGATCCAGATGTCGCCCTCGAAGGGAGTCTCCGTGGTGGTAGAGCCCGCGATAGACGCGACGTCGGTCGCCTGGACCGTGCCGCTGAGATGGTAGGCGCGGGTGCCCCCGATATCTTCGGTGCCCACATATTCCGGCTCGCCGATCCGTTCCAGGATCTGGACGGTGCCCGTAGTGAGGTTGAGCGATCCCACCGGGCTGAAGGCGGCCGGCATGCTCTGCCACTTCTGGCTCGTCGGGTCTTGCACGTAATGCGTGCCGCCCACGGCTACGAAGGCTACCTGCAGGGGAACGTCGTTCTGTAGCAGGTCGATGGTGGCCTTCATGTTGCCGTCGGCGATGACGTCCCCGACGATTCGGACGATCTCCAATCCCGTTGACTTGGGCGATCCTTCCGGCTTGGTCACTTCGTAGGTGAAATGGAAGCTCTGGAGGGTCTTCATGGCCTCCGCCGAGTCTGCGAGGACCTGTGCGGGGTCGACGGTGGCCTGGTCGTTGCTCGAACAACTCGTTACCGTCACGACGAGGAGCACCGCCAGAATAAGGAATCCAGTAAGAGTGCGGGCGAAGAAAGAGATGGGGCGTCGCATGATAGGTATTATGTATCGCGACGGCACGAGAGACAAGCTCTGCGACGATGGAGGCTGCTGGTATGGATCGAGAGGATCTAGCCGACCCTGTCCTGGACGAAGTGGTGTCTTTCCACGGTCACGTCTGCCCGGGGCTACTCATCGGGTATCGGGCGGCGCTGTTGGCCATGGAATCGTTGGAAGTGGAACCCTCAGCGGACGAGGACTTGGTTCTCATCGCAGAGAACGACAGCTGCTCGGTAGACGCTTTCCAGTATCTGCTGTCAACCACGTTCGGCAAAGGCAATCTAGTCTTCGAGGATAATGGCAAGCAGGTGTTCACCGTGGGCGACCGAAAACGCGACCGCGCGGTACGGATAGCCCTTAGATCCGACGCATTCGGTCCGTCCCGCGACCAGGCACACGCGATGAGCCGCGAAGAGCGTATGTCTATCCTACTTTCGAAGCCGGCCACCGACCTGTTTCACGTGCAAAGCGTGCAGATCGCGCTTCCCGCCCGCGCGAGCATCCACAAGAGCGTGCCGTGCGCGCGCTGCCACGAAGAGGCGATGGAGACCCGCGTGGTGCATGAGGATGAGCGCTCCTTCTGTCTGCCTTGTGCTCGGGATCTAGGTCTTGATGTCAGCGCGTTTGGCAGAACGGTCACCTCTGGTAGAATGGGGACGTTGGCGGGATGATCGGTCTTGGGGGTGGTCTTGTCCGCTGAAGGACACCACACGCATCCGAACTACAGCTCGGGCGAAGACTATATCCTCGAGTTCCGTAGCTTTCGCTTCAGCTTCAATTCCGTGGATTTCGCGCAGCGCGTCGAGACCGCGGCGGTGGAGCTGGACCTGGTGGAATCCGGCAGTCTCGATGATGACGAGCGCACGGATCTGGTGCAGTTGGTCTCGTCGGGTTCGATCGATTTCCCGGTGAGCGCACTGGGTGAACACCTGGTGGGCCTTGGTGACGAAGCCCTCATGCATAAGAACGAGTGTCTCATCTACTGGCTGAGGGAGTTGGTGTTCCGGGGAGCATGGCTCGACCAACGACTTCTCGATGAGCAGCTCGACGTGCGGTTCGACGAGGAGCGTGGGTGCTTCACCTACCACCCCCGTGGACATCATACCCGTGAGCTCGGGCCACCCCCTCATCCCACGTGGCGTGACGTAGCCTACCGCAAGTAGCTGCGAGCGCGATGAATGCCCATCGCTCGACTCCGCAGCTCCGAGCCCGCCTCAAACGGGTCTTCATCAGCTACTACCTGGAGCTCTGCTCCGACTCTATCGCGACCCCCGGCGAGCTGTACGAAGCCATCCGCGACTACTTCGAGACACGAACGCTCGAACTCGATGCCGAGTTGTTCCGTTCCCAAATGGACGAAGAACTCCACCTGTTGGCAGGCGAGATCGAGCAAGATCTACGCCAGAGGCGTCCAGGCGAGGCTGCCCGCTTCCTGGATAAAGAGCCTCTCGAGGCCCGCTTGCGGGAGTCCGTCGCCGGGGCGTGGGGGGATTTCGGGGCGCAGCCGGGTAAGATCGGCCGCGAATCACGTCACCAGTGAGAGCTCCCAGATGCGGAGGGGGTGCTCCGTTACGGAATGCCAGTCGCCGCGGCGGGCCGCAGCGGCCAGGATGCCGGCCGCCGGCGTGTCTTGGGGCATGTAGATGGTGAGGGTAGTTCCCTCTGTCGATTCGCAGGCCATGGTCCGGAGGTGTTCGAGGAGGGATTGCGCGCAGCCCGCGTCCGGGCCGTAGAAGGTGGCCTCCAACGCGGTCGGGGTCCACTCTCCCACGACGGCGAGTCCCCAACCTCCAACCCCCGAACGCGCGAAGAAGGCACCCCCGCGTGCGATGACGGCTGACATCGCTCCGTCGTCCAGGGCGCGCCATGTCCATCGTTCAACGAAAAGGGCGCGTCCGCCGGCTGGTAACAGCGAGAGCACGCGCAGTCGGTCGGCGGGACTCATCTTGACGGTGCCGGCCGAGCTGAGCGCGGGTTTCGCGCGTCCTATCCTGCAGGCGCTCGCGTCCATGGTCTTCGCGAAACTGACCCACGTTCCTCGGGGCCGCAGCGAGTTGGACAGGCTCATCTGGTGCACCGCGTCGTTCGTGGTCTCCGCTGCGTATCGCAAGGCGAGCAAGCGCTCCGAGCGAGCCAGGCGTATGGCGTCTTGCAGAAGGAGTCCTGCGATGCCGAAGCCACGGTATGCAGGGACCACCCCGAGGCCGCTAAGCCAGCATTGCGTATGGTTCAGGTGCTCGAGCCGCAGGGTCCCGACGATGAGGTCATCGGGGGTCAGAGCTACGCGAACGATCCCGTTCTGGGATTCGAACCACTCTTCCACGGTGGGTACTTGGCTGCCTACCCAAGGCCACCACGTGGCGGCGAGGTCTTGAACGGCTGCCCGGTCTGCTTCGCGGGCGTCTCGGATCCGGATGGACGCGGGGTCGAACTCCATGATCTTCGAGTCAGCCTGCATCACTGCTCCTCTCCGCGGGCCGTACTGCGCCGACGGCCTATGCGGAAATCGGAGCGAACGGCTGACCAGACCGATCGAGCCAGACGATGTCGCTGAGTTCTTTGCGGCCCCGCGGTTTTGGCTCGTAGCCTTCAAGCGCATACCCCAGCGGGAAGACGCCCACACACTCCATGCCTTCCGGCAGGCCCAGCGTGCCGCAGAGACGCGGACTGTCAAGCAGCGAGACCCACACCGATGCGATGCCGAGTTCTGTCGCCTGAAGGTACATGTTCTGGCCGGCGATCCCGCAATCCACAAGCCAGAAAGGCTTGCCTTGATGTATCGCGCCCTCGTCCGGCACGCCCACAAGGACGATGAGGGCGGATGCGCTCCTGATGGCGTTGCCCGCGGGGTTGGAATCGGGAAGGCATTCGGCGACACGTTCCTTCTGGGCGGCTTCGCGGACCACGACGAAACGCCAAGGCTGGTCGTTCTTCCACGAGGGAGCCTGGCGGCCCGCCTCGAGTATCTTCACTAGGTCGGCGTCGCTGACCTCACGACCTTCCTCGAACTTCCTGATGCTCCGTCTTTTGACGACGGCTGCGCTCACATCCATGTGAAGACGACTCCTTTCTGCTTCCGCTCTTCCGTGGGCGGGCTCGGCGCCATCCGCTTGGGCGCTCGACTCCCAGCGACCTCCAGTCTCAGCTACCTCCAGTCTACACCACCACTCGCAAGGCGCCGGGCTCGACCCATACGTAGAACGGTGTCATCCCTGGGTGTTCCCCATCGATCTCGAGCGGCACGGGTAGGGTCGTATCCACGCGCACCTCCTTCCCACGAAAGGCCTGCACCTTGCGGTGGCTGAGATGAGTCCCGCGGTAGAGTCGGGGCAGGTTGAGGGCAAGATCGAGCCTCCCGATGTCGCCGATGACGATGGTGTCCAGTAGCCCGTCGTCGGGCGTGGCGCCGGGTGCCATGAGCATACCGCCCCCGAAGCGTGGTCCATTACACACGGCTACCGAAGTGACCCGCCCGCTGTGTACGGCCTCTCCGTCGATGACCACGGTGGCGCAGGGTTTGTCCAGCGTCCAAAAAGTGGCGAGAGTCGCATACAGAAAGGACGTGAAACCTCCGAACCTCTTCCTCGAGCGGTTCACCCGCTCGGCGACGTAGCCTCCGATGCCGGCGTCGGCGATGTTGAGGAAGTAGCGTCGGGTCTGGAAGCCGTCGAGCCCGGTAAAGCTCGAGGCGGCCACGTCGATGAGGCGCTCTCGCCCGCCGAGTAGTCGCGCCGCCGCCGCCTCAAGCCCGGGCGCCATGGCCAGCCCGACGGGGAAGTCACCTCCGGTGCCCCTGGAGAGCGACGCGATCGCCGGTCGCACGGCGGCCGGCACCTCCATGAGGCCGTTGGCCACTTCGTTCGCCGTGCCGTCTCCGCCCACGTAGAGGACCACGTCAAAACCATCTGCGCCGGCCCTGCGCGCCAATGCCGTGGCGTGCCCGGGGCCTTCTGTCATGACCCACTCGAGACGGACTCCTGCGTCCTCCAGCACCCGCCTGCCCTTGGGCCAGAACCGAGAGGTCGCTCCGTTATCCGAAGCGGGGTTCACGATGGCGAGTGTGCGCCGCATACCAGGAGTAAACCAGATGAGCGACTCCGGGGATAGCGTGGCGCGGGGAACTCGCTGCTATACTACGCCATCGCAGGAGAAGCCCCACAGCTGGGGCTGGAACACACCCATAAGCGAACTCCTGCGCAGTCAGAGGCCAAAAGCACCAGCGAAGCTCGCTCGAATAATCAGCTGCCCGCGCCTCATCGCCCGTCGCGCTATGCGGATCCAAGATCCGTTCGAGCGCCCTCTCCCACTCTCGACCGACCCGTGTCGTTGCGCCTCGGGAAGACCGCCGGCGCGGACAAGGGCCGCCAGCTCGTTCCCGATAGCGCGATGCGGGTGCGACAAAGGAGGAACATGAGTAATCCACTATCCTTTCGAAGTGTCGTCTCGGTTCTGGCGGTGGCCTCGGCTGTCGTGCTCCTGTTCGTCGGTCCTGCAGCCGCGGATGACACGGCTCGTTTCCTTGATTCAGAGATCTTCGGGCCTCACCACAGCCCGATTACCGGAGAGATGGTGATGAACAACTCGCTGTGGTACGGCATCGACATCCTGCCGCAGCTGGTCATCCTGGGCGCTGAGACATCGCTCGGGGACCCACGCCTGGGGGGTGCCCTGGTGCGGTCGAACAACTTCGGTTGCCTGCGCTATCACGGGGTGGAGACGAAGTGGGGACAACTTTCCGACGGGCGCGTGCGGGTAGGAGGTAGAGACTGGTACTCTTTCGCCGATCCGGGACTCGGTATGATGGCTTTTGGGCGCTACCTGAAAGTGGGCCTCGACGGTTTCTATCTGCGGGCGCTCGACGGACCCCCGTATGACTGGCCCGCATTCGCAGCACGTTACTACGGCAGGAACGTGGCTGGGTATGACCGGTACGTGCGGAACCTATACAGGCTGGAGCGGAGCTTTCGCGCAAAGGCGGCCAAAGCGGGGTTAGTCTGGTAGCACTGCCACTCACGGAGATGTTCACATCGCGGCTCGACGCGGCAGGCGGCCGCGTCAGCTTCGCCCGGGCGCGCGACCTGGCTGAGGCGGTCGCCGCCGCCGTGGACCCCGGACTCCCGGTGGTCCTCACCCCCGAACTATCGTGTCTGGTACCAGCGCTGCGAGAGCTGGGGATCACCGCCGGCGTGGGCACGCGCCTCGCCGGGTTCGCCGCCGAGCTCCCGAGGGACCCGGCGCCGGCGCCGGACTGCGACGTCGCCGACCACCCCGCTCCTGACCTGGAGGACCTCCTGCGTCGCGCCGGAACCGGCGTCACCGGCTGTCTAGGCGCCGTCGCCTCTTCGGGCACGATCGTCGTGGGTCGCGGCGGCGGCAACGGAGGCTTGATAGCCGCGTTGCCTCCGCGGCACGTGGCTATCCTGCACGAGGCCGACATCCGAGAGGGCCTGGCCGAGACGCTCGCGGCGGTCCAGGGGTCGGCGGCGCCTTCGCCGGGGGAATACGTGTTGATCACCGGGCCCTCGCGGACCGCCGACATCGAGATGATGTCGGTGATCGGCGTTCACGGGCCGCTGGCCCTCCACGTCTGCGTGGTCTTGGGGGAGGAATAGATGGCTGGCGAGCGCGATGTCAGGTCCGAGATCCACGCCGCCCTTCAATCGCCCACCCTCGCGCGTGCTCTCGGCAACGCCATGGCCACGCTTGCCGAGCGGAGACTCACCGCGTTCGATGGGTTCGATTTCGAGACGTTCCGTCACAGGGTCCGCGCCCTCAAAGAAGATGCCTTGGGGCGAAACGACGAGCTTCTCGCTCGGACGGTGGAGGCGGTGGAGGCGTATGGCGGCCACGTGATAGTCGCGGCCACAGGGGACGAGGCATGCGCCTACGTCACCCGGCTTGCCTGCGAGCGCGGCGTCAGGCTGGCAGTCAAATCCAAGTCGATGGTCTCCGAGGAGATCCATCTGAATCAGAGCCTCGAGTCCGCCGGGGTGGAGGTGATAGAGACCGATCTCGGTGAGCGCATCATCCAACTGGCCGGGGAGCGGCCCAGCCATCTCATCGTGCCCGCGGTGCACAAGACCAAGGAGCAGGTGATCGCCCTTCTCGCCGAGAAGATGGGCATCGCCGAGCCGCCCACTGAAGCAGAGGAACTTACCCGACTCGTTCGCGGCGACCTGCGGGAGCGCTTTCTGCGCGCTGATATGGGTATTACCGGCGCTAACTTCGTAGTGGCCGAGACCGGTACGTTGGTAATCGTAGAGAACGAGGGCAACGTGCGCCTCTCCACCCAACTGCCGCCGATCCATGTGGCCGTCACCGGCCGGGAGAAGATCGTGGAGCGGATGGGGGACGTGTCCGCCTTCCTCGAGCTATTGCCGCGGAGCGCCACGGGGCAGCTTCTGAGCAGCTATGTGTCGTTCATCACCGGCGCACCCTCCACCGACGTGCTCGATTTCGGGCGGGCTACCAGCGGGACCGTCAACGAGCGCGAGTTCCATCTCGTGATCGTGGATAACGGTCGCAGTGCCGCCGCCGCCGACCCCGAGTTGCGTGAGGCCCTCTACTGCATCCGCTGCGGGGCGTGTCTCAACGCCTGCGCTCCTTACGCCAAGGTGGGCGGGCATGTGTACGGGGCGGATCCCTACCCCGGCGGCATCGGCTGCGCGTGGACGTACATCACGAAGGGCCATCTGCCGGCCAAGGAGATAAACGGACTCTGCACCACCTGTTCACGCTGCACCGAAGTCTGCCCTCTCAAGATCGACATCCCGTGGCTGAACACGGTTGTCAAGGAACGGAACAACGCCGAGTTCGGCCTAGGGTTGCGGGAGCGCCTGTTCGCGCGCACCGACCTCCTTGGGGAGGTCCTTAGCCCCCTGGCGCCTGTGGCCAACCCAGTGATGGGCACCCGCGTCGCCCGCTTCGGCTCGGCTTGGTTGGGGGTCGATCCTGCGCGCCGCATTCCCCGATACGAGAAGCGTACCCTGGAGGCGTGGTTCCGTGAGCGAGGCGCGCCCAGGGTCCCCGAGCCGGTGCGGCGGGCGGCTCTCTTCGTCGACTGCTTCGTCAACCACAATCTCCCTCAGGTAGGTCGCGCCGCGGTCGAGGTGCTCGAGCGGGCGGGCGTGGACGTGGTCCTGGCGCACAACTCCTGCTGCGGCCGTCCGGCCATGAGCCAGGGCATGCTCGCCAAGCCGCGTGCTTGGGCCGCGGCCAACCTGGAGGAACTCGGCCGGCTGGCGGCCGAAGGCCGCGACATCGTGTGCGTGGAGCCCTCGTGCCTTTCGACTCTGCGTGACGACTACCGCCGTCTCCTCGAGACCACCCCCCTCGCCGGCGACAGGCGCGTGGAGACTCTGGAGCGCCGTAGTTACGACGTCACGGAGTACCTGGTTCTCGGAGCGCGCGAGGGATGGTCACGTCTCCGCTTGACGCCCCTGGAGGGCGAGTTCATCGTGCACGGGCACTGCCATCAGAAGTCGTTGGGGATAGGTTCGGCGCCGGTCGAGGCCGTGCGGTTGGTTCCCGGGGTGACGGTGCACGAGGTCGAGGCTTTGTGCTGCGGGATGGTGGGCTCGTTCGGCTACAAAGCCGAGTACTCAGAACTCTCGGTGGCCATCGGTTCGGGCCTCTTCGATCGATTGAACGAATACGAAGGCCAGATCGTGGCGTGCGGCATTTCGTGTCGCTCCCAGATAGAGATGGGGACCGGGCGGTCGGTCGAGCATCCCGTCGAGGTACTGGCGCGGGCGTTACGGTGAGCCTGCGGACCCGCGGAAGACGGTAGACGTGGAACTCGTCTTCTACTCGGCACCGGATTGCTATCTGTGCGAAGTCGCCTTGGCCCGCATGGCCGAGCTCGCCACCGAACTGGATCTCACCGTGCGCGTGGTGGACATCTCCACCGATGCCGATCTCGAGCACCGATATCGCAGCCGCATCCCTGTGGGCGAGATCCAAGGGCGGACGGCGTTCAAGTACCAGGTGGACGAGGGCCGGGTCCGACGGCTGGTGGAGGACGCGAGTGCCGATCGGGAAGGTCGATTCGAGCCGGGTGGAGCCTGAACGGAGCATATGCTGTAGACGCGAGTATAATGCCCCCAGACCGCATCATCTCAGAGAGCTGTCCGGCCCCGGGCAGCACGTCTGCAGCCTCATCACAGAACGAGCAAGGAGACACCATGGCATCGGTCTTCGGGCGGCGAGCCAACATTATCGCGATCTTGATCGCCGCGGCTATCTTCTTCACGGCACTTGGTTTCTTCGTCGCGAGCGACATCGATCGGCCCTCCGGTACTCTGGCCGCCGGGTTGTGGCAGGACGGCCCCGGTTTGACCGAGGAGATGGCCGCGGCACCGAGTTTTGCCCCCGTCGTGGAGAAGGTGCAGCCTACCGTGGTGCACATCTTCGTCACCGGGAAGGAGTCTACTCAGAACCTAGTTCCCACTCCAGGAGACCCCGGTGGCAACGGGCTCCCGGAATCGCACCCGCCGCTGCCGCCGGACTTCCAACTGAGTTCGGAGGGCTCCGGGGTCATCATCAGCGCCGATGGATACATCCTCACCAATCGGCACGTCATCGATGGCGCCGACACGATCCGCGTGACGCTGTTCGACGGCCGCTCCTTCGACGGAAAGGTCGTCGGCAGTGACGGTCGCGACGACCTCGCCTTGGTGAAGATCGACGCCGAAGACAACCTCCCGGTGGCGCCGTTGGGCGACTCCGACTCCATCAAAGCGGGACAGTGGGTCATGGCGCTGGGTAACCCTTACGGCTTCGAGTATTCGGTGACCGTCGGGGTCGTGAGCGCCAAGGGCCGGGAGCTCCCCTCCACCAACTTCGACAACTTCATACAGACCGACGCCGCCATCTACCCCGGCAGCAGCGGAGGCCCCCTCTTCGACCTGGCCGGGGAAGTCGTCGGCATCAACACAGAGGTGATCCCAGACACGAATCTGGGCTTCGCGGTACCTATCAACAGCGCCAAGGAGATCCTCCCGCAGTTGCTCGAGAAGGGTCGCGTCGCACGCGGATACTTGGGCGTGTCCATCCAGTCGGTCGAATTCATGGAGAATCCTCCGCAGGGCGTGACCGAGGGAGCGGCAGTCGCGCAGGTCACCGACGGAACGCCGGCCGCGAACGCCGGTCTGGCCGTAGGCGACGTTATCGTGGCATTCGACGGGAAACCAGTGGCGTCACCCCGGGAGCTTACGGCGCTGGTCACTGCTACCAGTCCAGGCTCGCGCGTGCCTGTCTCCGTCGCCCGAGGCACCGATCGGGTCGAGGTCGACGTCGTGGTCGGTTCCCTGCCGGCAGACTTGGAGTAGCGCGGGAGCCGGCGGGTCGGCCCGCCTCCTACGGCGGGTGTGGCCGGCGAGGGCGTCCGCCGCGCGTCGGTATCCGGTATCATCCGGCCCATGGGTTTCCTCGAAGACTGGATCATTCCGCTGCTGGTCGACTACGGCCTGATCGCGATCTTCATCAGCCAGACGCTCGAGAGCATGTGCGTGCCCATCCCCAGCGAGGTGGTCGTTCCCTACGGCGGCTTCTTGGCCGCGCAGGGACACGTAGCCCTTTGGGAAGTGGTGGTGGTGGCGGTAACGGCCAACCTGCTGGGCTCTACCATCGCCTACGCGGCGGGTCGCTACGGGGGCCGCGCTCTCGTGCTGCGCTACGGCAAGTATGTCTTCATGTCGGCACACCACCTCGACGTCGCCGACCGCTGGTTCGAGCGGCGGGGCGAGATCACCGTGTTCCTCACCCGCATGATGCCGGGCGTGCGCACCTTCATCTCGGTTCCGGCGGGGGTGAGCCGGATGCCGTTTGCCCGCTTCGCCCTCTACTCCGTCCTCGGCTCTACGCCCTGGAACCTAGGTCTGGCCTATCTCGGGTGGGTCTTCGGATCGAACTGGGAGACGCTCCAGGAGTGGCTCCATCAGTACAACCTGGTGTTCTACGCGGCGTTTGCGGCGCTGGTCGCGGCCGCCATCCTGTGGAAATGGCGCGACGTGCGGAAGTCGAGGGCGTCGAAGACCTAGAGCACCATGCCAAGGAACTTCTTGGTACGCTCTTCCTTCGGGTTCGCGATCATCTCCCGAGGGTCGCTCTCCTCGACGATCACTCCCTCATCCATGAAGATCATCCCTAGTAGGCGGCCCTCGGCCCTCGGCGGGCGGTCGGTGGGCGCCGACATCGGACCTGCCGACGTTTCCACGCGGATCGATACCCCGGGCCAACCCCT
>JBBRDB010000046.1:0-15377 GCA_038204345.1 Thermoleophilia bacterium | reverse complement strand
GCCGCCGGTCTCCTGCTGGGGGCCCGCGCCGGCTACCTCACGGCAGGGTTGACGGCCGCCCTCTATCTGGGACTGGCTGTGGCCGAAGCCGGCGGCTGGGAACCGAGGGACCTTCTAGCCAGCCGTGGACTTTCCGCCGTTGACGGCCTCGACGCGGTGCTCGTACGTGTGAGCGCCTTCCTGCTGATCGCCCTGCTCTCGGGCATGTTGTCGAACGCGTTGCTCACTTCGAACGCCCAGCTTTCGCAGACGAAGGACGACCTGGAGCGCGAGCTGAGCCGCATGCAACAGTTGAACCGTCGCCTGACCATCCTCGATGAGACGGGGCGCATCTTGGGCAGGATCCAGGACCTGGAGACGCTCCTTCCCCGCGCACTCGAGCGGGTGGCGGGCTTCCTCGGCGTGGACGCAGGCATGATCGTTCTGTTCGACGGCTTCGAGGTCGAGATCGTCGCGCGTCAGTCGCTTGACGAGGCCGCAGCCCTCGACCTGCTCGCAGGCGACCTGCCCGTGTCGCTTGACACCGCCCGGGGGGCGGTGCTCGGCAGCGATGACGACCCACGTCTAGACAAAGCCCTGCAGGCCCTCCAGAGTCTCGGCTACGAGGATTTCCTGGCGGCCCCCCTCCGCCTCGGGTCCGAGTATCTTGGCAACCTCTACCTTTTCGCTCCCTCCGCCAATCCCTTCAGCCCTGGCGACCTGGCGCTCATGGACAGCATCTGCTCCCAACTTGCCATCGCGATCAAGAACGTGGCCTTCACTAAGAAACTCAAGGAGGCCAACGACGAACTCATGAATGTCGACCGGCTGAAGAGCGACTTCCTCGCCACGATTAGCCACGAATTACGCACCCCGCTCACCTCCATCATCGGCTACAGCGACATGTTGCTTTCCGGGATGACGGGCGAGGTGAGCGACAAGCAGCGCGGTTTCCTGAGAAGCATCCTCAACAGCGGAGAGGCGTTGCTCAACCTCATCAACGACATCCTCGACCTCACCAAGATCGAGGCGGGTAAGCTCGAGCTCAACGTGGAACCGGTCGACTTGGCAAGCAGGCTCATCTCCGTGCTCTCGGTCGTGAGACCCAGAGCGAGGGACAAGAACCTCGAGATCACCACCTATCTGCCGAACGACCTACCGCCGCTATGGGCCGACTCGGCCAAGCTTGATCAAGTGCTGCTCAATCTGCTGAGTAACGCCATCAAATACACCCCCGAGACCGGCCGCATAAGCGTCGAAGCCAGACCTACCCCCCACGGCCTGGTGGAGATCCGGGTGAGCGACACCGGGGTGGGCATTGCGCCAGAGGATCTAAAGCGCGTCTTCGAACGTTTCACTCAGATAGACAACTCATCCACCCGCAGCCAGGGCGGCACCGGTCTAGGCCTCGCCATCACGCAAGACCTGATCGAACTGCACCAGGGCTCGATAGCGGTACAATCCCAACCTGGGAAGGGGTCGCAGTTCATATTCACGATCCCACAGGCCGGCGCACGCAGAGAACCTCGCAGCAAGGCTCCGAGACTAGGATAGGGAGGCCCACGGTGGCTCGCATTGTCGTTGCGGACGACGACCCGGACATCCTCAACATCGTCGCCATGTCGCTTGAAGCCATGGGACACGAAGTCCATAGGGCTACCAACGGCCTGGAGGCGGTCGCGCTGACCAAGGAGAACGCGCCCAACCTGGTGCTCATGGATCTGATGATGCCCGAGATGAACGGCTACGAGGCTACGGAGGCGTTGAAGGCCGACGCCCTGACGGCCTCGGTGCCGATCCTGGCGCTCACGGCCAAAGCTATGCGCGGCGACGAGGAGCGGGGCCGGGAAGCCGGCGTCGACGCGTACCTCACCAAGCCCTTCCGCATCTCGCAGGTCATCGAGTTGGTGGAGCAGCTACTGTAACAGGCGGCCTCACAAGGGCCTCTCGCGGCCTCGGGCGGCCGGGCCCCCCCCCGCAGGCGGCCCCCCCCGGGTCCCTGCCAGGCCGCTTCGCGGGGCCTGCCTCCTCAGTGGATCAGCGGCTACGGCTGATGAGAACCAGTCGCGCCAGCTGGGCGATGGCCATGAGCGCCGCGGCCACGTAGGTGAGACCGGCCGCACTCAACACCTTGCGCGCGCCGTCCACCTCACTCGAGACCAGGATGCCCTGGGAGGTGAGCAGCGCCAGCGCACGGCGCGACGCATTGAACTCCACCGGGAGCGTGACCAGAGTGAACAACACGGCCGCGGAGAAGAGCAGGATGCCGAGATTCATGAGCATCGGGTTGCGTCCGATGAACAGACCCACGATGAAGAGGATGATGCCCAGGTTGCTCCCCAACGACGCGGGACGTACGAGGAGTGAGCGAGCGCGCATAGGCGCATAGCTGTCGGCGTCCTGCAAGGCGTGCCCCACCTCGTGCGCGGCGACCCCCAGGGCGGCCAGCGAGTCCCGATTGGCCACGTCGGCGCTCAGCCGGAGCACCTTGCCTCGAGGGTCGTAGTGGTCGGAGAGTTGGCCCTGCGCGAGTTCGATGGGCACGTGAGAAAGACCGCCCGCGTCCAGAAGCCGGCGCGCTCCGGCGGCGCCGGTGAGGCCGCGCCCGGAAGGCACCTTGCTGTAGCGGGCGAACGTCGACTTCACCTTTATCTGCGCGTAGAGCGACAGAGCGAAGGCCGGAATTAGCAGTATGAGCGTCCAATCCCAGATGGGAAGCACGGCGGACTCCTTGCTTGTTGGGGTGACCGCACCTAGGGGTCATGTCCGGGGGCGGTACCGTCGATATCTATGCCGTCGGGACGGTATGATGATAGCAGAGATGCACCAGACGCATGTACCCCCACCCCCTATAGGAAGCAGGTGACGTCGATGCCTCGAGCGGGCAACGGCACCGGTCGGCTGGGCGACATCCTCGTCAAGAGCGGGGTCCTTACCAAGGGCAACCTCGACCGCGCCTTGAGCTACCAGAAAGAACATGGGTCGAAGCTGGGCGAAGCCCTCATCAAGCTTGGCTACATCAGCGACGAGCAGTTCGCCGAAGCGCTGGCAGCCCAGAAGAGACTGTCGGTCGTCCGGCTGGAGGAGGTCATCCCCGATCCGCGGGTAGTCGCATTGCTCCCCGAGAAGTTCATACGGGCCCGAGAGGTCATTCCCGTGGACTTCGATCGAGACGCGCTGATACTTGCCATGGTGAATCCTCTGGACGTCGTGACCCTCGACGACGTGCGCATGATGACCGGTCACGACATAGTCCCGGTCGTGGCCACCTCGAGCGACTTCAAAGACACGCTCGAGTACGTGTTCTCCGGCAAGGGCGGCCTGGATGCCAGCGAGAAAGATGAGGAGTTCTCGTTCAGCCACCTGGCCGAGGAGCGGCGCGACGCAGAAGACGTCTCGGTGGTGCAATTGGTGGATGGCATTCTCGAGTCGGCCCTCAAACGCCGAGCCTCCGACGTGCACTTCGAACCCCAGCTCTACGGCATGCCCGTGCGCATCAGGGTGGACGGCGTGCTTCACCAGATAACCGAGATACCCAACGACCTTAAGGGCGGCGTGACGTCGCGCATCAAGATAATGGGCGAGATGGACATAGCCGAGAAGCGGCTCCCTCAGGACGGTCGAGCCACCTACCGATCCGACGAGCAGAGCGTCGACCTACGAATAGCCTCCATCCCCACGGTGTTCGGTGAGAACGTGACCATCCGCCTGCTCGATCAGAGCATGTTCGAGATCACCCTCGAAGAGTTGGGCATGAGCGAGAGCGAATTGGTTCTGTTCCGTCGCGCGCTCAGACGTCCCCACGGGCAGATACTCATCACAGGGCCTACGGGTTCGGGCAAGTCCACCACCCTGTATTCGGCTCTCGACGAGGTCAACACGCCCTCAGTGAAGATCTACACGGTGGAGGATCCGGTGGAGCGCAAGATGCCGGGGATCCTACAAAGTCAGGTGAAGCCCGCCATCGGGCTCACCTTCGCCTCCATGCTACGTTCGTTGGTGCGCAGCGACCCCGACGTGATCATGGTGGGCGAGATCCGTGACCTGGAGACGGCCACCATAGCCACCGAAGCGGCGCTTACCGGCCACCTGGTCCTTTCGACCCTTCACACGAATGATGCCGCGTCCACCATCACCCGTCTGGTGGAGATGGGTGTGCCGCCGTTCCTCATCGCTTCTTCCCTCGAGTGCGTGGTGGCGCAGAGATTGGCCCGCCGGCTCTGCCCCAACTGCAAGAAAGAGATCGACCTTGCTCCCGAGGACATGACGCCGGCCGAACTCGAGTTCTTCGGAAACGAGACTGTCTCGATAGCGAGGGCCGAAGGCTGCCGGCGCTGTTTCGGAACGGGCTACAGCGGGCGCACCGGTCTCTTCGAAGTCATGCCGATCACCAAAGAGACGCGGCGGATCATCACGGAAGGCGCCGACACCGAAGAGTTGCGCGAGGCGGCGCTCAGTCAGGGTATGGTCACCCTCAGGCAGGATGGTCACCGCAAAGTGCTGAGCGGGGCCACCACCTTCGAAGAGGTGCAGCGCGTCACCGCCTAGCGTCACCGCCTAGCCTCACCGCCTAGCGTCGCTGCTTGATGCCGATGAGGCGCCGAGCGAGGCTGCGTTTCGACCGGAACTCCGTCCGGGTAGAAGGCCACACCGAACCGTCCCGAGGCCGTCCCGACGAGAGAACCCTTCGACTATCGGCCCGGGAAGAACCTACTGTAGAAGGAGACACTTATGCATCGGAAGCGCCTCTGGCTACCCGCAGTGCCCTTGCTCTTGGTCGTTGCGGCCCTCGCGCTGGCGGTCGTGGGCTGCGGCGGAGGTAGCGCCACCACCACCACCGCGATCGCCACCACCACAACCACCACAGCCGTCGCGACCACTGAGACCACCGCCTCCGGCGGCGGTAACATAGACGCCGCGGCTCTCTACCTCGCCAACTGCGCCTCATGTCACGGCGTCAACGGCGAGGGCGGCATCGGCCCCGACCTGCGCGGCGTCACCGATACCGCACTCGTGGAAACCCAGGTGAAGGCCGGCGCAGGGGCGATGCCTCCGTTCGCCGACGAGCTCTCGGCCGACGAGATCTCGGCGCTTGCGACGTACGTGGTAGACCTGCAGTAGGGCGACTCGACGCCCTGCGCCGCGCCGCGCGCTGCGGCGCGGCGCAGGCTCACATCTCGAGCTGCTCCGGGTCGTTCGAGAGGTTCTCGGTGACCACCCTGGCCATGCTGGCCACCCGGTCGCCGCGGCGGAGGTTCATCACCTTGACGCCCATGGTATTGCGCCCCGTGGAGCGGATGTTCTCCACCGGCATGCGGATCATCTGCCCTTCGATGCTGATGAGCATGATCTCGTGGTTATCACGCACAGAGGTCACCGCGACAAGGTCTCCTCGATCCGGCGAATCCTTGATGGTGATGACGCCTTGGCCCCCGCGCTTCTGCGTGGGGTAGGCGGAGATGGCGGTGCGCTTGCCGTAGCCGCCGGTGGTCACGCAGAACAGATCGGCGTCATCGGCGGCGGTGGCCATGCCGATGAGGTGGTGCCCCTTGCCCAACCTCATGCCGCCGACGCCCATCGTGTCGCGGCCCGTGGGCCGCACGTCGCTCTCGTGGAAGCGGATGGACTTACCCTCAGACGACACGAGAATCAGGTCGTCGTCGCCGTTGGTGAGACGCGCGGCCACCAACTCGTCGTCGTCGCTTAGGTTGATGGCGATGATGCCGTCGGCTTTGAGCTTCGTCTTGTAATCCATAAAGCGCGTCTTCTTGACGATGCCCTTCTTTGTGGCGAACACGAGATACTCGGCGTCGGTGAAGTCCTTGGTAGCGATCACCGCCTTGATCTCCTCGTCCTGCTGGAGCGGAAGCAGGTTGACGATGGCCCGCCCCTTGCTCTGCCTGCTGCCCAGGGGCAGTTCGTGCACCTTCAGCCGGTAGATCTTCCCTCGCGAACTCACGAAGAGCACGAAGTGATGGGTGCTCGTGATGAACAGATGCTCGATGTAGTCGCCGTCCTTGGTGTCCATACCTATGACCCCCACGCCGCCGCGCTGCTGGGTGCGGTAGGTGGACACGGGCAGGCGCTTCACGTACCCGGACTTGGTGAGCGAGATGACCATCTCTTCGACGGCGATCAGGTCTTCGATGTCGATCTCGTCCTCTGACGGGGCGATCTCGGTGCGGCGATCGTCGGCGTACATGGATTTGATCTCGAGCAGTTCCTCTTTCATCAGATCGTACTGCAGCCCGTCGCTGGCGAGGATGCTTTCCAAGTACTGCATGCGCTCCAACAGGTCCCGGTGCTCCTCTTCGATCTTGTGACGCTCGAGCGCGGTGAGGTTACGCAGCCGGAGGTCGACGATGGCCTGGGCCTGCTCTTCCGAGAGGCCGAAGCGGTCCATGAGGCCCATCCGCGCGGCCTCGGTGTCTTCGCTCGAACGGATGATGCGGATGACCTCGTCGAGGTTGGAGATCGCGATCAGCAGACCCTCGAGGATGTGGGCGCGCTTCTTGGCCTTATCGAGCTCGTAGCGCGTGCGCCTGACGATGACGTCTTTCTGGTGAGCGACGTAGTGGCGCAGGATATCGCGCAGGGTGAGCGTCCTCGGCACGCCGTCGACCAGAGCGATGTTGATCACCCCGAAGGTGGACTGCATAGTGGTGTGCCGGAACAGCTTGTTGAGCACTACCTTGGGAATGGCCTCGCGCTTCAACTCGATCACGATGCGCATGCCCGAACGGTCGGATTCGTCGCGCAGGTCGGAGATCTCGGAGATCTTCTTCTCGCGCACCAACTCGGCGATCTTCTCGATGAGCTGAGACTTGTTCACCTGGTAGGGGATCTCGGTGACGATGATGGCCGCCTTGCCCTGCTTGAGCGGCTCGCTGTGGGCCTTGGCCCGGACCACGATGCGACCCCTGCCGGTCTCGTAGGCTTCCCTGATGCCGGCCTTGCCCATGATGATGCCGCCTGTGGGAAAGTCGGGGCCGTGCAGATACTGCATGAGTTCAGCGCACTCGAGCGAGGGGTCGTTGATCAGAGCCACGGTGGCGTCGATGGCCTCCGCCAGGTTGTGCGGCGGCATGTTCGTTGCCATGCCGACCGCGATGCCCGAACTCCCGTTCACCAGCAGGTTTGGGAAACGGGCCGGCAGCACCACCGGCTCCTCGCGGCTCTCGTCGTAGTTGGGGACCCAGTCGACGGTGTCGGCGTCGATGTCGCGCATCATCTCGGTGGCGATCTTGGCCAAGCGGGATTCCGTGTAGCGCATGGCGGCCGCGGAGTCGCCGTCGACGCTGCCGAAGTTGCCGTGTCCGTCGACCAGCGGATAGCGGATCGAGAACGGCTGGGCCATGCGGACGAGCGTGTCGTAGATGGCCGAGTCGCCGTGGGGGTGGAAGTTGCCCATGACGTCGCCCACGATGCGCGCGCTCTTGCGGTAGGGCTTGTTGGGTTGCATGCCCGCATCGTGCATACCGAACAGAACGCGTCTATGCACGGGCTTCAGGCCGTCGCGCACGTCGGGGAGGGCGCGGCCCACTATCACGCTCATGGCGTAGTCGAGGTAGGAGGAGCGCATCTCCTCCGCGATCTCTATCTGTTCGATGCGTCCTTCGAGGGTCTCGAGCATGGCCGCCTATCTCGGAGCTTAAGGGTTCTCGCGCCCGCCGCCGCTAGACGTCTAGATTGCGGACGTACCTGGCGTTGTCTTCTATGAACATCCGTCTCGGCTCCACCTTGTCGCCCATGAGGGTAGTGAAGACTTCGTCGGCGATGGCCGCGTCGTCGATGGTCACCTGCAAGAGCGTACGGGTGTTGGGGTTCATCGTGGTGTCCCACAGCTGATCGGGATTCATCTCGCCCAGGCCCTTGAACCGCTGGATGGTGGCCCCGGTGCGGCCCACGCGGGCCAGCACCTGCGCGAGCTCTGAGTCGCTGTAGGCGTAGTAGTCGCGCCGCTTATGGCTGACCTTGTAGAGCGGCGGCTGCGCGATGTAGATGTAGCCGGCCTCCACCAGATCGACCATGTTGCGGTAGAGGAAGGTGAGGATCAGCGTGCGGATGTGAGCGCCGTCGACGTCGGCGTCGGTCATGATGATGATCTTGTGGTAACGGGCGTTCGCGAGGTCGAACTCCTCCGCCAACCCTGTGCCGATGGCCGTGATCATGGACTGGATCTCGATGTTGCTGAGGATCTTGTTGATCCGCGCTTTCTCCACGTTGATGATCTTGCCGCGCAGCGGCAGGATGGCCTGGAAGCCGCGGTCGCGGGCCTGCTTTGCCGAGCCTCCGGCGGAGTCGCCCTCCACCAAATAGACCTCGCAGGCCGACGGGTCCTTGATCGAGCAATCGGCCAACTTGCCAGGCAGCGTGGTGTTCTCGAGCACGCTCTTGCGCCGCGTGAGGTCGCGGGCCTTGCGTGCGGCCGCTCGAGCTTGAGCCGCCGCCACCGTCTTGGCCACGATGCGCTTGGCGTCGGAGGGGTTCTCCTCGAGGAACTCGGCCAGCTTCTGGTTGACGGCCGTCTCGACGAAGCCCTTCATCTCTGAGTTGCCGAGCTTGGTCTTTGTCTGACCCTCGAACTGCGGGTCTTTGAGCTTCACGCTCAGAATGGCCACCAGACCTTCGCGCACGTCCTCGCCGCTCAGGTTCTCGTCCTTCTCCTTCAACAGACCCTTCGACCGCGCGTAGTCGTTGATGGTGCGGGTGAGCGCGGCGCGGAAGCCCGAGAGGTGCGATCCGCCCTCGTGCGTATTGATGTTGTTGGCGAACGAGAAAGCGTTGTCTATGTAACCCGCGTTCCACTGGATGGCCAGCTCCAGCGCATGGTCGTCCTCGGAGGCTTCGAAGTAGATGACCTTGGGATGGATGGGGTCCTTCTGCGCGTTGATGTGGCGCACAAAGTCCACGATGCCGCCGTCATAGCGGTAGGTGACGCTCCGCGGTTGGTGACGCGGCGGCGCGATGTCGGCGCCTTCCTTCTCGTCTCTGTCGTCGCCCTCCGCGCTGTCGGCGGAGGACTTAGAGCCATCGGTTACCGTTCCCACGCCGTCAGAACCGTCGTGGGAGGACTCGCCCTCCCCGTCGGCGGCGCTCTCAGACGCCTCCTCCACGCCGTTGCGCAGGTCGTGCATGGTGATTGAGAGACCGCGGTTCAGGAAGGCTACCTCCCGCAACCTCTGCGCGAGCGTGTTGAAGTTGAAATCGAGCGTATCGAAGATCTGGGAGTCGGGAAGGAAGAGTATGGTCGTGCCGGTGCGGTCCGTGCACGGCTCCACGCACTCCAGGTCGCCGTCGGGTTCGCCGCGCGTGTAGGATTGCCGGTACCGGTGGCCGTCTCGACACACCTCGACGACAAGACTCTCGGAGAGGGCGTTGACAACCGACACCCCCACTCCGTGAAGGCCGCCCGAGACCTTGTAGCCTTCTCCGCCGAACTTGCCTCCAGCGTGCAGCTTCGTCATCACGATCTCGAGCGCCGGCCGGCCGAACTGCGGCATGATCTTCACCGGGATCCCACGGCCGGTATCCACCACCCGCACGGAAGAATTCTCGAGGATGGTGACCTCTATGCTCTCGCAATGACCTGCCAATGCCTCGTCGACGGAGTTGTCGACGACCTCGTAGACCAAGTGGTGGAGACCGCGCAGACCGGTCGATCCGATGTACATCCCGGGACGCTTGCGGACCGGATCCAGGCCTTCGAGTACCTGGATGTCGCCGGCGTCGTATACGTGGTCAGTCACTCGTTCAGAGACTCCTTCAAGACACTCTCCAACACTCACAGCAGGGGCCAGCCCCGGTCGAGCGTGGTGGAGGTTGATTAGCCTGCGAGGGTGGGCTCTCGCTTGCTGGATTATACCACAGCAGGCGGGATTTCCCGTGCCGAAAGTCCGCTGCCAGCGGACTCATGGAAGTCCACCGCTCTCTCTACTCCGTCCCCTACTCCGTGCCGCCCTGGTGCTCGAGGCTGGCCTTCATGGCGGCGGCGATCACGTCTCCCAACTCCGGATCAACCGCTAAGCTACGCACCTCTTCGACCAATCTCCGCTCATCTTCAGTAAGCGGTCGAGCCGGCCTGCGGGAGCCTCCGGGCGGCGCCTCCCCGTCGAGCCGTCCATCCTCCGCACCACTCTCCGCCCACGAAGTCGGGCCCGCCTCCAGCGGCCGAGGAGCGTTGGCGCCCGCACACGGATCCCACCCCGCCGGCCTGAAAGAGACCGTCAAGATAAAGCCCTCGCCAAGGTGGGTGTTGAGGCGTGCGACGATCTCGTCGCCTTGATCCTGCAGCGCCTGGGCCCACGCCGAGGACTGAGTCGCTACCACCAACGTGCCGTTGCGAAGGTGCCGCGGCTGGGAGTTCGCGGCCGCCTCCGGACCCATGACCGCCCGCCACACCTCGGCCACCCGGCGATTGTCGACGTGGGCCCCCACAGGAGATCCAGGGAGTGCTTTGGCCAGCAACTCGCCCAACCGGGAGAAGCCCGGCACACTCGCAGGATCGCCGCTGGCCGGCCTGTCTGAGCCTCGGGCTCCGTCTTTGGGTTCGGCGGACACAGGTCTCAGCTCTACGGCTCCTGCCGGGGGTCAGCGCCGAGACCCCCGGCCTGCGATGGCAGGCGCACCAACGTCATGGAAGCGAGTTCTTCTGCCTCGAAGTAGTGCAGATCCGTGGTCGCGATCACGACCTGCCCGCCCTCACTTAGGAGGGCCACAAGCGCGCGCCGTCGAGGCTCGTCGAGCTCGCTCATCACGTCGTCCAGCAGCAGGAGGGGTGCGCGCCCAGTCCGTTCCGCCGCCCAACCCCTCTCGGCGAGCAGCAGGGCCAGGAGGGCTGTGCGCTGCTCTCCTTGGGACCCGAAACTCCGAAGGTCGCGGCCCTCATAGGTGAAACGGACGTCGTCACGATGCGGGCCGAGGTTGGTGAACGTGCGCCGGCGGTCGGATTCCCGCTGCTGGGCGAGCCGCTCCCGGTAAGCCGGCTCGTCCAGATCGGCGGCGTTCGTGCGGTACACGAGCGCCGCGCGGCCCCCCTCTCGCGGGGCCGCAAGAAGGTCGTGCAGCTGCGCGTATGGGCCCGACACGCTCCGCAGGGTGAGCGCGCGGGCGCTCACGATGCGCAGACCGCTCCTGGCCATCAGCGCCTCCCAGACCGAGTGGTCGGGACCTACGACCCCTTGCCGGAGCAGAGTGTTCCGCTGCGACAGGGCTTCTTCGTAGGACTCCAGGTCCTCTCGGTAAGAGGAGTCGGCCACCGCGGCCATGCGATCGAGAAATCGGCGGCGGCGGCGGGGACTGCCCCGCACCAAGCGTACGTCGTCAGGGAGGAACATGCGCACCGGCAGGCTTTCTTCCCAGCGGGAGGTGTTGGCCAGGGGGGCGCCGTCGACGCTCAGGCGACGTTCCCCCGATTCGGAGTATCCGACCGCGGCCGTCGACAGCCTGTCGTCGTCACCCAAGACCTCAAGCTCCACGCGCAAGGTGTCGCACCCCCAGGAAATCAGTTCCCGCGGTTGAGCCGTTCGTGGAGAAGTCCCCGCAAGGACCATGTGTATCCCCTCGAGCACGCTGGTCTTGCCTGCACCGTTGACGCCCACGAGCACACTCACCCCGGGACCCAGATCCACACTGAGCGTCTCGTGGCAACGGACGCCGTTCAGGCGTACGGTCCTGACAATCACCGTGAGGGTGCCGGCCCGCCTGATTCCCGGCGCACGACGGCGATCTCCCGCCCGAGCACCGTCACGACGTCTCCCGCCCGTAGCTTGCGGCCGCGATGGTACTCGGTGTCGGCATTCACCTGCACTTCACCGTCCTCGATCAGAGCCTTCGCGTGCCCTCCGGTTCCGGCTACACCTGCGAATTTGAGGAACTGGCCGAGGGTTATCCCTTCGGTCACGGCTACGGCACTGCGCTCCACGTCTGGGGTTCCGGCTTCAGTCACTCAGGCGGATGGGCATGATGAGATAAAGGAAATCGTCGGCCACGCCCTTGATCAAACCAGGTCGCAAGGGACTGATGAACTTCAAGATGACGGTGTCGCCGGCCACTGCCGCCGCTCCTGCCGCTATGAACTCCGGGTTGAAGCCGATCTCGAGGGCTTCCCCGCTGTACTTCACCGGCACGCTCTCCCTCGCCCTACCCAGATCTTGTGACTCCGCCGCCACGGTCAACGAATTGTCCTCGAAACGGAGGCGCACCGGCGCGCTCTTCTGGGCCAAGAGACCCACACGATGCACCACCTCCAACAGTTCCGACTTGTCTACCGCGACTTCGTAGTCGAATGTCTCGGGCACCAATTGCCGATAGTTGGGGAACTGCCCATCGATGAGTCGGGAAGTGAGCCGCACCCCCCCCACCTCGAAGAGGACCTGATTCTCGGTGGGAACGATGTTGATGATATCCGCCGAGCTGCCTCCCCCGATGCGGGAGAGTTCCATGAGAGAGCGAGCGGGTATGATGGCCTGCACTTTGTCGGCCACGTTCGCTTCGATGGGGGTTTCCATGACGCTCAGCCGATAGCTGTCGGTCGCCACCATCTTCACCGAGCTCTTGGAGACGTGGATGAGCACGCCGGTGAGCACCGGCCTGGTCTCGTCGCGCGACGCCGAGCCGGCCACCCTGTCGATCGTCTCGAGGAAGGCTGTTTTCTGCACCACAAACCCCTGCTCAGCCGGAAATACGGGGAATTGCGGGAAGTCCGTCGCCGACATCGCGTGGAGCGAGAAGAACGATTCTCCCGAACGCACCTCCACTTGTGACTCTCCCGCACGCTCCTCGATCACGACCTCCCCGGCCGGCAGACTCTTCGCGATGTCGGTGAGAATGCGGGCCGGCAGCACCAGAGATCCCGGTTGGTCGATCCGACCCGCCAAAGGAGCCTTGATCGAGATCTCCATGTCCGTGGCCGATAGTGTTGCCTCCTCGCCGGAGCAGTCCAGAAGGATTCCCGCCAGGACCTGGATGGAACTGCGCGAGGATACGGCCTTGTTTACGATGTTCAACGATTCGACGAGATCGGCTTTGCGGGTAGTTACTCTCATGGACTCTCCTCGGCCTACCGGGTCCGTGGGGGACGTGACGCTATGCACAGACAGTATCTCAAGTCTTCCTTCTTATAGAAAAGAATGATTGTTGTTATAACGATTGTGGACACCGGGGACAACCTGGGTGCGACCTGTCTCCGAGCGGGTTCGGCCCTGGGACATCAGTGGGGAGACGGTGAGACTAACTGACCCTACTTCCCTATCGGCGCGTGGACGACCGCCGAGTTGCGCACGTGCTCCACAAGCGGCGCTGAGAGTTGTCCCCACACTGTGGCAGATGGCCGTAGTGTGGGGCGATACGGCCGAGCCCGAGTCCTTGGGAGGCGTCATCGGGCGCTCTTTATCTGGGTGGTGAGCTGTTGCACCATGTTGTAGGTTTCGCGGTCCTTCTTCATGAGCGCACCGATCTTGTCCACGGCGTGGAGGACGGTGGTGTGGTCCCTGCCACCGAGACGTTCTCCGATCTTGGGGAGGCTGGCGTCGGTGAGTTCGCGAGCCAGGTACATGGCCAAGTGACGGGCCTGCACGACCGAGCGTGTCCGGCGGTCGCTCTTGATCTCGGCTATGGAGATACCCATCGTGGAGGAGACCACGCCCAAGATCAACTCAACGGTGACTCGAGTTCCGGCGACCTCGGGGATGTCTTTGAGCACCTCGCGGGCCAGCACCACGTCTATCGGGCGATTGTTGAACGAAGCGAAGGCGACGACCCGGGTGAGACAACCCTCGAGCTCTCGGATGTTGGTGGGAACGCGCGACGCTATGTGAGTGAGGACTTCTTCGTTGGTCAGCCTCACGTTGTCGGTGAGCACCTTCTTGCGCAAAATGGCGATGCGTGTCTCGAGATCGGGGGGCTGGATATCCGTGGTAAGTCCCCACTCGAAGCGTGAGACCAGTCGATCCTCGAGGGACACCAGACCTTTTGGCGAGCGATCGCTGGAGATGACGATCTGCTTACCCGCCTCGTAAAGCGTGTTGAAGGTGTGAAAGAACTCCTCCTGCGTCTGCTCTTTGTTCTCGAGGAACTGGATGTCGTCGATGAGGAGAACGTCGTTGCTCCGATAGCGCCGCTTGAACCCCTCGATGGTCTCGTCGCGCAGGGAGTTGATGAACTCGTTGGTGAAGGTCTCGACCGTCATGAAGCAGACCTTCAGCTGGGGGGAGTGGCGGAGCACGTAGTGACCGATCGCCTGCAGGAGGTGGGTCTTTCCCAAGCCGACCCCCCCGTAGATGAAGAGGGGGTTGTAGTTGGTGCCGGGCGTCTCCGCCGCCGCGAGAGCCGCCGCGTGAGCGAAGCGGTTCGAGGGTCCGATCACGAACGACTCGAACGTGTACTTGTCGTTCAGACCGAGCTCGTATGAGCGGCTGGGCGCCACGGTAGATGCCGACGCCTGGGAACCACGACCGCGAGAGGCTCCGTCAGACGCAATCGCGGCCACGCCGCGGGCCCGAGGAACGCCTTCGTCTGCCGTCGCAAGGGAGTCGCCGTCGTCGGGAGCGCCGCCGGCTTCGACCGACGCAACCGCCCCCTGTTCTTGGAGTCGAGCCGCCAGCTCGGCCGAAACGCTCAACCGGCAGCCGACTCTATCGCCCACCACCTCGGAGATCGCCTCAGTCATGATCTCGAGGAAGCGGGTCTCGATCCAGTCCTTGGCGAACGCAGAGGGCACGCCAACGACGAAGGCATCCCCGGTGAAGTCGAGACCGAGGGTGTTCTCGAACCAGATCTTGAAGGTGCCGTCGTTGACCTTCGCTCTGATGAGTAAGAGGGCTTCGTTCCAGATGGTCTCGCTGCTATGCCTGTCCATATATGGTGAAGCTCCGGGGTCGGGGCGCTCGGTCTGTCACTATAGTACAGTCTGGATGTAGGTGAGACCTTGTTCGGTGACCGTCCGCAGGCCCCCTTGCTCGGTCTGGACGAACTCCCCCTCCTCGAGCGACACGAGGTCCCGGTAGGCGGTAGAGGCGGAGATGCCGAGCTCTCGGGCGAGAGGCGTAGGTCCCACCGGACCCAACTCCACGATCAGCAGCAGCGCGCGCAGTTGTCGCGCACTCAACGTCGTCCGTTCCTCGCCTTCCCTGGGTACCTCCGCGGCTTCCGGGGGTCTGGGCACCCGGGCCGTCACCACGGTGCCTCCGGCTAGATTGTCGTCGATCTCCAAGGTCCCCTCGATGGCGGCGAGGGAGTCGCGCACGAGTCCCAGCCCCGAGCCGACCCCTCGTATCGTTCCTCGCAAGCGGGGACTCGCCGTAGTGAATCCCGGAAGCAAGGCGCGCTCCTTGTCGGGAATACCCGGCCCCCTGTCTGAGACCCGGAGCGTATTGCCTCCGTCGAGTACGCTGATCACA
>JBBRDB010000045.1:0-15383 GCA_038204345.1 Thermoleophilia bacterium | reverse complement strand
TCGTTCCTTGAGATCGGCGAGGACGACCGTGTCGTCGCCACCGGCCATCAAGATGGCGGTGGCGATACCCACACCCATGCGGCCGGGGCCGACGACACCCACGCGCATCGGGGGTCGTGCGTCAGGCATGGGTGTCTTTCCCGTCACCAACGGGGTCGGCCGCGCCGGCCGCGCCGCGGGTGACGCCCGCCGGCGCGCGTGCGCCGTCGGCGGATTTTGCGGCGGAGCGGGCCTGGCCGGCAGACTCTGCAGTGGAGCGCGCACCGCCCGTAGTCTCCAGTCCGCTGTGCAGAAGACGTTGGAGCTCGGCTCTCGAGTAGGTGCCGAGGCCCAGGTTCGTCAACGTCCTGCCTGTGGTGATGTGCGCCTGATCCGTGATCGCTCCCGCTAGATGCAGGAGCGAATCTGCAATCGGCGTTTCCACGCCGGCAAGGTCCCCGATGCTCGCGAACAGGGCCAAGTTCACGTGGACGTCTTCCTGGATATATCGATGCTGGAAACCTAGCGATTCTCGCCACTTCTCGCTCTTGACCAGATCCGTGTGACCGCGGCGGCCGTACATCCACTCTTCTCCGTCTTGCGGATCGTAGTGGTGGCGCATGGGGTAGTGCGGACTCGAATACCCCAGAGCCTCCCGGACCGCGATCCTTTCATCGTCGTGGGCGAGGATGACCTTCTTGACCGAGGGCGTGGTGCCCTCGTTGTGGATGTCCCAACTGTCGAAGTGCTCGATGGCCCCCGTGTTCAAGAGCACCAGCACCGGGTGGATGATAGGGCCCACGTTGAGGAGAGCCACCGACAAGATGTCCTCCACGGGCAGGGCCCCCGGGAAGAGACGGCGTAGTACGGCCACCGTCTCTTTGGTGCGGTTCGCCGGGAACACGCCCACGGGTAGGTGGACGCCGCGTCCGCTTATCTCCACGTCGGTGGGGCCGGTCTTGCGGGTGAGGTAGGGGAGGGTGCCGGGTTCGGCGTAGGTCACCGCCGCGGGATTGCCGAGGCCGCGAACGGTGCGGTGGAACACGTACGAGCCGAGCGAGCCGGGGGAGAGGAACACGATCTGCCCGTCCGAGAGGTGAGGGGCCACGCGGGCCGCCCTGTCCTCCTGGGTGAAGGCCGGGTCGGTACAGATGACGACGTCGGCTCCCTTCACGACGGCCGCTACGTCCTCCGACACCAGTTGGAGCCGGGCTTCGCCCACGGGCGGCATGCCCGACACGCGGATGGTCCCAGACCTAAGAACGGCGCCGTGGCGCGGGCTCGCGCCCGGCCAGAGGCGCACCTGGTGACCCTGCAGCGCCAGGTCGGCCGCAGCCGTGTAGGAACCGTTGCCTCCGCCCACCACAGCCACAGTGAGAGGAGCCTCGTGGGTCGGCCGCGACTCTTCTGCGTCGTGCTGCGTCACGTTCTATTCACCTTACTCGACTCCTCATCAGGTTCTTCGGCGACGCGATCCGCGATGAATCCGATCGCATCCTCGAGGTGCATGCGCACGGCCTCGGCGACGCCTTCTTTGTCGCCCGCCGCGAGTCTGTCCAGGATGCGCCGGTGTCCCCGCGCGGCCAGCCGAGCGGCATTCGGATCCTGGAAGCTTCGGGCGCGGAAGAGCACCATGTGGCGCCGAAGCGTCTGGCAGATCTCGAAGAGGCGGTCCGAGCCGCTTGCGCGAGCCAGGGTTTCGTGAAAGGCCGCGTCGTGTTCTGCGAACCGTTCGGTGTGACCCTCCGCGAGGTCGGCCTCGCACATGGCCATGTCGGCCTCTAGGAGGGCCAAGTCGGTTGCGGTGAGCCGATCGACGGCCCACTGAGCGGCCAGAATCTCGTTAACGACGCGGATCTCGCAGGCCTGCTGCACTTCGGCCCACTCGATGGTGCGCACCCGGTAGCCCACGCGCGGGGTGGAGGTGACCAACCCTTCTCGCTCAAGCAGGTGCAGAGCTTCGCGAACGGGCGTGCGGGAGACTCCGATGGACTTGGCCAGGGCGGCCTCCACCAGCCTCTCGCCCGGCCCGATGCGTCGTTCCAGGATCGCGGAGCGCAGCGTATCGTGCACACGCGAACGGATGGCCCGAGGTCTCTCGATGACGAGATCGTCGAGGATGCCTGTGTCGGCCCGATCTGCTATGGCCTGAGTGCCCCCTGTAGGCGAACGAGGTGTCATCCGCTTCCCCGGGCGGATGTCACGTACCTCCCCGTGAGGTACGGTACCCCAGGAGACCACGCGGAGGCTCGCGCTGTCAAGGACGTATGCTGGCCCGCGTCAAGTCTGAGCACGACGGCGGCGAGCTTTTGTCGTCTCGCCCTTGCGCCGCCTTCCGGCGGCGCGCTACCCTTGGTGCATGCATCGGAATCACCCGGGTCGGCCTCCGACCTCCCCGGGGTATCATGCCCTCATCAGCCGAACCGAGGAGCCACCGTGGAACGCGCCGACCTTGATTTCGCAAACCTACCGTTCGCCTACCACAAGACCGACGCCAACATCCGGTATTCGTTCAGGGAGGGCGCCTGGTCCGACGGCGAGTTGAGCGCCGACGAATACATCTCGTTGCATATGGCGTCAGTGGTGCTGCACTACGGTCAGGCCATATTCGAAGGTCTCAAGGTATACGAACGGCCCGACGGCCGGCTGCAGACGTTCCGTGCTGACGAGAATGCCAAGCGCCTGCGACGCTCCGCGGCCGCGTTGCTCATGGAACCCGTGCCGGAGGAGATCTTCCGGGAGGCCGTCCATCGGGTGGTCTCGGCCAACCGCCGCTTCGTCCCGCCTCACGGGAGCGGAGCGAGTCTGTACGTGCGTCCCTTCGAGATCGGCACCGGGGCCGAGGTGGGCGTGAAACCCAGCAGCGAATACCTGTTCATGGTGTTCGTCACGCCGGTGGGACCCTACTACAAGGCCGGCTTCAAGCCGGTGCGCCTGCGGGTGGAAGAAGAGATCCATCGGGCGGCGCCGGGCGGCGTGGGGAACGTCAAGGCCGCGGGCAACTACGCGGCCTCGCTGCGGGCCACCACAGCGGCCAAGGAGGCGGGCTACGCCGAGGTGCTCTACTTGGACTGCGCGGACAACAATCACATCGACGAGTCGGGCTCGTCCAACTTCTTCGCCATCCGGGGAGACACCTTCATCACGCCCGCCAGCTCCTCCATCCTCCCGAGCATCACCAACCTGTCGGTGCGCCGCCTGGCTGAGGATATGGGTCTGAAAGTGGAGCAGCGTCCGGTGTCGGTGGACGAGCTCTCGACGTTCGACGAGGCCGGCGCCCTGGGCACGGCGGCGATCATCACGCCCGTCGAGGCCGTCAACTACCGGGGCGCCGACCACACATACTGCAAGGAAGGTAAGGCGGGTCCGGTGGTCACACAGCTGTATCAGCGCCTGCTCGCGATCCAGACCGGTGAGGCGGAAGACATCTACGGGTGGACTGAGATCGTAGACGAAGGATGAGCCCTCCGGACGCAAGCACCCGAGAAGAGGATGGTCCAAGAGCCGAGGGTGGCCGGACCGGAGGGCTGGAACAGCGCACTCTGATCGCCCTGGGCGTCACGGTGGTCTTGTGGGCCTCCGCCTTCGCCGGGATCCGGGCGGCGCTGCCCGAGTATCCCCCCGGCGAACTCGCTTTGCTCCGCTTTTTGGTTGCTTCGGGCGCGCTGGTAGTCTATGCGGTCGCCACGCGCATGCCGCCGCCGCGGGCGGCCGACGTGCCGGCGATCGTCGGGCTCGGGCTTCTCGGTGTCACGGGCTACCATCTGCTGCTCAACTTCGGTGAGGTCACCGTCACGGCCGGGGCGGCGAGCCTTCTTATCTCTTCCGTCCCCATCTTCACCGCACTCCTTGCCATGATCTTTCTGCGGGAGCGCTTGAGCGTCTGGGGCTGGCTGGGCATCCTGGTGAGTTTCTCCGGAGTAGCCGTCGTGGCGTTGGGGGAGGGGGAAGGCATGACCTTCGATCCTCGCGCCGTCCTCGTGCTCTTCGCCGCTCTGTGCGGCGCCAACTACTTCGTACTGCAGAAACCTCTCCTTCGCAAATACGGAGCTCTGCGACTCACCACTTACGGCATCTGGGCGGGCACCATCCCGTTCCTGGTGTTCCTGCCGGGGACGATCCACAGTGTGAGCGGCGCCTCGATCGGCGCCACGATCGCCGTCGTCTACCTCGGCATCTTTCCGGCCGCGATCGCGTATCTCACCTGGAACTATGCGCTGTCGCGCGCGCCCGCGTCTCTCATCGCCAGTTTCCTCTACCTCCCACCGGTTCTGGCGATTCTCATCGCATGGGTATGGGTGGGGGAGTTGCCCACGGTGCTTACCGTGGTCGGAGGTTTCGTGGCGGTCGTGGGTGTGGCCATCGTGAACACTCGAGGACGCACTCGGGCCGCCCCCGCCGTGTAAGAGTGAGGGCATCCGGCCGCGGCGATCGAGGGGGAGTCTATGCCGAGCCCGCGCATGGCCCCGCGATGCCACCCCAGCACGAACGTGATCTCCGGGAGCGCATCGCCTGCTGTGGCCCCGTTACCCTGCGAAAAGACGACGCGGCCTTCTGGGCCCACGGCCCGAAAATGGGAGGATAGTATGGCGCTGTTGGTGTTCTCCGGTCACCCAGAGGGGTCACGATGAAGGCCAGGTTCTGCTCTCAGTGTGGTGAGGAAGTGGTGGTGCGCGCGGAGGATGGCCGCGATCGTGAGGTCTGCCCCGCGTGCGAGACCATCTTCTACCTGAACCCCCTGCCCGTCGTCGCCACCGTGGTCCTCGATCACGAGCGCCGAGTGCTGCTTGTGCGCAGGGGGAGGGAGCCTCACGCGGGCATGTGGTGCCTCCCGATCGGGTTCGCCGAGATCGGCGAGACCATCCACCAGGCCGCACTCCGGGAATTGCGCGAAGAAGCGGGTATCGACGGTGAGATACGGGCCCTCCTGGACGCGGACTCCGCCGAGAGCAGCCACTACGGTGACCTGCTCATCGTCAGTTTCGAGGTAGAGAAGACCGGGGGTGTGGAGACGCCGGGGGACGACGCGGTGGACGTAGCCTATGTCGCTCTGGACGAGTTGCCGCCTTTGGCCTTCGGCTCGAACGAGGTGGCCATCCGGGCCTGCGTGGCACGGCACGAGGAGGAGTGGCGCATCCAGGATTCGTTCAGTCACCTGCTGGACGAAGAGGGACGGCTCCTGTCGGACCCCTTGGTGCACGTGATCGAGGAGCACGCTCCGGAGATCGCCCGGCGCTGGACTGAGGAGATATTCGAGCATCCCACCACCACGTGTCTGAAGGGTCTGAGCCCGGCGCACTTGGAAGAGGAGGCGACAGTCGCTCTTTCGAGACTGGGAGACTGGCTGCGGGCGGAGCACGAAGGGCAGGCGCCGGGCGCGGGGTCGCTGGTCGCCTCCGAGGTGCGCGCATTCTATCGTGCCTGGGGGGCGGAGCGCGCACGCGGAGGGTGCCCGGTCCACGAGGTTCTCAGCTCCCTGTCGTTGCTCAAGCGGCATATCCACGACTACGCACAGGAGGTCGGAGTCTGGGAACGGCCGGCCGACCTCTACACCGTGGTGGAACTGGTGAGTCGCATTGCCGCGTTCTTCGATAGTGCCTCCTACCACGCCGCCCGTGGTTTCGAAGATGAGCGTGCCTGACGGGGACCGCGCCTCCGGGCCGGGCCTGCCCGGCGCGACGATGGGTTGGACTTCCCGTCCTACGGGAAAACACATACTCAAAGGACCTGCGACCGCACCTGCGGTGGAGGAGGGCCGTCATGGCCGAACGACCTGTGAGTAAGAGCGAAGCGGAGTGGCGCCACACGCTGACTCCCGACCAATACCGGGTGACACGGGAGAGGGGAACAGAGGAGGCGTTCACTGGTGCCTACCACGATTTCAAAGGAGACGGCGTCTACCGCTGCGTCGCGTGCGGCAACGAGTTGTTCGATTCGCGGGCGAAATACGATTCCGGGTCCGGTTGGCCCAGCTTCTACGAGCCGATCGCGAAAGACGGGGTCGAAGAGCATGAGGATAGGAGCCTGTTCATGCGGCGCACTGAGGTCGTCTGCAGTCGGTGTGGATCGCATCTCGGTCACGTGTTCCCCGATGGTCCGCCGCCCACGGGCCTACGCTACTGCATGAACTCGTTGTCCCTCGATTTTGCGCCCCGAGGGGACGATCGGGGGCAGGGGGAGAAGGGTGATGAAGATGAGAATCGGTAAAGTAAACGACCACGACCGGCAATCGGCCGCTCGGGGTGTGCCTCCCATCGATCTGGAGGTGCCCGGGCTTATATCCACCGCGACGTTCGCTCTTGGCTGATTCTGGGGTCCAGACGCCCAGTTCGGGGCGTTGGAAGGCGTCGTGCGCACGCGGGTTGGCTACACCGGGGGTTCTACGCCCGACCCCACCTACCACCGGCTGGGTGATCACACCGAGACGGTTCAGATGGATTTCGACCCGGAGCGCATCTCCTATGAAGAGTTGCTCGCCGTTTTCTGGGGCGCCCATGACCCACGGGGGGCCGCGTGGTCGACCCAATACAAGAACGTGGTCTTCGTCCACGATGAGGAGCAGCGGGTAGCAGCCGAGCGCACGCGCGAGCGCATGGCTCGGGCTCTCGGCACAGATGTGCGCACCGAGGTGCTCCCGGCGGGTCGGTTCTATCGAGCAGAGGGCTACCACCAGAAGTACCGTTTGCGAAGTTCGCGAGCCTTGGCTGCCGAATACCAGGCTATCTACCCGATGGAGGCGGCTTTCGTGGACTCGACCGCGGTGGCTCGAGTGAACGGCTATCTCGACGGATACGGCTCGCTCGAGCAGCTGGAATCGGAGATCGACCGCTTGGGGCTTTCGGCATCGGGGGCCGAGCGGCTTCTCGAGCAGGTGACGCGACGCAGACGTTAGTCTCGTGAGTCTCGGCGCAGTCACTTCGCGCAGTCACTTCGCGCATATAGTGACGCATGTCGTCCCGCGTGATCTCGTCCCGCTTGGACGGTGAAGCGCGCTCTGTGGTAATAAGACCCCAACCAGAAAAGAAGAAACGACCCGGGAGGGATCGATCATGCGCATCGCCATGCTCACAGGGGGAGGCGATTGTCCCGGTCTGAATGCCGTCATCCGCGCCGTCACCCGCCGAAGTATCGCTACGTACGGCTGGGACGTCTTCGGGATCCGCAACGGATGGTTGGGCTTGGTCGAAGGCGACGTGCAGCCGCTCGAGCTGGACTCGATAAGCGGCATCCTGCATGAGGGCGGCACCATCCTAGGTACGACGAGGACCAACCCTTTCAACCGGGACGGCAGGGTGGAGGCCGTTCTGGAGACCGTCCGAAACTACGCACTCGACGCCGTCGTCGCCATCGGCGGCGAGGACACCCTTGGTGTGGCTTCTCGACTTCACCTGGAGCACGGCCTGCCGGTGGTCGGGGTTCCGAAGACTATCGACAATGACCTGTCCGGGACCGACTACACCTTCGGCTTCGACACCGCCGTACACGTGGCTACGGAAGCCGTCGACCGTCTGCACTCCACGGCCGAATCCCACAACCGGGTGATGGTAGTGGAGGTGATGGGCCGGCACACGGGGTGGATCGCCGTGATGGCGGGGATCGCAGGTGGCGCGGACGCCGTCCTCATCCCCGAGTTCCCCATGACGGTAGAGGAGGTATGCGGGCTCGTGCGGCAGCGCGCCGACCGAGGCAAGCGTTTCTCCATCGTCGTGGTGAGCGAGGGCACTCCACTCACGACCGGGAACGGCGAGGAGCAGACTGTCGTGAGTTCCGACGAGGTAGACGCCTTCGGTCACGTGCGCCTGGGTGGGGTGGGCAGCGTGTTGGCCAGGGAGATCGAGCGCGTCACGGGGATCGAGGCGAGGGTCACCATCCTCGGCTACATCCAGCGGGGTGGAACGCCCACCGCTCGGGACCGCGTGCTGGCCACCCGCTACGGCGTCCACGCGGCCGAGATGGTGAGGGCAGGCGAGTGGGGGATGATGGCGGCTCTGCGTGGCGACTCGGTGGTCTCGGTTCCCTTGACCGAGGCGCTTGCTGAGCTGAAGACCGTGCCGCGGGAACTCTACGAGATCGCCCGGACGTTCTTCGGCTAACCCCCCACGTACCCGATTTCCGAGGCCTCGGCTCGATGGTGTGGTAGATTCTCTCCATGTATGACGTCAGCCTCACTGAAGAGCAGGCGGCCATCAAAGACACGGTACGCGAGCTCATGCTCGAGCAAGTCGCTCCACGTGCGCAGGAGATCGACGAGAGCGGCGAGTTCCCCGCCTGGGTAGCCGCACTCTTTCAGCGCTACGACCTCTTCGGTATCGCCGTGCCCGAGGAATACGGAGGCATCGACGGGTCCTCGGTGACCCAATGCACGGTCTTGGAGCAGGTGGGGCGCGTGTGCGGGTCGAGTGGGATGATCCTCGGCGTGCAGTGCTTGGGCTCCGGGCCCATCGTCCTGTTCGGCGACGAAGTGCAGAAACAGGAATGGCTGCCACGGCTCGCGACTGGAGAGAAGAAGCCGGCCTTCGGGCTCACCGAGCCCAACGCGGGCTCCGACGCCCGATCGATCACCACGAGGGCCGTCCGAAGCGATGACGGCTGGCTCCTCAACGGTCGCAAGTCGTTCATCAGTCACGCCAACGTTGCCGACGTGGTCGTGTGCTTCGCCAGGGCTAAGACCGACGATGGTGACAGGACCACGGCCTTCCTGGTCGAGACCGACCGTTCGGGCTTCGAGGTGGACAAGATCGAGCACAAGATGGGGCTTCGCGGCTCGCCCACGTGCTCCTTCGTCCTCGAAGACGTGTGGGTGCCCGACGAGAATGTATTGGGAGGCGTAGGACACGGCATGGCCGTAGCGCTCGGGACTCTCTACAAGAGCCGTATCGCGTCTGCCGCCCAGTCTCTGGGGGTGGCACAGGGCGCCCTGGATATCTCCTCTGAGTATGTCAAGGAGCGGGAGCAGTTCGGTAAGTCGCTTTCGCGCATGCAGGCCGTACAGGCCATCGTCGGCCGAATGGTGACCGAGGTGGAGGCCGCACGTTGTTTGGTGTTGGCGGCGGCGGCCCGCTACGACGCGGGGGCGGGAGAGAGGGCACGCTTCTCCTCCATGGCCAAGCTGTTCGCCAGTGACGTAGCCATGAGAACAGCTGTGGATGCAGTGCAGATCATGGGCGGCTACGGATACATGGTCGAATATGGCGCGGAGCGTTTCATGCGCGACGCCAAGGTGTTCCAGATCTTTGAGGGCGCCAATGAGATCCATTTGACGAGCGTCGCCAAGGAGTATTTTCGCCAATCTGATCCGCGCCCTGTCCTGCTAACGTGAAGGGGCGAAGAGTGCAGGCGCCGCAAGGAGGGTCCATGTCGACCGGGCAGCCCAAGTGGTCACCAGTGATGCGGGCGATCGTGTTCACGATTCTCACCCTTTTACTGGGCATAGTCACGGTGGCGCTCAGAGCCTCCGGCGATAGTTCTCCCCTGCACCCGCAGCTCCTCCTCCTCTTGTATTCCATCCCCGCCAACACCGGTCTTTCGCTGTTTTCCCACGAGATCGCGCTTCTCGACTACGGAGCGCACGCGCCCCTCTTCTTATCCGTGATCTCCGCGACTGTTGGCACGGTGATCGCCGGGTTCCTCGATTGGCGCGTGTTCGTCCCGCTTCTCGAGTGGGACAGGCTGAAGGATCATCGGGAGCGGCGCTGGGTGCGCAGTTTACTGTCGCGGTTCCAGCGAGCACCGTTCCTCGTGATCATCGTGACCGCCGCCACGCCTATTCCCTTCTTCCCCTTCAAGATGATGGCGTTCTCAGTGGGCTATCCGATGTGGCGTTACCTCGCAGCACTGACGATCGGGCGGGCCCCCCGCTACCTGGCCATTGCGTGGCTCGGAGACGCCCTGAACATACCGCGGTGGCTGCTGCTTGCGTCGCTCACGACTGTGTTGGTCGTAGTCGGGGTGAAAGAGATGGCCTCCCGCGGAATGCCGGCCCTCCGCGCCATGGCGCGGTTGGGGAGGCAGCAGGCTTGAACCGCCGCGTGATGGTGCAAGCGGGCGCGCGGAGCCTGGCGAACCGGCTCACGCGGCGGCCCCTCTGCGTGTCTTTCGAGGTGACCCACTCCTGCACGGCAGACTGCCTTCATTGCGACAAGGGTCGGTTGAAACGCGAAGAGGGGCTTCTCCAGCCGGAGGACTACGCCCGTTGGTCGCGCGAACTGCGCCCCGGTGTCACCCAGTTGAGCGGAGGCGAGCCGCTGACGCGCCCTGATCTGGAAGACATCGCTCGGGCTATACGCCGCCGCAGCGGCCTTCCGTTGATCGTCTGCGTGTCCAACGGGTGGGCGCTCACCGAAGAGAGGTTCGCTTCTCTCAGGGACGCGGGCGTGAACCTGTTCTCGATCTCGCTGGACTTCCCCGATGAGCGTCACGATTCGTTCCGGCAACTGCGCGGACTGTTCGCCCGCCTGGACGAGACCGTGCCGAAGTTGGTCCGTATGCCGGGAGGCGACGCCATCGTGCTGAACACCGCGCTGACGCGGGCCAATTTCCGCGAGATACCCGAGCTGGTGGAGCGCGCGGAGTCGTGGGGCACCAAGATCTCATTCTCCGCGTACAGCCATCTGCGCACGGGCGATCGAGGCTACAGCATCAGCGACCCTGAGGACTTGGAGGTGTTGGCCGGCCACTTCAGGTTCCTGAGTGAGCGACGTCGCCGCACCGGCTCGGTGTTGAACTCCGATTACGTTCTCTCGACCACCCTCGATTTCTTTAGGAGCGGAGGGAGGGGGGGCTGCATGGCCGGCGTCCGCTTCCTCGTCATCCGCCCAGACGGCCTCATAAATCCATGCTCCATGCATCCAGACCTGCGTTACGCTTCCCGCGCCGAGGCGGTGCGGGAGTTCCGCGTGCGTGAGACCTGTCGCGACTGCTACGTGTCGATCCGCTCGATGACCGAGCGCCCGTTGCTTCCGCTGGCGATGGACAGCGTGGCTACGTTCCTGCAGCTCCGGTAGGGGCCGACTGCGGGGGCCGCACGTCAGGGCGGGCAGTGAGGTTCACACGTTGAGGTACTCGGCGTAGCCGTTGTCGCGGAGGTACTGCGGGTACAGCTCGAAGGCCGGCTTGATCACGGGCAGCAGCTCGAGGATCTTGGCGGTGGGGCCCTTCGTCTTTATCTTTCGGCGCGATACCGCCGCCACCAAGTTGACCTTGCCCAGCCAGAAGCGATGCGCGGTGTCCGCGGACATCGACAGTCCGATGGTGGCGTCGGTGGTGGTGTCTCCCGTGCGTATGTCGATCTCGTTGCCGCTGCAGTCCACCAGCAGGATCACGTTCGGGTCGGTGCAGGTGAAGCGGATGATCAAGTTCGATATGAGCAGGTTCTCGCGGAGAGACGCCTTGTGCGTCAGATGCTCGAAGAAGCCCCCCATTATGGACTCGAACTCCTGAGCTGACTTGAACAATCCCACCATCCGCCGCCTTTCCTTGGTCGCCGATGTCGCCGGGTCCGGGTCGCACCTATGTTAACCCAGTGCCACTTCCAAGAGCATCATCACGGTGAAGCCGCCCATCGCTATCAGGTCTCGGCCCTTCTGTGGTCGTCGATCGCGGGCGTCTCCGCATCTCCCTGTCCGGCAGGTTCCGGGTGGCGCCTCCAGGTGCGAGCATGTAGGCTTGGTGCTCGGCCCGCCGTGGGGGAGAGGGCCGCCGGGCGGCAGAGGCGGTGAAGGACTCGCGTCCGCTCAGGCGGGCCGAGAAGACGCAGTAGGCCGGAGTCTCCGGACGAGCCGAGGGTGCTTTTGTTCGACGTGGAATTGACAGAGCAGCTGTGCTCAGCTGCGCTTGCCGGCGGATTCGCCGTATGCGGGGCCGTCGAACGGAGGCAGCTCGAGTCGGTCCCGCCGAAAGCCGACCCGGAGCGCATCCTTCCGGGCTACCGGTCGGTCTTCGTGATCGGGGCTGCGGCCGTTCAGGTCATCTCCTCGGGGCCCTATGGGCCCGCCCTCCTCCAGCCGGCGCCTGCCCTCACCCTTTCCCGCATCAAGGTGGAGTTGGAGACAGCCGGGTATAGCGTACGTCCGGTAGCGGAGGGTGGCGCTTCGCTGCCGCGCATGGCTGAGGCCGCCGGTCTCGGCGATCTGAGCCCGGTGCACACCCTCGTCGTATCCGGTTACGGTCCAGCGCTCACGCTCTTCGGCTTCGTCACCGACGCCCCCCTGGGGAGACTGGAGCGGAGCACGGAGACGCATGAGCACTGCGACGGATGCGGTCTGTGCATCGAGGACTGCCCGGCGATGCTACCGGGCGTGTTCGATCGGGACTGGTGCGTGGGCTGCGGGGTGTGCGTGTCCGCCTGCCCGCAGGTGCGATAGGAGCGTCGCCTCAGGAGTGCGCAGCGATGAAGCGCGCGACCATCTCGATCACCGCGGCGTCCACAGTCTCCTGCTCTATGCCCGCCGAGCGCGGCACTTCGAGCGAGTGGCCGCCGCCTTCGACGATGAAGAGTTCACCGGGAACGGGCATCTCCGCGAGCGCCGGTCTCAAGACGTCCAGTTTGCAGAACGGGTCCTTCGTGCCCTCCACAAAAAGGCTGGGCACGTCGATCCGCTCGATCACCTCGAGGCGTGGGCTCTCGGATCTGCCCGGCCCGTGGAGGGGATAGCCGAGGAAGATGAGGCCGTTGGCGAGCAGGCCCTCGCCCTCGTGGTGGCGCGCACCCAGACCCGCGGCCACGCGCGCGCCCAGAGACTTGCCTCCCAAGAACACCGGGCCCGGAGGACACACCTCGTCGTCCACCAACGTGTCGTGAGCTCGCCGATATACGCGCTCCAGCTTGTCGAGGCGGTCCGGGGTGTCTCCACCGTGTTCCGAGTAGGCGAAGTTGAAGCGGAGTACTGTGGCCGCGCCTCGGGAGGCAAGGCCGTTGGCCACCGTCACAAGGAGCGGATGGTCCAGGTCGTTCTTCGCCCCGTGGGCGAGGACTAGACCTGGCGTCACCCCGCGCCGGCAGTTCTCAGGCCGGGTGATGGCTCCCGCGACTCTCTCCCCGCCGCCGATATGGATCCACACGCGCTTCTCGATCATCATCCCTCCTCCGCTCCGGCATCCGGCCGGGACGCCGGAGCTAGACAAAGGCCGCGCCGCGCCGCGGCCCGGCCGTCGGAACTAGAGTCTCAGGAGCGAGCTGTCAGCTTGGGTCGAAGAGGCAGGGCCGAGAGCAGCGCCATCACCATCATCGCCCAGAACCCCCAGTTCTTTCCAACGAGCAGATAGAGGACCAAGCCCTCTATACCGATGGCCTCTGCCAGGGCGAGGCAGAAGATGTAGGCCCTGTCATTGGTATCAGCCTGGGAGCGGCGCATCAATCCGAGGTTGAAGAAGAGGATGATGATGCCCATCGCCACGAACGCCCCGATGATGGAATCCGAGTAGGCAGTCTGAGCCTGATATCCGCTGTTCACCAGCACCAAGTAGAGGATGGAATAGATGATGACAGGCACGATCCCGATGGCTATCCAGAGCACCAGCCGAAAACGAGGGGACATAGGCGGCGCTGCAGGTTTTTTCTCCTTCAAGGGTGTTCCTCCGGTCGTAGGCGACTGTCTGCGTGGTCTCTTGGGGCGGCTGCCGGGATCGTTGGACGATCGTTCATCTTCGTGGGATGGTAACCTCTGAGCATGGAAAAGAGAACCGCGGTTATCGCCGGTGTAGGCAGGAGCCTCGCCGGATCGCAGGTTCGGATCCCGACGGCCACCCACAAGAGAAGGGAAACGATGGAACGCATCATCGGTAACCTGGAGAAAGTCAAGCTCAAGCTTGACGAAGCCTTCTTCTATCTCGACGAGATCGAAGAGCTCTTGCAGGAAGACTTCATGGATGCCGAAGCCGGCGAGCGCGTGGGTCAGGCGGGGGAGAGGCTGGCTTCGGAACTGCTTGCCCTGAGTGGCAAGGTAGTCGAACTCCAGGACATCCTGCAGGCGCTCAGCCAGCAAGAAGAAGAAGAAGGGGAGTAGGGCGGAAGGCGCCGCCTGTCCCTCAGTCCCGGCATGCCGTGAGTAGAGACCAGGCGGTCAGGAACGAGCCCCGGGCAGAACGGCCGAGTCTGCTGGTGAGCGCCTGTCTGCTCGGACTCTGCACCAGGTTCGACGGCGGACATAACCGGGACGAAGCTGTGCTGGGGCTCGGCGCGAGGTTCACCTTGGTGCCCGTCTGTCCGGAGCAACTCGGCGGGCTGCCCACGCCCCGGCCGCCGGCCGAGATACAAGGGCCGCCGCAGGTGCACGACGTGCGAGAGGGCGACGTGCGACTGGGCGATGTGCGAGTGAGCGACGTGCAGGTGGTCGTGCGCACGCGGGACGGTCTCGACGTGTCCGAAGAGTTCCGGCGCGGGGGCGAGGCGGCGGTGACCGTGGCCCGGCTGGTGGGGGCGTGCTCCGCGGTGTTGAAGGCGCGTAGTCCGTCGTGCGGCGTGGACGAGACATACGATGGGACGTTCTCGCACACGTTGCGCGCCGGCTCGGGCGTCGCGGCGCACATGCTGCGAGGCGCGGGACTCGATCTGTACACTGAAGAACATGTGGCCGCGGGCCGCACGCCGAGCTGAAGGGGCGTCGCCGCGCAGCCAAGGAGAGAAACCAGCATGGCGCGAGGTAAAGCGGTAGCCCTCCTTTCGGGCGGCCTCGACAGCAGGGTGGCCATCAAGATGATGCTCGATCAGGACATCGAGATCGAGGCCATCAATTTCGTCACCCCCTTCTGCACCTGCACGGCACAGGGCTGCCGGTCGGAGGCCAGGGAGGCGTCGCGTCAGTTCGGAGTGCCCCTCAAGGTGGTTAACAACTCAGAGGCTCTGCTGGAGGCCATCAAACGGCCGAAGCACGGGTTTGGGCGCGGTTTGAATCCCTGCCTGGACTGCCGCATCATCAGCTTCCGTAAGGCGGCAGAGCACATGGACAACGTGGGGGCCACCTTCCTCGTCACCGGCGAGGTGGTGGGGCAGCGACCGATGTCGCAGAGGCGCAGGGCGATGGACATCATCGAGGCTGAAGCGGGTCTCGTCGGCAAGATCTTGCGTCCGCTCTCGGCGCGGCACTTCCCACCCACCGAGGTGGAGGAGGCCGGCATCGTCGATCGAGAGAAGCTGCTTTCCATCAGCGGCCGAGGGCGCAAACAGCAGATGGCCTTGGCCGAGGAGATGGGCATCAACGACTACCCCTGTCCGGCCGGGGGTTGCCTGCTCACCGACCCGGGCTTCGCCTCGCGCCTGCGCGAACTGCTCCAGGAGTTCCCAGACCCGTCGATGCCCCAGGTGACGCTACTCAAGGCGGGGCGTCACTTTCGTTCCAGCGTCGGTGAGTGGTTGATCGTTCCTCGTGACGACCTGGAGAATCGTCGACTGCACAACCTACGCCATG
>JBBRDB010000044.1:0-15383 GCA_038204345.1 Thermoleophilia bacterium | reverse complement strand
GGGGGTGGGGGTGTTCCATGTACGCGGGGGGTTTCCCCCCCCCCGGGGGGGGCGGGGGGGGGGGTGCCCCCCCCCCCCCTCCGCTCCGAAGTCGGTCCGTGATCAGAGTCCCAGGCTCGTCGTCCCGGTCGTCCCTGATGTGCCTGTAGCGCCGGTGCCGGCGGTGCCACTCGTGGCGCCGCTTGTGGCGTCGGCCGGCGGGAAGTACTTGCCTACGAGGTCTCGGATCTTGGAGGCCGTGCCCTGCAGTGCCTCTTGTGCTTTCTGCAGTTCGTCTCTCTGCGTCTGGGCGGCCGCGAGCAGCGAATCGAACGCGGCCTGGTCCTCTGCTGACATCTTCTCGCGGATGAGATCGTTGAAGGCCTTTCGCTGGGCCTCCATCTGCGCGCGGCGCTCTTCCATCTGCGCCTTCATCTCGTCGGTGATTGCTCCGCCCAGCCGTCCGTGGCGGCCCAATTGGCCGAATGCCGCGAAGTCGCCCTCAGATGCGATCCCGCCTAAACCGGCCATGCCGAATCCCGGGCCTGGAGTCCCGACCGTCGAGTCGGGGGCAGGATCGACAGCCGTCGCATCCCCCGTCGCGGCCCATGAGATCGCGCCGAGCGCGAACACGAGCATCAGCGCCGCCACTCCGACGGCCCATCTATGACCTACTAGTGTCCTCACGTGCACTCCTCCTTCCCCTTTCGGGGGGTCGTTGGACCTGTTGACTTACTCAGTGTGCAGGCCGAAGATGATGAGACTGTTAGGAAAGGGGCAGAATATCGCCAACAACGGATTCTTGGGGGGTGCCACCGGTGCGCCCGTGCGCGCCTCGACTCCCATCCCATACCCCGCGTCGTTCACGCATCGCCACCGGATGCATGGATGGAGGGCTGCCAAGGGTAGGAACCGTGTGGCCAAACAAGGAGGTTGAGTGATTCCCCTCGATCGAGACAGCCCGGGAACGAATGAATCAACAGACGACCGACTGCGCCATCTGTTCTTGGAGAACGACCACGCTCTCTTGGGCGCCCGCTTCGCCGCTTTCGGCGGGTGGCGGATGCCTACTCTCTACACATCCATCATCGACGAGCACTTACGCGTCCGCACCGCGACGGGACTCTTCGACGTCTCGCACATGGGACGCCTTCTCCTGCGTGGCCTCGATGCGGTGCGCACCGTACAACGTCTGGTCGCAACCGATATCTCCGGGCTCGAACCCGGACAGGCCCGGTACACCCTGCTTCTCACCCCGGAAGGCGGTATCCTCGACGACCTCATCGTGTATCGTCGCGATGATGGCGTGCTCTTGATCGTCAACGCGGGCAACGCCGACGCCGACCGAGAGTGGATCGAAGGTCACCTGGTGGGGGACACGATCCTGGACGACCTCACCGACATAACCGGCCTGCTCGCCCTGCAAGGTCCGGCAGCGTTGAGCCTCGTCGACTCCATCTCCTCCGAGAGCGCCTCCCGTCTTGCACCCTTCACTTCCACCACCGCCGACGTGGCCGGGGTGGAGGCCACCATCATGCGCACCGGCTACACCGGCGAACAGGGAGTGGAACTCCTCGTGGATCAAGTGGACCTCGTTCATCTGTGGAGGGCTCTCCTCGCCTGCGGCGTCGGAGACGCCGTAACGCCGTGTGGCCTCGGAGCCCGTGACACCTTAAGATTGGAAGCCGCCCTTCTGCTCCACGGCCGAGACATCGACGCGCACACCACGCCGTACGAAGCCCGCCTCGATTGGTTGGTGGATCTCGAGCGTAAGGACGGCTCCGATTTCGTGGGCCGCGACGCGCTGGCCCGGGCGGCCGCTCTCGGTCCGGCGCGCCTACTGGTGGGTTTCGCTACCGAGGCCCACACGATTCCCCGACCGGGAGACACCGTGCACATCGCGGGTCGGCCGGTGGGCAAGGTCACCTCCGGGTCGCTCAGCCCGGTCCTCGGCCACCCCATCGCGCTCGGCTACGTCGAAGCCGACCTGGCGGAGAGTGGATCGGAGGTGTCGATCATCGCATCGTCCAAGGCCACACCGGCCCGTATCGTAGACCGCCCCTTCTACAAGCGGGGCGTGACTCCCATACCGACTCGAAAGAGACGCACGTCCGGCCGTGGCGGCGAAGGCGCCTCGGCCGCCGGCCGCGCCCACGCGGAACCATGAGCTACGTGACCCACACCGACGCCGACCGCGCGGCGATGCTGAGCGCGATCGGGGCGGACTCGATCGAGGACCTCTTCGCGGCCATCCCGCCCGAATTGCGCACGGTAGGGCTGGATCTGCCTCCTGGGTTGCCTGAGAGCGAGACGGTCTCACGCGTGTCGGCCCTCGCCGAGCGCAATCGCATCTGGGGATCACGCAGCTTTCTGGGAGCGGGTAGCTACAACCACTACGTACCGGCAGCGGTGCGCGCGCTGGTAGGACGGAGTGAGTTCGCCACGTCGTATACGCCCTACCAGGCGGAAGTCAGCCAGGGCACGCTTCAACACATCTTCGAGTTCCAGACGACCATCTCGGAGCTCACGGGTCTGCCCGTGGCCAACGCCTCCATGTACGACGCCGCCTCGGCTCTGGCGGAAGGCGCCTTCTTGGCTGCCCGTCACACGTCCAGGGAGCGCATACTCGTGTCTGCCGGTATCCACCCGGAAGGGCGGGAGGTTGTGCGGACATACGCGTCCGGACCCGGATTGCCTGTTTCTGAGCTGCCGCTCGAGCCCTCCTCGGGCCGGACCGAGGTTCCCGACGCGGAACACCTGCAGGACACAGCAGCAGTTCTGGTCCAGCAGCCCAACTTCTTCGGAGTGATAGAGGATCTCGGGCCGCTCGCCGACGCTGCGCACGCCGCCGGAGCGCTCCTCGTGGTCTCCCAGAACCTCGTCACGGCCGGGCTGCTCGCTCCGCCGGGACAAGCAGGGGCCGATGTGGCTGTGGGCGACGTGCAGCCCTTCGGCACCCCATCCAATTTCGGAGGCCCTTCTGCCGGTTTCGTGGCCTGCGAGGCTGCCTACCTGCACGAACTGCCTGGGCGCCTGGTGGGCGAGACTGTAGACGCGGACGGTCGCAGGTGCTTTACACTCACCATGCAGGCTCGAGAGCAGCACATCCGCCGGGCCAAGGCCACGTCCAACATCTGCTCGAATCAGGCCCTGGTCGCCCTGGCCGCGACAATACATCTTTCGCTGCTCGGTCCACGTGGTCTCTACGAGTTGGGTTCCACCTGTATCCAGCGCGCCCACTACCTGCAGCAACGTCTGGTCGTTCTCCCGGGTGTCTCCCCGGCATACGACGCGCCGTTCTTCAACGAGTTCGCGATCCGCCTCCCTATGGACGCGGGGGCTTTCGCCAAGGAGCTACGCGCCCGAGGCGTGGACCCGGGGGTGCCCCTTGGACGATTCGATAGCACCTGGAGCGACGTACTCCTCGTGGCGGTGACCGAGATGAACGCCCCGGCCGACCTTGACGCGTACGTCGGGGCCGCAGCGGACTTCCTCGCGCCGGGAAGAGACCCTCATGGGCGATGAAGGCCAAGTATCGAGACTGGAACCGCTCTCCTTCGAGAGATCGCGGACCGGGCATCGGGGCGCGGGAGTGCCTTCAGCGGCCGTAGAGACAGCCGCCACGACCGAACTCCTGGCGGGAGCGACCCGGCGAAGCCGACCCCCCGCTCTACCCGAACTCTCCGAGCCCGAGATCGTGCGCTACTACACGCGCCTCTCCCGGCTCAATCACTCCATAGACCTAGGCATCTATCCCTTGGGCTCGTGCACGATGAAGTACAACCCGAAGGTCAACGACGAATTGGCCGCGATGCGTGGTTTCACGGCCCTGCATCCTTATCAGGCTGAAGAGGACGCACAGGGAACGCTGGAGCTCATGTGGGACCTCGAGCAGGCTCTCGTGACGGTCACAGGCATGTGCCGCGCCACCTTGCAGCCGGCCGCCGGAGCGCACGGAGAGTTCGTGGGGATCCTCATGATACGAGCGTTCCACCGCGACCATGGCGGATCGTCCCGCGACACGGTGATCGTTCCCGACTCTGCCCACGGCACGAATCTAGCCACGGCGACGATGGCCGGCTACCGGGTGATGGAGCTGGAAAGCTCCGAACGCGGTCTCATCGACCTCGAGACTCTCCGCTCGGCCCTGTCGGAGAAGACGGCCGCAATCATGCTCACGAACCCGAACACCCTGGGCCTCTTCGAAGAGGACGTGTTGGAGATAACCCGGCTCGCACACGACGCCGGGGCTTTGGTCTACTACGACGGCGCCAACCTGAACGCCATCATGGGCAAGGCCCGCCCGGGAGACATGGGCATGGACGTCGTGCACATGAACCTGCACAAGACCTTCTCCACTCCCCACGGAGGAGGAGGGCCCGGGGCCGGACCGGTCGCGGTGTGCCCCAGGCTCGAGCCGTACCTCCCCTCCCCGCTGGTGTCGCTCCGATCCGCTGAAGAGGGTGGCGCCGAGAGCCGGAACGGCGGAGGTGCGCGCGGCGACAGCGACGACCGTCGGTTCTTCCTCGACTACGACCGCCCTGCGAGCATAGGCCGCGTGCGCGGCTTTTACGGGAACGTGGGCGTCCTGGTGCGGGCGTATGCCTACATCCTCAGCATGGGCGGGGACGGGCTCACCCAGGCCTCTGAAGACGCCGTGACCAACGCGAACTACCTGAGGACGCGCATCGGGGATACCTACCCCATACCATACGATCGCATCTGCATGCACGAATTCGTGGCCTCAGCCGCACGCTTGAAGAAAGACACCGGGATCAACGCCGGGGACGTAGCGAAACGCATCCTGGATTTTGGGATCCATGCGCCCACCGTCTACTTTCCGCTCATCGTTCCCGAAGCGCTCATGATCGAGCCTACTGAGACCGAGAGCCTGGAAAGCCTCGACGGCTTGGCCCAGATCCTGCTGGACATCGACCGCGAGGCCCGAGAGACTCCGGACGTCGTCTCGAGCGCTCCCCACACCACGCCGGTGCGCAGACCTGACGAGACGCGGGCGGCCCGTCACCCGGTGCTCCGCTGGCACCCCGAGGTCACTGACGGGCCGCCCGCGGTTCCGGCTGAGTAGGACTCGGATAGTGCACCCCAGATGATGCACCCGACCAGAGCGGTCGGGTGGTACTATTCAACTGTGAGTCGAGGACTTTGACCGAGCGGGGATGCCAGTGCGCCTCTGGGAACTGTACAGAGCCTTGCGACTGGCCGTCGAGTCAGTGACGCGTGCGAAGAGAAGACCGTTGGACCCCGCTGCCGACGCAGTGGAGCTTGATGGGCGGGGGTACGCTAGACGCGTCGAACCGCCGTGGCAGAGCAGCCTCACCTGGGACACCTACGACCTTTCGGTGAGTAGCTCCCTGGAATCAGATTGGCACTCGTGGTTCAGCTTTGACGCGCTGGCGTGGCAGCCGATACGGGTGGAGGTAGAGGGGTCGATGCCGGGCTCTGCACTCGAGTTGGCGCTGTTCTCCCCGGACGACGACAGCAATCCCTGCGCGGTGGCCCGCACGGACGCTCAGGGCCGCGCCGCGATCTCCCGGCTTGCCCACGCCGGCGGGCTCCATTTGCTGCGCGTCCGCGTCGCCGATCGCGATCGAGGGATCCCTCAGCGGTACAGGCTCAGCATAGCCGGCCCCGCGTCTCTTGCCGGCGCGGACGCCGCGAAACCCCCTCACTCCGAGTTCGCCGATGTGCCGCTCTGGCATCCCTACCGCGACGCCATCCAGGCGTTGACCGAGACCGGCGTGTTATCAGGAAGGGTGAGCGGGAAGCAGGCCACATTCGCCCCCGACCTACCCGTGTGGATCGCGGATTTCGAACACGCCCTGGCCCGCTTGCCCAGCCCCCATACCCGCACCCACTTCCTTTCGCGCGCGTCACCCAGTCTGTGGCACGCGCAGGAGCCCAAAGCGCGTGCCCGGGCGGACGGGATCGGTGAACGGATGATATCTCGAGTGGCCGCGGTTCAGGCGGTCGTCGAGGCCTTGGCATCGTCCGCTCCCGAAACGCTTGACCAGCCTCCGCGGGATTTCGCCTCATCGTTCGAGGTCGCGTCTCTGCTGGGTGAAGATGCCGCGGCCCGCGCCCTCCGCGTGGCCGAATACTGCGGGCTCCTCTCCGGACTGTTGGGGTTCGGCGCCGGATGGGACGCCACCGGTGCGATCTCGCGGGGCGAGACGGCTCAGCTCATTCACGCCGCCGCGACCATTGTGCGGATGCCCGATGGTGCCGAAGAAACGGAGGTCGTGCCTCGCGACGAGCGGGGTCCCTGGTGGCTGGACTCGGCCGCCGACCTCGCCTGCGCCTCAGACGACGAGCTTACCCCGGACTTCGTGCCGGAGGCTCACGAAGCACTCGACGGACTGATGGAGGGTCTCGTCGCTGACGACGTACCCTCGGACGCTGAGGCGATCACGATCGACGGTGCGACCATGCGCACCGTGATCGAGAAGATGCGTGCCGATCGCGGCGCCCGTCAGAGTCAGGGGGCGGGTCGCGATGGCGGCGAACAGACCGGGCCCGACGGCGACGGACAGATCGAGCGCGCCGGCGAGCCGCTCGATCCGCCCGGAGACGCACCGATCGCCGGCCGACGCTACCCGAACCTGCGGATGGGGTGGCCTCCCGCCAAGTCCGTACGCGACCGGGTTCACGACTAGGCGCCGTCGTAGCGAACGGTGTCGCTCGAATCGCCCTTTCCCCTCGATCCAAATAGGTTCCTCTGGGGCGTCTCCACGTCGGCCTTTCAGATCGAAGGCTCACCTGCCGCTGATTGGACGGACTGGAGGGTCAGAGATTCCCGCGATCGGGTGGCCAGAGAACGTGGCGTGGGTCACCGCATCCACGAGCAGGCAGACCTCGCGCTCCTTGATGCGATCGGGAGCAACGCCTACCGTTTCTCGGTCGAGTGGAGCAGAGTGGAGCCCGCCCGCGGCCGGTGGAGTGCGCCCGAGGTAGAGCGCTACGTGGGCATCGCTGCCGGGCTGCGCGAACGAGGCATCGAGCCCGTCGTGACCCTGCACCACTTCACCAGTCCGGCGTGGCTCTCACGCGAAGGATTGGATTGGACCCACGAGGCCTTCCTCGAGGAGTTCGTGCGCTTCGCCACGGGCATCGTCGAGGCTCTGGCGGGTCACGTACGAGTCTGGATCACCCTTAATGAGCCGAACGTGCAGGTGGCCGGAGGTTTCATCGCCGGGCTCACCCCTCCCGGAAGGCATGGGTTCGTTGCCGCTCACCGCGCACTCGCCAATATGCTCCGAGCTCACGCGCGGCTCTTCGGCATCATCCACTCTATGAGCCCCGCGGCTCAGGTCGGCATCGCACTGAACACGCTGTGCTTTGCGCCCGACAGAGAGCGCTCGCGAATGGATCGCTGGGCGACCGGCGTCGCTGACCGCCTCTACAACGACGCGGTGATCGAAGCGTTTCGGACGGGGGTGCTGGCGTTCCGCGTACTCCCCTTCACTCAAGTCACCGGACTCCCTCTCCGGGGGCGGCTCGATTTTCTCGGCGTGAACTACTACACCCGCGCGTTCGTGACCCTGTCTCCTTTTCGCCGCGCGCGGCACCGCTACTTCTGGGACGATCGCGCCGGCAACGGCCTGAGTGAGATGGGCTGGGAGACGTATCCGCAAGGACTCACGGACGTGTTGCGGAGAGTCTCATCGCTGGGCGTGCCTCTGCTGGTCACCGAGAACGGCACCGCCGAATCGACCGACGAACGCAAGATCTCCTATCTCCGGGGGCACGTGGCCGAGGTCGCGCGCTGCCGCGCTCGGGGAATCGATGTGCGCGGCTACTTCTGGTGGTCGCTTCTCGACAACTTCGAATGGCTGGTGGGTCTTGGTCCGAGATTCGGTCTCTACCATGTGGATTTCGACACCCTCGAACGCCGCCCCACGCGGGCCGCCGCCGAGTTCGCGCGACTGGCCGCGGCCGGACTTGGTACAATCAAGGCCGGGACGGACGTTCCCTCCCACCCACCGCGGGCCTCCCCCCCATCCCCGCAGATGCGAGCAGAACAGTGATCGCTGCGCTCGAGATCCTTCTACTCATCTCGGTGACATTCGCCGCCGCGCAGTTCGTGGCCACCTGGAGACACCTGGCTGTTGCGAAGCGATCCAACGGGCAACCGGCGCGGACCCGAAGCCGGGAATGGACTCCCCCGGTGTCGATACTCAAGCCCATCACCGGGTCGGAGGACGGACTCCGCGCCAACCTCGAGACCTTCATCCATCAGGACTATCCCGACTACGAGATCATCTTCTGTCTGCAGGATATGAACGACCCCGCTCTGCCTCTGCTGCGGGAACTCCAACTGCACCACCCGGCGCGCGCTATGAGCATCGTGGTGGGCGACTACTCCGAGGGTCTGAACCCCAAGATCTGCAATCTCATCCCGGGATACCGACGCGCCCGCAACGATCTGGTGCTCATAAGCGACGCCAACGTCAGGGTGCACACGGGTTACCTTCGCGAGGCCGTCTCGCACATGCGCGACCCCGATGTGGGCCTGGTGAGTCACGTCGTGCGCGGGGCCGAAGGGGCGACTCTCGGTGCCGACCTCGACAACGGCTACCTCAACTCGTTCATAGTGGGAACAGTCGCGCTGTTCGATCGCCTAGGGGTCAGCTGCGTGATCGGAAAGTCCATGCTCATACGCAAGCGCGACCTGGAGGCGCTGGGGGGCTTGGAACTCGTGCAGGACTACCTAGCTGAGGATTTCGCCCTCGCCGCGCGCTTCACGCGGGCGGGCTTCCGGGTGGTCATCTCCCCCGCCCCGGTCGATCGGGTGGCGATCCACACCGACGTCCTCACCTTTCTGCGACGCTACACGCGTTGGAGCGCCATGCGCCGCACCATCTCAGGCCCCGTGTATCTGCTCGAGCCTTTGGCCAACCCCACCGCCATCGCGATGGTTCTCGCCGCGGCGGCCGTCGTCGGCTTGGGGCCGGCGAACCCCACCATCGCGGTCGCCGGCGCCGCTGTGGGACTGAAGATGGCCTTCGACGCGGGAAGCCAGATACTCATGGGCGTGCCACTGCGGGCGCGCCACGTGCTGATGACCCCGCTGCGCGACCTGCTGCTCCTGTACGTGTGGGCTGCCGGCTACCGTACCCGGACGATCGTGTGGCGCAGCACCAGGTTGCGTGTGGGTAGGGGTTCGCGACTCAAGGTGCCTGACACGCGGCCGGTGAGGCAGAGGCTCAGAGACCCGCGCTCACTCCCAGGGCTCCGAAGAGTATTCCAGGCACGATCCCCAGCAGCATCGTGAACGCTACGGCAACCCCCAGGGCAACACGGATGCCCCAGCCTTCAGCGCCTGCCACGACCGTCTGACCGTGCGCTGAGACCCCGCCGGCCGGCGCGCCGGCGGCGGACCGGGGAGGCGTCGCGTCCGTGCCACCCTCGAGATACATGAGGCGGATCACGTTACCGTAGTATCCGAAAGACATGGCGCTGTTGAGCACGCCCACCACCGCCAACCACGCCACTCCGCCCTCCACCGCCCCAAGAAAGACCGAGAACTTCCCCCAGAAGCCGGCGAACAAAGGCACCCCAACCATCGAGATCATGAAGACGGTCAAGGCGGCCGCCACCAGCGGGCGTCTCCGACCGAGCCCGACTATGTCGCCTAGGCTGTCGCCGATGCCTCCGCGGGCCAGGATACCCACGACCAAGAAGGCGCCCACGACAGCCGCGCTGTAGGCCGCGAAGTACACCACGGCACCGTCCATGCCCCGAGCGCCACCGCCCGCGAGGCCCACGAGCGCATAACCGGCGTGCGCTATCGCGGAGTATGCGAGCAGTCTGGGAAGACGTCGCTGTCGGAACGCGCCAAGATTCCCCCACACCATGCTCAAGACCGCGATGCCGGCGACGGCCGACGTCCAGGCGCCGTTCTGGGCCGCCAGACCCTCCAGGATTCGGACGAGGGCCACGATGGCCGCCAGTTTGGGCCCCACGGCAAGGAAGGCGGCCACCTCCGGATGCGACACCTCGAACGCGTCAGGCAGCCACTGATGGAAGGGAAAAGCGGCTATCTTGAACCCGAAACCGGCCAGCGTTAGTCCTATCCCGGCCAAGAGGAGGCCGGAGGAGGCAGCGTCGCCCGGAAGAGGGAGGGCGACAGTGCCCACGGCGCCGTACACGAGCGAGAAACCGAAGAGCATGATGGCCGACGCGAAGACGCTCAGCAGGAAGTACTTGAGGGCCGCTTCGAAGCTTCGGCGGTCTTCGGCCCTGAACGCCACCAGGGCGAAGGTCGGAATGAGGGCAAGCTCGATAGCGAGAAACACCATGATGAGGCTGCCGGCGGACGCGAGGACCGAGGCTCCGGCTAGGGAAAGAAAGAACAGCGTGTAGAAGTCGCCGGCGTCTTTGTCCGACCCCACCCCGTTCAGCGCCGCGAGGGCTACGACGGCGCCGAGCACCAAGAGCACGATGTCGGCGAAGATGGAGAAGCGGTCGACCACGAGCGCACCCTCCAAGAACACTCCGGTCCGGCCTATGCCCACCATCGCGACGACCGCCCCGGCCGAGAGAAGCACCACGACCGCGAGGACCACGCGGCGGCGCGCCCGCCCGCCGGAGAGCGAATCGAGCAATAGGGCGAGCAGCGCTGCGATGCCAATGGTCGCCTTGGGGAGGAGCAGGAGCAGCCCGGTCACCTGAGCCCTCCCAGAGCCAGGGCCACCAGGAAGATCACACCGAAAGCCACCGCCGCCAGGTAATCCCGGACCTCGCCCGACTGCACGCGGCGGACGAGACCGCCGAGGCCGGGAACGACGCGCGCGAGACCGTCGACGGCGCGGTCTATCACCCGCCCGTCGACTCCCAACCACAGGAAGCGGCCCGCGGCCACCAACGGACCCACCACCATCCGCCCGTAAAACTCGTTCACCAGGTAGGCACGCTCGACGACACCGTATGCACGGCCCAGAGTCGACCGCAGTTGGATGTCGAAACCGAGGGCCTCGCCCGCTCGTTGCGAGGAGCGCCCGTAACCGAGCCAAGCCGCGCCGAGGCCGGCGACCCCCACAGCGATGGCCAGGGCTGTGAACCACGCCGGCGTGCCGGGAGGCTCGGCACCTGCCGCCCCGATGGAGAGGAAGTGCTGCAGGCGCTGCCCGAGGAACCCGGCCCCGAAAAAACCCGAGACCAGCGAAGCCGTGGCCAACACCAGCAGCGGCAGGGCCATCACCCAGGGCGACTCATGCCCTCTGGCGCGCACGTCGCCTGCCAGCCGTGGCCCACCCAAGAACACCAGGAAGAAGAGACGCCCGATGTAGACGGCGGTGAGGAAGCTCGCCACGAGCAAAGCCGCGGCGAGCACCGGCTGGTGTGCGAGTAGCGAACCAAGCACCTCTTCCTTACTCCAGAAGCCGGCGAACGGGGGGATGCCGGCGAGGGCCAGTCCGCCTACGGCAAAGGTCCACGCTGTCACCGGCATGGTCCTGACCAGTCCACCCAACTCCTGCACCGTCTGCCTCCCGGTGGCGTGTATGACGCTGCCCGCGCCGAGGAACAAGAGGGCCTTGAACCACGCATGAGTGAAGAGGTGAAAGACGCCTGCTTCCGGCGCGCCTGCGCCTAACGCCGCCATCATGAAGCCCAGTTGACTGATGGTGGAGTACGCGAGCACCTTCTTTATGTCGCTCTGGGTCACGGCCACCGTCGCCGACATGAGCGCCGTGAAGGCGCCGATGTAGGCGACCACATCGAGAGACACGGGCGCCGCTTCGAACAGAGGGTAGGCGCGGGCCACCAGATACACGCCGGCCGCCACCATGGTCGCGGCGTGGATGAGCGCCGAGACCGGCGTGGGACCCTCCATGGCGTCCGGGAGCCAGACGTGCAGCGGGAACTGCGCCGACTTGCCAACGGCGCCGGCGAACACCAACAAGGGGATGGCCACCGCCCACGCGCCCTGGAAACCCGGAGTCGCGGCCCAGGCGAACACCGCGTCGTAGTCCAGGGAGCCCGTCTGCCACACGATGGCGAACAGGGCGATAAGCAGGCCCAGATCGCCGACCCTGGTAGTGAGAAAGGCTTTCTTGCCCGCAGCGGCGGCCGCCGGGCGCTCGAAGTAGAAGGAGATCAGCAGGTAGGAACTCGCGCCGACGAGTTCCCAGGCCACGTAGAGCAAGAAGAAGTTGGACGAGAGCACCAGAAGCAGCATGGCCGCCGTGAACAAAGACAACTCGGCGAAGTACACGGAGACGTCGCGGTCGCCGTGCATGTATCCCACGGAGTAGAGGTGCACGAGGAAGGCGACCGCGGCGACGACCACCGCCATGACCGCCTGCAGACCGTCGAGCCGCAGACTGAACGGTACCTCCAGATCGCCAACGTGGAACCACACGGCGCTCACGGACACGTCGACGCCGGCGCGGTAAGAGAGGAGCGCGGTCACCGCCAGGACGAGTGAGGTGAGCGCGCCGGCGGAAGATATCCATCCGGCCAGGCGGCCCCACCCGCGCGTGGGGATCTCTCCCCGGCGGGACGCGACCGCCGCTCCGACGAAGAGGGCCGCGCACACGAGCAGCGGGACAGCGAAGATGGCCACGAGCACGACGGACACCGATCAGCCTTTCAACAGATCGATCGACTGGACGTCGGTGCCGCCGAAGCGGCGACGCACCGCCAGGATCAACGCCAGCCCCACGGCGGCCTCGCAGGCGGCGATGCCGATGCCGAGCAGCGCGAAGACCTGCCCGGTCATCGCCGCGGGTTCGTGAACGCGCGAGAAAGCCACGAGGTTGATGTTCGCGGCGTTCATCATGATCTCCACCGATACCAGCAGGGTTATCGCGTTCCTGCGCGTCAACACGCCGAATACGCCGATGGCAAAGAGCACGGAGGAGAGCACCAGGGCCGGGGTGGTCATGGCTGCTCCCTCCGCGCGATCGACAGCGCGGCGATCACCGAGGCGAGGAGTATCACGCCGATGAGTTCGAAGGGGCCGAGTTGCGTCCCCAGCAGGGCCCGCCCCAGAGCCCCCACCGCATCCTCGGGTAACTCGGCAGGCACGAACGTGCCGGCGGTCCACGAGGCCCACACGAGCCCGCCACCGATGGCATACGCGAGTACAGCCCCCAGCCCCGGGCGATCGATGGCGGCAAGGGGATGACGGACTCCCGAAGCGGAGAGCATCAGCGCGAACAGCATGAGGACGAGGATGCCTCCCACGTACACGAAGATCTGCACTACGGCGACGAAATCAGCGGAGAGAAGGTAGAACTCCCCGGCCACGGCCGTGAGGAAAGCACCGAGGGCGACGATCGCCCGCAGCAGGGAACGGGTGATGACGGCGTAGAGTGCCCCGACCACCGCGATCAGCCCGAAGCCGGCAAAGAGCGAATCCTGGAGACTCACGCCGCTGCCCCGTCATGGGCGGAAGCCTGCCGCCCGACCATCACGCCACCGCCTTCATCACGAGGGCGGCGAGCACGAGATTTGCCAGCGAGAGCGGGAGAAAGAACTTCCAGGCCAGCCTCATGAGCTGATCGGCGCGGAATCGAGGAAGCGTGAAACGTATCCAGATGCCCACGAACATGAGCGCGGAGGTCTTGAGGATAAGCCAGACGACCGCAGGAAGCAGCGGGCCGTTGCCGCCGCCGAGAAACAGTAGCGCGCCGAAAGCCGAGGCGGCGAACAGGCCGGCATACTCGGCCAGAAAGAATAGAGCCCAGCGGAACCCCGAGTATTCGGTGTGATAGCCGGCCACCAACTCCGATTCCGCCTCGGGAATGTCGAACGGGATCCGATTGACCTCCGCCAGTGACGTGATCGCGTATATGAGGAAACTGAGCGGGAGCAGCACGATGTAGGGGACGCGGCTCTGAGCCTCGAGAAGGTCGACCGTACTCAAGGACCCGGCCAGCATCACCACGGTGACTACTGCCAGCCCGCGGGGGATCTCGTAGCTGATGAACTGTGCCGACGAACGCAGGCCGCCGAGGAACGAGTAGTTGTCGTAGCTCGCCCAGCCGGCGAGAAGGAGGCCCACCACCGTGACTCCCGGAACAGCGAGGAAGTAGAGCACGCCTACGTTCAGGTCGCGCATGATGAGGGGCCCGCCGAAGGGGATGACGGCCAGGGACAGGATCGCGGGCACCGCCACCAGCAACGGGCCCAATCCGAACGCCACGGCATCTGCTCGCGCCGGGCGCACATCCTCCTTCATCACCAGTTTGACCATGTCGGCGATGGTCTGCAGCGAGCCCTGCGGGCCGGTGTGCATGGGTCCCACGCGGCCCTGGATGCGCGCGCCCACCTTGCGTTCTGTGAGCACCAGGATCGCGGTGAGGGCACCCACGATGGTGAATGCAACCGCTCCCAGCAAGAGTCCGAGCGCGAAGGTGAGCAGATGACTCACTTCCAGACCAGAGCTCCTTTACGCCAGGCGTAGGCAAGGCCGAGAGTCACCATCACGACGAACGACGCCACCTCGCCCAGTCCCCACCAGCCCGCGTCGCGCAGGACGGGGGCGATGGCGAAGATCAACAACGTCTCTACCTCGAACACGATGAAGACCAGCGCGAAATTATAGTAGGCCATGTGGAAGGGGCGGCGCGGGATGCTCGCCTGCGGCATACCCGACTCGTAGGCTTCACCTTTCAACGACTCGGGGTGACGCGGGCGGAGGAGGCTGAAGGCGGCGAGGGTGAATACTGGAAGCGAGACAACGGCAAGGGCGAACCCCAGCAAGAACACCACGTCCGAAAGATACATCCCGCCCAATACCACCCTCCCCGCTTCGGCGACCATGGGTTGCTTACCCTGATGGCCGACGGCATAATCAATGTCATGGCCGCAGGGCTTGGGTTTCGTCTGCTCTCTGAACGGGCACTGCACCCTGCGGAGGTCGCACGCGGCCCCGAGATGACTCCCGACCCACGGAGGTAGGCAACATAGCAGAATCCGACAGCACTGGTCTGCCCGCGATACCCGCCCGTCCCTGGATCGACCAGGGTGTCCTGGTCCCGCTCGATCGGCCCGAGCATCTGGAGTTCGGGCCGCTCTTGGTGGCTCCCGGGGTCATCCTGGGGTCTGTGCAACACGCCATTTCCCTGGCTCGTTCTCGATCATTGTGGCAGATGATGTTCGGGCTCGCCTGCTGCGCCATCGAGATGATGGCGGCGAACGCCTCTCGTTTCGATCTCGACCGCTTCGGCGTCATACCCCGCGGCTCGCCGCGGCAATCGGATCTGCTCATCGTGTCGGGCACCGTCACCTACAAAGTGGCCGGCATGGTAGAACGTGTCTACCACCAGATGCCGGAACCCCGTTGGGTCATCGCCATGGGCAACTGCGCCACCGCCGGAAGCCTCTACTACCACGACGGGTACAGCGTGGTGAAGGGCGTAGACCAGATCGTGCCG
>JBBRDB010000043.1:0-15484 GCA_038204345.1 Thermoleophilia bacterium | reverse complement strand
AGGCGGCTGCGGTGGAAGTGCTCCTGCGCCGGCCAGACGGCCCGGCGCACGTCCTCGGGATCGAACTGACAATTGGCTCCCGGCAACGGGTGGAGTTGGACCCCCGAGAGCGCCGCCGCCGACCCGCCTTCGTAGTTCAGGACATGTCCACCCTCGTGGATGAGCACCTCGTCGCCGGGCCGCGTGTGCGTGCGCACGCAGAGTTGGTTGCCCATGACACCGGAGGCGACGAACAAAGCTGCTTCCTTCCCCAGAAGCTCGGCCACCCGTTCCTGGAGGCGGTTGATGGTGGGGTCCTCCACGTAGACGTCGTCGCCCACGTCGGCTTCGGCGATGGCGCGGCGCATGCCCGCGGACGGTCGGGTGACGGTGTCGCTGCGGAGGTCGATGGGCGCGGCGGAGGTGGACACGGGGAATCTCCTATCTCAAGAGAACGATGGGACGCAGTAGCCTACCACTCGCCGTAACGCTCGCTGGCTTTACGATACTCCACCGGTCGTATGTCCCCGGACCGCACCAGGTAGGCGATGCGGGCGGACGCCTCCAGGGCGCTCGACCACTGATAGGCCTCCTCGAGCAGGTTGCCGGTGGCGAAGAGCCCGTGGCCGCGCAGCATGCAGAGTTTGTACTCGACGAGGGTGGCGCTGATGGCCTCGGCCATCTCGTCGGATCCGACCGTCCGCTCCACCGCCACCACGGGGACACGGTGCAGGAGGTAGGAACCCTCGGAATCCACAGGGATGATCTCGTCCTGCTCCAAGGAGAGGACGATACCGTGAGGCGGATGCGTATGGAGGACGGCTTGGGCGGCGGTGCGTTGGTAGACGGCGCGATGCACCACGATCTCGCTGGAAGCGAGCGCGATGCCGCTGTCATCACGGTCGATGCCGGTCTCGATGAGATCCTCGGGCCGAAGGCGGCCGAGCATGGAACCTCGACGGGTAATGACCAGCCGGTCGCCCACACGCACCGACATATTGCCGGCGTGCGAACTCACCAGCCCGGCCAGGAAGCAGTCGCGGCCTATGTCACGGAACTGCTCGAAGATGGCGGCCTCCTTCAAGTAAATGGGTGTGTGCGCACGAACCCTCGCCGTGTTCCACCGCGCCAAGGCCTTCCGCCTCGGCCGCCTCCGGTCTCCAGCCCTGCCAGGCGACGTGCACGGCGTCTCCGTGGGCGTCGAGACCGGCCGCCAGGCCGGAGAGGCGGGCAGCCGCACCTTGCAGCTCGAGAGCCGAGATCTTCGCCTTGGTGGGTCTCCCCTCGGCATCCCACCCTCTCGCTCGGTAGTACTCGTCGAGCATGGGCTGGAGATCGACGGTGCGACCGGCCGACGGACCTTCTTCGTGGGGTTCGGAGAGCACGCGCCTCGGGAGCGAGTCGTCTTCGCGCGAGAAACCGGCGGCGTTGTTCCACAGCCGTTCCAGGTTCCAGATGCGCTCGCCGCTGCGCAGAAGGTCTTGAGCTCCGAGCCCCTCGCCCGTAGCGGCTGAGATCAGGCGGGCCAGCACCTCTTCGCCGAACGCCAGCCCGGCGAACTTGCAGATGCTCGCGGAGTCGAACACCGCCGACAGATGCTGCAGGTTGAGCAGGATCCCTGACTTACCCGCGGAGGCGAAGCGATCGACCATCTTGGGAATGCCCAGGATCTCCGGGCCCAGCATGTTGCCGCGCAGATGACAGGCGCCTCGGTTCGAGGTGGCGTAGGCAAGGCCCTGGCCGTGCATCCCCCGTGGATCGTAGGCCGGTAACTCCAGTCCCTTCACATGCATGGCCACATCAGGATGCCCGTAGCGGGCGGCAAACCGGGCCGAGCCGTCAGCCAGCTCGGCGCCGAAGCCCAGCCCCGTGCCCATCTCCCCGACCAACCGCAGCAGGCAGTCCGCGTCACCGAAGCGCAGCACCCGGTCCAGCACTCCCTGCTCCGAGAGTTCCATGGCGCAGGCGATGGTGGCGCCCACAGAGATGGTATCTAAGCCGTACTCCCCGCAGAGTCGGTTGGCCTCCTGGATGGCCCCCAGGTCGTCTACACCCACGTCGGCGCCAAGGGCCCACAACGTCTCGTATTCGGGACCTGCCGCACCCGGGCCGCCCACACCATCGCGGGGACGGGCCAGACGGGGGGTGCACCGGATGCGGCACGCGAAGCACCCTTTTCGCCCGACGGCCAACTCGTCGCGTACCGCTTCGCCACTGATGCGGTCCACACCGGGCCAGCCGGTGGTGCGGTAGTTGAGCGCAGGGAGAGCACCGGCCTGATGCACCAACTGCATCAGGACGGCCGTGCCGAACTCGGGCAGGGCGCGATTGGTCACCGGGTTCGCGCACACCTGCTTCTCGGCCTCGTACACCAGGAAGGAGAAGCGGTCGGGATCTGCCACCGGCAGAGTACGGTCTCCCGCCACCGCCACGGCGAAGATCTTCTTGGCCGCCAAGGCGGCGCCCAACCCTCCCCGCCCGAGGTTGCGCCCGTCGTCGGTGCGGATGGAAGCCAGCAGGGCGCCGTTCCTTCCCGCCACCGATGGTAATACGAAGCTGAAGGCCGGCCCCAAGACGCTGCGCAAACCGGACACGGTACGCGACCAGACGAGCTCGCGATCGTCGACGCGGGCTCCCGGCCAAAGCTCCGAGAGAGGCACCACACGCACCGAGGGCGGGGCCTCAAGGTCGGCCCCGGCCCCGAAGCCCACAGCGGCCGCGTGTGCCGCGGAAGCCCCACGACCACCGTCGGTGCCCGTGCCGCCTCCGGTCCCGGCGGCCCCACGACCGCGAGTGCGGACCGGCCCATCGGCGGCTCTGCCGTCAACGACCACCACCGACCACTCCGAGGCCTGTCCGCGCAAGACAAGCGCGTCGAGACCAGACTGCCGCAATCGCACACCGAAGCGACCGCCCGCGTTCGAGTCGGAGATGGTGCCCGTCAAGGGCGAAGGTGCGACGGCCGCGAAGCGGCCCGAGCTGGGCGCGGATGTGCCCGTGAGCGGCCCGGCCGCCAACACGAACGGCTGGGCCGGATGCAGCGGCGGAAGCTCCGGATGGCCCAACGTCGCGAGCACGGCGACGCCCAGTCCGCGGCCACCCACGAACGCCTCCCGATCGGACGGGCCCGTCATGGGAGCGACCGAGCGTCGGTCGAGGTCACAAAGAAGTATGTGCCCGCCACCGACACTCACCGAATGACCTCACCTCCGACTCTTCGTGACAGCGCGACAGCGACTCCAGGGTTGCTCATCGAGATTCCGCGTGGCTCGCCCTGATTCTACCAGAGCCCATTTCGCGGGCGGCGCCTCTATGACTCGGACCAAGAGGCGAGGAGGCAGGCATCTCCAAATCGTCGGCGAATATAGCCAGATGGATATGGACGAGCGAGACGCGAAACCGGTGGTGTGCCCAGTCTGCGGCGCCGAGAGCCCGCCCAACAGGTTGTTCTGCAGCTCCTGCGGTGCGTACCTGAAGGGTGAGGAGGAGGACACCTGGGTGGATCTGCCCATGCGGCAACCCGCGCTCAAACAGCCTGGCGCGGCCCCTCAGGCGACCGCCTCCCCGTCCGGGCCCGAGCGATTCGCCCCAGGCATGATGGACCTCCACTGGGATGACGCCGACCCGACCCTGGATCCTCACACCACCGAACCCGGCTATGGCCGACGCGGAGCGGTCTCCGAGCCTGTATCGGAACGCCGTCCCCCGCGCAAGAGGCACCACTGGTTGCCGGCCCTCCTCCTCGCCGTGATTCTAGTGGGCGCGGTCGGCCTGACGGCCGCGATCGCCTATCGCACCCTCTTCGCTCCCAACGACAACCCAGCCTCAGACGGCGGCAGCGTCACGACCCGCACGACCGCCAACGGCCAAGGCGGGTCCACCACGACTCAGACGACCTCCCCGGCCCAGACCACGACCTCCACCCCCGCCACCCAGCCGGGCCGTCTAGTCGCGGCGACGTCGTGGACGGCCTCATCCACTCTGGTCCCCGAGGGGGAGAACAGCTACGGAGCTTCCAACGTCAGCGACGGGGATCTGAGCACGTGCTGGAGCGAGGGTGTCGATGGTCAGGGAGTCGGCGAGAAAATCCGCCTCGGCCTTCGTGAACCTGCCACCCTGTCCAAGATCGAGATAGCCAACGGCTACCAGAAGGACGAACGCCGTTTCGACGGCAATCCCCGAGTGGCCACCTTGCGCATCGAATACTCCACGGGCGAGATCCAGGCCGTTCAACTGTACGACTCCATGGGTTATCAGATCCTGACCCCTGCCGCGGGCGCCGTGGAGTGGGTCGAGTTCGAGATCCGCTCCACCTACCCGGGCGACAGTTGGGACGACACCTCGATCTCCGAGATCCGACTCTACGAGGCTCAGTAGAACCGACCCGCGCACCGGCGTCCGCGCGAGTCCGGTGGGCCCCCCGGACTCGGGACGACGAGCCAGGCCCTACGCTTAGGCCCGGCCCTCGCGCGAAGAGTGGTCGACCCCGAGCGCCTGCGACCTGAGTCCTCCCCCGCCAACCAGCAGCAGGAGGCCGAGCCCCGCGACCGCAGCCGAAGCTACGTACACGGCCCCGAAGCCGGAGGCATCGGCCAGCACTCCCCAGGCCAGGCTGCCTACCCCCACCCCCACATCCATCGCCGCCGTGAACGTGCCCATCGCGGCCCCCCGCTCCGACAGACGCGCCCGATCCACTGTCCACGCCATGAGGACGGGCTGCACCGCCCCTACGGCCAGACCGTATATCGCCGCCACCACCAGCATCCCGGCAAAGGTGGACACCCACGCGAGCAGCAACATCGAGACCGCTATGAGAGCCATCCCGGGAGCCACCACGTGCCCGCGGCCGAAACGATCCGAGGCCTTGCCGAGCGGTCCTCTGGACACGATCAGGAACACCGCGTACACGGAGAAGAACACGCCGGGATTACCGAGATCCCTGACCTCGGCGTATACAGGCAGGAACGTGATGACCGACGCGTAGGTGAGCGCCATGCAGATGAGCACTGCGGACGGGAAGAGAGCCGACGTAAGTAGCACCGTGCCCGCGGCGCCTCGTCGGGAGCCACGGCGCTCCCGAACCACGTGGTCCGATGAAAGCCCCAACGACCCGAGCGCGGCCGCCCCGGCCAACGCGGCCGCCACCCAGAAGAGGGCATCGTACCCCCAGGTCTGCACCAAGAAGACCCCGGCGGCCGGGCCGACCGCCATGGAGATGTTCATGGCGATGCCGAAGTAACCCATGGCTTCTCCGCGGCGGCGGGCAGGCGCGATATCGGAGGCCATGGCCCATGCCGCCGTTCCGAAGACCGCCCAGCCTACTCCGTAGGCCACCCGCAGCAACACCAGGAACACTACCCCGGTGGCCTCGCCATACAACAGACAGATCGCCGCAACCGCCACCGCGCCCCAGATCATCAGTCGCTTGCGGCCGCTCACATCCGAGTAACGGCCCACGAACGGCCGCAAGACCACGGCGGTGATCGCAAAAGAACCCATGACGATGCCTACGTCGGTATCGCTCCCTCCCAGATGCTTCACGAACAAGGGAAGCGTGGCCAGGAGCAGATAGAAGCTGCCGAACGCGAGCGCGTTGGCGAATAGAACGAGGTTGAAGTCTTTGGAGAAGATGCGGTCGCCGCGCCGGGTCGCCCCAGCGGCCCGCGCATCGACGATCGGGTCCATGCCTGCACGATAGCACGGCGGAAAGACCGACCGGGGCGGCTCCTGTGCCTTCCTATCCTATCGAGCAGCAGTCCCGCGGCCGTTTCGGCCCGGGCGGCACGTCAGTCTTCCGGTGCTCTCTCCACATCGAATTCGAAGTACTCGATGTGCTTGGGATTGTCATCGCCAAAGGCTACGCGTAGTCGGTCTGTGAGATACGCGAGCATCTCGGGCCGGTGCTGTTCGACTTCGTGACTCTGCGTGGACGAATCCACGCCGGCCAGATCTAGGTCTACCAGGGCCTCGAACTCCGCGAACAGCTTGATCTTAGCCATACCGGCTCCTTCCACCGTCGTTACGCCAGCCGAACTTCTTGCCCCCCTACTACCCCCGGCATGCCGGGCACCTAACATCACCGGTCACCATAGTGCCGAGTAGACAGCGGCGGAACCCGGCGGCCCTCCCATGAGTGCCACGCGTTTGCGTCAAGTCGACGGTGGTAATAGGCGCAAAGAGCAAGCCCGAAGGGCAGCACCGGCAGACCACAATGAGATATCGGGAGGCGCAACGGTGAGACCTACGGAAGACCTGGTCCGCGAGCACGGAGACATCCTGGCCATGATCCAGGTGGTGAGAGAGATGGTGCGGCGGCTGGACACCGGGACCGCCGTCGACCCAGACCACATCGAGAAGGCCATCTACTTCATCCGCAACTTCGCCGACAAGTACCATCATGCCAAAGAAGAAGATCTGCTCTTCCCCGCCATGTACGACGCCGGCATCCCGAAGGAGGGTGGACCTATCGCAGTGATGCTTGCCGAGCACGACGAGGGCCGGGCCTACATGCAGACGGCGGCGGAGGCCCTCGAACGTTATCGCAACGGCGACGCCGCTTTTGCCACGGTCCTCGCCGCCGGCCTACGCAACTATGGGGCGTTGCTCGAGCAACATATCTCCAAGGAGAACCAGGTGCTCTACCCCATAGCCGACGCCCACATAGGTACGACGGGCCAGACGGAGCTGCGCTGGTCGTTCGATCACATCAACGCTAAGCCCGAGATGGTGGAAGAGTTCGACCGCTGCAAAGCCATCCTGATGGAACTCGATCCGATCTACCTCGACGAAGACTGAGACCCCGAACCGGGCCTACTCCTCGGCGACCCCGCGCTTGACGGCGTCGCGGCCGTACTTCTCACGGATAGCGTCCAGCCTCATGTCGAGGTCGCGCAAGAGAGGCAACTCCTGGTCGAAGAGGTCGTCTTGCCAGGAGCGTGGCACCAAGTTGGAGAGTCCCACCCTACCAGACGTATGCGGTAGCGACGCTGACGGCCGTTCCGGAAGAGGGACAGCACCTCCTCGAAGAACGCTTCGTCCACGTCGAGCGGACGGCGGAGGGTGTGGGAGCGCGTGTGGGTGACGAAGTCGGAGTAGCGGATCTTCACAGTCACGGTGCGGGCTTCGAGTCGCTGACGGCGCAGCCTCCTGCACACATCCTCGGTGAGACGCAGCAGCGTGGATTCGAGGCGGGCGGTGTCGGTGGTGTCTTCCTCGAACGTGGTCTCGCGCGATATAGACTTCACCGGCTCGCGGGTAGTCACCAGCCGCGGATCTTCGCCACGTGCCCGACGAGCCAAGGACTCACCCGACTCGCCGAAGGTGAGTCGAAGAAGGTTCTCCGATACCTTGGCCAGATCGCCCACCGTTAGGATGCCTCTGTCGCGGAGCTGGCCCAGCATGGTGGGGCCCACGCCCGGTAGTCTTTCGACGGCCAGGGGAGCCAGGAAGCGGGCCTCGTCGCCCCGTCTCACCACGGTGAAACCGCGCGGCTTCCGGAAATCTGAGGCGACCTTGGCCACCAGCTTGTTGGTAGCCAGACCCACCGACACGCCCAACTGGAGTTCCTCCCACACGCGCCGCTGTATGGTGCGGCACGTATGGGCCACCGGACCGAACAGCCGCTCGGTGCCGGTGAGGTCCACGAACGCCTCGTCTATACCCACCTTTTCCACGACAGGGGAGTACTCGTGCAGGATCGAGATAAAGCGTCGAGAGTAGTCGCCGTAGAGACGGTGGTCGCCGGCCAGGACCACCGCTTGGGGACAGAGCCGGCGGGCGGTGCTCATCGGCATGGCCGAATGCACCCCGAAACGCCGAGCGATGTAGTTGCAGGTGGCCACTACGCCCCGCTCCCCCCCACCGACGATCACGGGCTTGTCGCGCAGCGACGGATCGCGGTTCTCCTCCACACTCGCGAAGAACGCGTCGAGATCGAGGTGCGCGATCGCACGGTAGGGCGCCTTAGGTGCGTCTGAGAGTTCTCCCGTCATGGCTGCAGACTATACGAACATACGTTCGACGGCAAGAGGCCGCGCGCGGCGCCTCACGGCAGACGATAGCGTCCTCCATCGCCTGGTCCTCCCGCCTCGGTCTCGCGGATACTTTCGGCGAGTTCCTCGAACCCCTGCCTGCCCATGAGCGCGTAGGTGGCCCGCTTGCCCAACTCCACCCCGGGCTGATCGAAGGCGTTGATATCGTAGAGTTCACCGGCCACTGCGGCGGCTACTTCGAGTAAATACAGCACTTGGCCCACCGATCCGGCGTCGACACGAGGGAACTCGATGGTGAGAGAGGGCCGCCCTCGCTGGGCGAGCGCCCACGCGGTAGCCCGCTGTTCCGCGTTGAGGAGTTCGGACATCGACCTGCCGCCCAGATAGGCCAGGGACTCCTCGTCGGCGTGGAGCCCGGGGATGATCACGTCCTTCGCGAACTCGTTCACCCGTAGGAAGGTGAACACCTTGTCGTCCGGCCCTTCCGTGTAGAGTTGCACCTGCGAGTGCTGGTCGGTGGCGCCCAGAGCGCTGATGGGAGTGGGACCCGCATGGACGGTACGCCCGCGTCTGTCTACCGCCTTTCCCAGGCTCTCGGCCCAGAGCTGCCGGTACCAGTCGGCCACGTCCCTGAGTGCCCGCGAGTACGGCATCATCACGCTCAGGTGCCGATGGAAGCGCGTGTCTTGCAGAAACTGTAAAGCAGCGAAGACATAGGGCGGATTCTTGACCACGTCGGCTTGGGCGATCCAGTCCTCCATGACCGCGGCGCCTTCGAGCAGTCCCACGACGTCGATGCCCACCAAGGCCGCGGGGAGAAGGCCAACGGGGCTGAGCACCGAGAAACGTCCCCCTACGCCGGCCCCCACGTCGAAGAGGGGTATGCCTTCCTCCCTGCCGATCTTGCGCAGCACACCCCCGTGCGGGTCGGTGGTGAAGGCCAAGTGGCTCGGCAGAGCGCTCTCGCCAACACGCGCGATGAGCAGTCGGCGCGCGACGAGGTAGGCCGCCATGGTCTCCGCGGTGGTGCCCGACTTGGAGATCACGTTCACCAGGGTGCGGCTGAGGTCGAGGTGCTCGAACAAACCGGCTATCTCGGTGGGATCCACGTTATCCACCACGAAGATGCGGGGGCGACCGCCGCGGGCCGCGGCGGGGATGGAGTTGTGGAACGGGTGAAGGAGGGCGGAAGTCAGAGCGGTTGTGCCTAAAGCCGAGCCCCCGATGCCGAGCACCACGACCTCGTCGTAGCGTCCCTGAGCCCGCTCGGCGAACTCCATGACGTCCGCGGGGTCGCGGCGGGGCAGATCCATCCAGGCGAGCCCGGCGATACGCCGCTTCTCGGCCAGCCGGTCGCGAGCCTCCTCGAGGGGTAGGCGCACCGCCTCCAACAGGAACCCCGACAACCCCTTCTCCGGCCCGAGGGCTTCTTCCATGCACAGCGCGTAGTCGATCGCGATCCTCTCCATCATCCCTCCTTGATCCGCTTCGCACGGACACCCTTCGAGCCACCTCGACCGGACAGGGTCCCAGCATCCCGGCCCGGGCCTCGCGACCCCGTTCCCGCCTCCCAACATTCGTGCACGGTTGAGTCGTACCGCGAAATCATGGCGCTCCAATCGTAGCGGGCGACCCACGTGCGCTGCCATTCTATCGACCACGGGCCTGCCGTGCGGTCTCGGGCGATGGCAATGCGCTCGATGGCCCGGGCGAGTGCGTCCACCAACTCATCCGCTTCGTACAACGCCTCAGAATGGACTTCTTCGGCGATCATCTCCGGGTAGCTGAGACGACGCGGTAAGACCGGGTAACAGCCGCAATAGAGAGCCTCCACCACCGACATGCCGAAGAACTCATGCAGAGCGGTGGATACGACGATATCCGCCTCCCAGAGCAAGGAGGCGTAGTCGGCAGCCCCCTCTACGCGACCCCACTGGACGATCTCCCGCTCCAGCCGCGTGCGCGCCTCGACGAACTCGGCCGTAGGGAGACCGTGGTTCGCCCCCGCCAGGGCCAACCTGAAGCGGAGGCCCCGCTCCTGCAGGTGGTAGAGAGCTCTGAAGAGGTCTCCCGGTGCCTTGTCGTATTCCCAGCGCTGGTTCCACAGGAGAAGGGGACCTTGGCTCCGGTCTCCCCAGCGACCACTGCCCCGGTCCCGCTCTCCGGCCGCCGGCCGGTGGTCATCCAGCCAGGCGAGATCGCAGCCGAGCGGCAGCACCTCCGATTTGGCCGCCACCTCTTCGGCAGCCCAGTGAGGCACGGCGTCGGGGAGCTGCTCCAGCAGGGCTTCCACGGCGCTCTGGAACTCGTCACGGTGGAAGGCGGAGTTGAAGAGCACGCGGTCCGCGGCGAGGGCGCTGGTGAGGTTCTTGAACCCATACGTCATGTCACGCTGCACGCCCGGAGGCAACGGGTAGGTCAGCTGGTTCTCGTGCATGTAAAGGATGGTGGGGGTGAGGGCTACAGGCGGATCGACCAGGGCCTTGAACGTGGCGACATCCAGCATGTCGGAGGCAAAGAGTACATGGGGGAGTGTGCCGCCCTTGGCCCTCTCGCTGCAATCGGCGGCCAGCATGAGCGCCCCCCCGTGCATGCGCCACTTCCAATCGCGGCCGGGCAGCGTGTGCAAGGTGTAGTGATGCCGCGATCGGGAAGCCAGGCCCGCGAGAAAGCGCTGGTGCGAGCCGCCGAAGTAAGGCTCGAGGGCCCACACACGCAGTCCGGGTGGTGCCGTCGTGAGCCAGGGAGGCGCCTCAGGGCGCGCGGGCACGATCAGTCCAGAGGCGGGCGTTTGCCCGGTTCGCGCAGAGGCATGATCAAGTCGACCGCGTCAAGCCGCAGCAGGATGAACGGTGAACGGCTGACCACACGCCCGGTCGAGCCGTCGACCGCCTCCACGTTAGCCAGTGGGAGGAACCGCCGCCCTCGGTCGTTGACTATGTCGCTGACCCGCGACTTGAAGGCGATGTCTGGGATCCTCACGTCACCGACGAAGACCCGCGATCCCATCTCTACCCGCACGCGCGCGGGCTCGCTCATCGAGTCGTATGAATCGTCGTAGTCCATGATCAGATTCTATCGCCCGTGCCCCACCAAGGGAAGCCGTTACCTTCCAGTTACGGACGCCTCTGGACGTGCCGACCCTGATCTGCCGTCGGGCGACGTTTCCCGATCCGCGCCAGGGGAACCATGCATAGCATCAGTCATGAAGGGGGTGATGGGCGGATGAAGGTGCAACTACACGGAGTCCCGGAAGAGATCATGATCGGTGATCTCATCCAAACCATGCACGGCGTGGGGACGGTCACTGCCATCTCAAAGCCCACGAGTGAGCGCGAGCGGGCGATGCTAGAGGTGGATCTTGGACGCAAGTGGATAAACGTGTCCGAGGTTGACGCCATCGTGGTCCGGGCGAAGGGCGAACGGCGGCGGAGCCCCGACATGCACTGGGACGAGCGGGACTGACGCCCGCCACCCGGCGAAGTATCTTGGGGTCGGCTTCCACGGTTCCCACGATGCTCGTGTCCCGTCCACACCCATGTTGCGGTACTACGTGCGCGGAGAGGATTGCTGCGCCAACAGTTCGGACAGGCGGGCGGTCCGCGCCGACACGAACGCCGCTTCCGCCCCAAGAGTCGCCGGATCGGCCTGAGGATCGATCAATAGATTGATGAGCCGACTGCACGCCGTACCGATCAGGAACTTGAGTTCGTCTATCTCGCGTTCCGGCGCCATGGGTGGCGCGGCCCCGGCCAAGGAATCTGCCGCTGCTTCGCCGCCGGCGCCGCCGCCAAGGGCGGCGCCCCGCGACGGCTGTCCACTTGAGACACCGCCTTCGTCCTTCACATCCATGTGGGTTTCGCTCCTGTGAGTGCGGGTTTGCGGAAGATCCAGATGAGACCCGCCCCCAGGACGAACCCGGCCACGTGCACCCAGAAGGCTACGCCGCCGGCCCCGGCCTGGCCTGCGGCCAGGGTGAATGCCCCCTCGAACACCTGGATCACGAACCAGAACAACAGAACCGCTACGGCCGGCAAGGTTATGAGCCGGATGAAGAAGAAGATAGGCACCAGGACCAACACACCGGCCCGGGGGTACAGCAGGGCGTACGCTCCCAACACCCCGGCGATAGCGCCGCTTGCGCCGATGCCGGGCACCGACGACTCAGGCGACACGACCACCTGGGCAAAGTTCGCGAGAACGCCGATCAGGAGATAGAAGAGCACGAAGCGGAACCGCCCCATGGAGTCTTCTACGTTGTTGCCGAAGATATGCAGATAGAGCATGTTCCCGCCGATGTGCAACCACCCGCCGTGAAGAAACACGGAGGTCACCAAGGTCGCCAGGATCCTCGGATCGAACTGACCAGACCTCACGGTCGCGGTCAGGAGGCTGGGCACATAACCCCAGGTGCTGATGAAGTCGCTGTATCCGCGCTGGCCGAGCGATAGTTCGTAGGCGAACACCATCACGTTGATGGCTATCAACACGTAGGTGATGTAGGCGAAGCGCAGAGTGGGGATGTTGTCGCGAAGCGGTATCATGGCCGGGATTCTACCTTCTCGGGAGGCGCGTGAGCAGCGGGCGAACAGACAGATGTGGGCCGACCGTGCCGGCGGATGACGGACTCCCCCTGATAGGAGCTCAGGTATCCACAGCCGGTCGCCTGGACACGTCCATCGAGAGGGCCCGGTACATAGGCGCCGAGGCCATCCAGGTTTTCCCCAGCAACCCCCGGCAGTGGCGTCCCGCCCCCTACCCGCCCGACGACCTGGTGCATTACGGTTTGGCCTTGCGACGCAACCGTCTCCCTCTCTTCGTGCACTCCATCTACCTGATCAACCTCGCTGCTCCCGAGGCCGACCTGCGTCGGAAGTCGGCCGCGTCGCTGGCGGACGCGCTTCACTACGGTGCTCTCGCCGGAGCCGACGCGGTGGTCACCCACGTGGGCTCGCACCGCGGAGATGGGTTCGATGCCGGGCTGGCACGAGTGGCCGATGCCCTCCGAGAAGCCTACGATCTCCTGGAGCGCCGCCTGACGCGCTCGGTAGAGGCCCTCGCGGATGCCGCCGGCTCTCTGGCGCCGTGGCCGGGCGGCACGCCCATCATCCCCACGCTGCTCTTTGAATCGAGCGCCGGCGGCGGGGATTCGATGGGCCGTGATCCCGAGGAGCTCGGACGGCTCCTGGCGTCGGTGCCGGGGCGCGCCGGCGTATGTCTCGACACGGCCCATCTCTACGCGGCCGGGTATGCACTCGACGCAGCCGACGGCCTCGATCGGATCCACGAGGAGTTGGCCGTGGCGGGCTGTTTGGATCGCGTCGGCTTGGTCCATCTCAACGACTCCAAGACACCCCTCGCGAGCCGCAGCGACCGCCACGAGAACCTCTGGGAAGGGCAGTATGGCCGAACGGGGCTGCGGCGGGTGATGCAAAGCGCGCACCTCCGCACCTCGCCGTTCATAATGGAAGTGCCCGGAGCCGACGGACACGGGACCGACCGCAGGAACATCCGACGGGCCCGCATCCTTCGACGCGAAGCTGCAGGACTTACGCTGATTCGCGCAGGCGCCTGATCAACCCGTTAGACCGTAGCCTCTCGATGGCTTTGCTCTCGATCTGACGGACCCGCTCCCGGCTTATGCCGAGATGCTCTCCGATCTCCCCCAGCGTCCAGGGATCGTCGCCGTTCAGACCGTATCTGAACACCAACACCGATCGCTCCCGCTCGGGCAGAGCCATGATGGCCTCATTGACGGTCTGGACCCGCAGTCTCTTGTAGACCGTATCGAAGGACGTGACTTGGTTTGGATCCGCCACCAGGGAGCCCAGCTCGGTAGACTCATTGTCGGGGTCGACGGAGGCGTCCAGACTCAGAGGACTCTCAGCGACATCCTGGAGAGATTGGAGTTCCAGAGGGGTGAGACCCACCGTCTCCGCGATCTCCTCCTGGTTCGGTTCCCTGCCTAGACTCTGCCGCAGCTCGTTCGTGGTGCGCACGATGGCTGAGAGCCGTTCGACTATGTGCACCGGTAGCCTCACGGTCCGCCCCTTGTCGGCGAGGGCACGCGTCACCGCTTGACGGATCCACCAGGTGGCGTATGTGGAGAACTTGTTGCCCCGGCGGTAGTCGAACTTTTGGGTGGCCCGCATCAGGCCGAAATTCCCCTCCTGCACGAGGTCGGAGAAACTGAGCCCACGCCCCACGTAACGCCTGGCTATCGACACCACCAGACGTAGATTCGCTTCGATCATGTGGAGTCGGGCGGCTTCGTCCCCCAGCTCGATGCGCTTGGCCAGGGCTACTTCTTCGTCCGCCGTGAGCAGCGCCACCACGCCGATCTGGTTCAGGTAGGTGCTCACCGTAGAATCGTCGTCCGCGCTGTAGTGCGCGTTCGGACGACGGCCGGGACCACCGAGGATCGATCGTACGCGGGTGTCGTTCCCTTGATCGCCCATGTGCTGTCGCCTCCCCAATGTGTCGCCGTTCAGCGGACCGACAGATACCAGAGCAGTTAGCCGACGGTCCCCCGAAACGCAGACATATGATCGTCCTGAAACGTACTATTCCCCCGAAGGACATGCGGAAACCGGGGACGGTCAGATGGGGTGCCGGGTATCGCTCAGTGGTGGATGAGGGGTGCGAGAAGCGGTGGCCGAGACGGGTGTGGGCCGACGGAAGCCGGGTCAGGCCGGAGCAGACGGGGGACGCGGGCCGGCGCCCACACAGCGGGCGATGAGGGAACGCATTGCGGCTGCCAGGGCGAGAGTGACCTCTCCCGGCGTTCCGTCACCGGGCGTGAACACCCCCGAGTCCAGCCCACTTACTCGGACCACAGGCATGACGTCGCGCGTGGTCGAAGCGATGAATACCTCAGAGGCGCGGGGCAGGTCGGACACGTGCACCGCTTCCTCCAGCAGAGGCACTCCAACCTCGCGCGCCAGATCGAGCACGTGACAGCGGGTGATACCGTTCAAGATGCGATTGTTCGCGGGATGCGTGCGCAGCGTGCCGTCAAGGACGATGAAGGCGTTCGACGATCCGCCCTCGCGCACCGTCCCCTCGGCGCTCACGTACAGTGCTTCCTGCGCCCCGGCTTCCCTGGCTACCTGCTTCGCGAGGACCGCGGGTAACAGGTTCGTGGACTTGATGTCGCAGCGGGCCCAACGCTGATCCTCGACCGCGTGGACCGCGATGCCGGAGCGCAGTTCATCCTCCGAGGGGAATGCGTGAGCCTGGACGTATGCCAGAACAGTGGGCGGCACGTCGGTGGGAAGACCGAACTCCCTGGGCGCCGCGCCGCGGGTCACCTGCACATACGCGGTGCCCTGCCGCAGCTCTGAGCGGCGCAGCAGTTCCGGCAGGACCTCGGCGAGCGGGTGACCGTCGAGCGCATGGGGAAGCAGGATCTGTTCGAGACTCCCGTCCAGCCGCCCCAGATGATCTTCGAGCCAGAGGAGACGCCCGTTCTCGAACCTGACCACCTCGTACACGCCATCCCCAAGCTGGAAACC
>JBBRDB010000042.1:0-16238 GCA_038204345.1 Thermoleophilia bacterium | reverse complement strand
TGTACCGCGACTATGGGGTAATTGCGAAGGCATCCCGCAGCGACAACATGAACAAGACCCCTGAGGATGTATCCAAGTACCAACTGGTGAACACCGGCGACCTCGTTGTGAATAAAATGAAGGCATGGCAGGGCTCGCTTGGCGTTTCAACGCTTGAAGGTATCACCAGCCCAGACTATGTCGTGTTCACTCCTCGGCATTCTGAGTCCCCGCAGTTCCTGCACCTGCTTTTGAGATCCCAAGTCATCGTCAGCGTCTATCGTGGTATTTCGAACGGTATCCGACTCGCCCAATGGCGGTTGGAACCAGAGGCCTTTCTCGCCCTTCGTGTGGCCTTGCCACCAGTCATAGAGCAGATTGAGGTTGCATCGGTAATCGCTGCGCAGACCTCGCGCTTTGACGCCCTGGTTGCGGAGGCCCAAGATGTGATCCAGTTGCTCCAAGAACGCCGTTCCGCCTTGATCTCCGCCGCAGTCACCGGCCAGATTGACGTCCGTGGCATGCCTGCTCCTGCCGTCCCACTCTCCTGAGAGCGCCATGGAAATCCAACCCGACAAGCAGAACCTCGACCAGACCTTCGCATCGACGATCTACTTCATCGACTTCTATCAACGAGACTACAAGTGGACAGCGGAGCCGGTAAAACGCCTCTTAGATGATGTGTTCTACCAGTTCGATGACGCCTACGCGAAGCACTCTGCACTCGAGGCCAACCTCGAAACCATCTCGGCTCGTTACCCGTGGTACTACCTCAACACCTATGTCACAAACATTGTTGGAGGTCGTACCTTCGTGGTGGACGGCCAGCAACGCCTCACCACTCTGACGCTGATCATGCTGAAACTGCTTGCTATGGCGCGTGCACATTCTTCGAAGACGGTCGGGTGGCTTGAGAGGAAGATCTCGGGATACTCGGGAACCGAGCATGAGTTCTGGATGAACCATGTCGGCCATCGGCAAGTGCTCGCGGGGCTGCTCGATGGGGAGGAGCCTGACACGATCGACGTGTCGAGCGGAATTACTGCGGTCAACATGATCACCAACTACAGGACTATTAGTGATGATCTGGATGCGCGTCTGACCTCGCCGCATGCCGTCGATACGTTCGTTCACTATTTTCTGTACCGCCTCGTTCTGATCAATCTATCCGTGGACACGACTCACGTACCGATGGTGTTTGAGGTCATCAACGACCGTGGGGTGCGGCTCAAGCCATATGAAATCTTGAAAGGGAAGCTGCTCGGCCAGATTGACAAGCTCGAACTTGACCGTGGCAAGTTTAATGAACTCTGGGAGAAACAAGTTCAGATGGTCAATCGATTCCGCGAGGATGAGATCGACAGTTTCTTCCGCTACTTGCTGAAAGCCAAGTTCGCCGATAGTCGCAAGACCGGTCAACGCTTCGACGGTGATTACCATCGCGAGATGTTCAAATCGGACCTCAATGCATCGCTGAGCCTGGACCATGACCCTGCAGGCGTGAAATCCTACCTCAAAGGTGCGTTCCGGTACTACAGCGAGCTGTACGCCAGACTCTGGGGGGCCGTCGAGCTCGAGGATGGTGATCTGCCCGACATTTACTTCAACGGTCTGAACGAGCTCGACTCACAGTTCATGCTGGTTCTGTCGGCGTGCGAAGTGGACGACCCAGAGGAGACGCTTAAGATCCGCCACGTGGGGGCTGGACTGAACCGGATGTTTACCATGCTACAGCTTCAAGGCGCATACGACTCAAATGAGTTCGCCGCCCGCCTGTTCGATGTCAGCGTGGCGATCCGGGACAAGCCAGCCGCCGAAATCCCCGCGGCATTCGAGACACACCTCCTTGCCGAGCTAGCTGAGAGACGCGGGCCGCAAGCGTCCCAAGCGTTCAGCTACGCCCTGTTCCGTCCCATGTCCATCGACCGCCTGAATACCCGATTCATCCGGTACTTTTTCGGCCGCATTGATGGGGCGCTTGCCAATGGAATGAACAAGAGCATGCTCCACCCGTTGAAGGATCTCGTGACACTGCGAGGGGCCAAGACAGGATTTCACGTCGAGCACATCCTGTCATACAACGACGAGAACATGCGATTGTTCGGCGGTGACGAGGAACGGTTCGAGCAGGAGCGGAACCGACTTGGTGGCGTCCTGCTGCTCAAAGGAAAGGACAACATTTCAAGCGGAAATGAGCCGTACGTCCAGAAGCTGAAGTCCTATGCCGGAACCCTGTTCTGGAATGAAACGCTTCGCGAAGACAGCTACAAGAGCAAGCTCGATTTCAAGATATTCACCGAATCAAACGGCCTGACCTTCAGGTCACTGTCACAGTTCGGCCCCGAAGAACTTGAGGAGCGTCAAAGGCTCCTTTTTGACTTGTGCAACTTGATCTGGCCATCGCCTACCGTAGAGACAGCATGACCGTGCACAAGGAGATCTCCTTCGAGACCGAGATCTGCGACTATCTCGGTGCCCACGGTTGGCTCCATGCCGATGGCGACGCTGCGGCGTACGACCGCGCGCGCGCGCTTTTCCCGGCCGACGTCATCGCGTGGGTCCAGGACGCCTACCCCGAGGCCTGGGAGACGCTCGCCAAGAACCATGGCGCCAAGGCCGCTGAGACGCTCCTTGATCGGCTCCGGGACCAGATCGATCAGCGCAGCACCCTCGACGTGCTCCGGCACGGCGTCGAAATGCTCGGCCTCCGCAGCAAGTTGAAGGTGGCGCAGTTCAAGCCTGCATTCGACACCAATCCGGAGATCGTCGCGCGCTATGCAGCCAATCGGCTCCGGGTCGTCCGGCAAGTGCGCTACTCGCTCCACAACGAGAACTCGATCGACCTGGTGCTTTTCCTGAACGGGATGCCGGTCGCGACCGTCGAGCTCAAGACCGACTTCACGCAGAACATCTCCGACGCGATCGACCAGTACCGCTTCGACCGACTGCCACGACCCAAGGGCCTCCCGGCCGAACCGCTCCTGAGTTTCCCGAATGGAGCGCTGGTCCACTTCGCCGTCAGCAACGGCATGGTGGCGATGGTGACCAAGCTCGCCGGGCCGGCAACCGCGTTCCTCCCCTTCAACAAGGGGAACGACGGCGCCGCAGGGAATCCTCCCAACCCGGCCGGCCACCGCACGGCCTACCTCTGGGAGGAGGTCTGGGCGCGCGAGAGCTGGCTGGAGATTCTCGGCCGCTACTGCATCACCCAGCGCGACGACAAGAAGGCGATCACCGCGGTGATCTTCCCGCGCTACCACCAACTCGACGCCACCAGGAAGCTCCAGGCGGCGGTGCTCGCGGATGGCCCTGGTTCCAAGTACCTGATCCAACACTCGGCCGGCTCTGGCAAGACCAACTCGATCGCGTGGTCCGCCCACTTCCTCGCCGAGCTACATGACGCCCAGCAGAAGAAGCTCTTCGATACCGTGCTGGTGGTCTCCGACCGGAACGTGATCGACAGCCAGCTCCAGGAGGCGCTGTTCGACTTCGAGCGGCAGAGTGGCGTTGTCGAGACAATCACCAACAAGGACGGCAGCAAGAGCGCGAAGTTGGCCGAGGCGTTGTCGGGGACCAAAAAGGTGGTGGTGTGCACCATTCAGACCTTCCCGTTCGCGCTGGAAGCGGTCCGGGAACTGGCAGCGACCAAGGGAAAGCGCTTCGCCGTGATCGCCGATGAGGCGCATTCCTCCCAGACGGGTGAGGCTGCAAGCAAGCTGAAGGAAGTGCTCTCGGCGGCGGAGCTGGAGGAGGTCAAGGACGGCGGCGAGATCAGCAGCGAGGACATCCTCGCCGCGCAGATGGCCAATCGTGCCGAGGACAAGGGCATCACCTTCGTCGCTTTCACGGCCACACCGAAGCAGAAGACGCTGGAGATCTTCGGCACGCGGCCGGATCCGACGCGGAAGCCGGCGCCGGACAACGTCCCCCTCCCGTTCCACGTCTACTCGATGCAGCAGGCGATCGAGGAGGGATTCATCCTTGACGTGCTCCGGAACTACACGCCGTATTCGATGGCATTCAAGCTCGCGCAGGACGGCAAGGAAGTCGCTGACCGCGAGGTCGAACGGAGTGCGGCGCTCAAGCGGATCATGGGATGGGTTCGTCTCCACCCATACAACATCGCGCAGAAGGTCGAGATCGTTGTCGAGCACTTCCGGGAGTTCGTGGCTCCCCTGCTCAACGGTCAGGCCAAGGCGATGGTCGTGGTGGCGAGCCGAGTGGAGGCGGTGCGTTGGCAGCTCGCAATGAGCAAGTACATCCGCGAGCACGGCTACCAGATCGGGACGCTGGTGGCGTTCTCCGGAGAAGTCCACGACACGGAGTCGGGTCCGGATCCGTTCACGGAACAGAGCAAGTCGCTCAACCCCAAGTTGAGCGGGCAGGATATTCGTAACGCGTTCATGGGGAGCGAGTACCAAGTCCTGCTGGTGGCCAACAAGTTCCAGACTGGCTTCGACCAACCGCTCCTCTGCGGGATGTACGTGGACAAGCGGCTGGCCGGAATTCAGGCGGTGCAAACCCTGTCGCGGCTCAACCGGGCGCATCCGGGGAAGGACACCACCTACGTCCTCGACTTCGTGAACAATGCCGACGAGGTCTTGCAAGCGTTCAAGGCGTATTACCGGACGGCGGAGCTCTCTGCCACAACCGACCCGAACCTTGTCTTCAACCTGCGCGCCAAGCTCGACATGGCCGGCTACTACGACGACTTCGAGGTCGATCGCGTCGTCGAGGCCGAGCTGAGTCCATCTGGGACACAGGGTCAGCTGGTCGCGGCACTTGAGCCGGTGGTGGACCGGGTGATGAAGCGCTACCGCGCGGCCCAGGAGGCACTCGCGCTCGCCACGGCGCGTAACGACACCACGGCGACGGAGTCCGCCCGCGACGAGCTGAACGCGCTGGTGCTCTTCCGGGCCGACATGGGAGGCTACCTCCGACTCTACACCTTCCTCTCCCAGATCTACGACTACGGCAACACGGCGATCGAAAAGCGCGCGCTGTTCTACAAGCGACTTCTACCCTTGCTGGAGTTCGGTCGAGAGCGAGAGGGGATCGACCTCTCGAAGGTTGTATTGACGCATCACAACCTCAAGAATCTGGGCCCCCGTGCAATGCCACTGGGTGAGGGAGACACACCCAAGCTCGATCCGATCACCGAGGCCGGCAGCGGCTCGGTGCAGGCCAAGGAGAAGGCCTGGCTGGCTGAGATCATCGCCAAGGTGAATGATCTGTTCGACGGGGAGCTGACGGAGCAGGACAAGCTGGTCTACGTCAACAACGTCATCAAGGGGAAGTTGCTCGAGTCGGTGACGCTGCAGCAGCAGGCGGCGAACAACACGAAGGAGCAGTTCGCGAACTCGCCGGATCTCAAGAATGAGATCATGAACGCGGTCATGAGCGCCCTGGATGCCCACAACGCGATGAGCACCCAGGCGCTCAACTCCGATCGGGTGCGGAACGGCTTGAAGGCGATCCTGCTGGACAACGCCGGGCTGTATGAGAGTTTGCGCGGGGAGGCGCCGGGGGCTCCGCGCTGAGGGGGTGGCCGACTTAACCCCAGCCATCTGGAAGGCCTCAACGAACAGCGTGTGAGGTCTCGGTCTCAGCCGCTACACCTTTCATGTCGCTCTTGGAGGCCAATATGCAGTTTACCGTAGTCGGACCTGCGTTCGGAGCGCCCGGGGATGAAGTGTCGGTCATTGATGGCATCAGTCCTGGCGACGTCATCCAATTCGTGAGGGTCGGCCCGGCCGAGCTGGAGCTTCGCCTTGCCGCCCACGGGCCGGAGCAGCGCTACCGGGTGGAACGTGGCGAAGAGGCCGGATCCATCACGCTATACGCAGTTGATGACGCAGGACCCTTCCCAGGGCAAAAGGACTAGGAGGCCACACGTGAATCGTTCGCTCGATGGACTCACCGCCAAGGACTACACGCGGGCTATTCTGGCGCTTGGTGTGCACGGTCTGACAGACACTCGACGGAGGATGCTGACCGCCCATTACCGCAGCGGCGGGCGCGCGCTCTCCGCACGCCAAATGGGGTTGAAGATGGGTTGGCCCACGCCATCAACCTCCAACATGCACTACGGTCGGCTCGGCGGGCTCATCGCTGGCGAGCTCGGAATGCCGCGGAACGTCCAAGACCTCTTTCGCGATGGTGAGTCGGCGTGCGAGCCGCGCAAGGACGACTTCGCGTCCATGAACGCCGCGACGGACAAAGTCATCCGGGACAAGAAGCCGGAATCGTACTCCCCTGTGATCGCCGAACGAGCCGGTGCGGAGGCATTTTCCGCCCGGTGTATCCCGACGGAACCGTCGCTGCTCCCGCTCGAGAACTAAAGAGGTTTCCTCGCAGCACGACGGGAAATGACTGCGGAACGGCTCAACACCTTTCTCGGAACCTCAGAATAGTCTCCAACAGAGTGCCCCCCGCCGATGCTGCCGGCGGGGGGCACTCTGTCGGCCCCGCACCTGCGGGGAAGACCGGTGGGCTGTGATCCAGCTGGGTCCACCGTTTGAGCGCGATCCGTCGCTCGACACTCGGGTCCTTCGAAACATCCCCGCACCTGCGGGGAACACCGGTGGGGCCCGGTCCAGCTAGGTCCACCAGGTGAGCGCGAGCCGTGGCTCGTCACTCGGGTCCTTCTAAACATCCCCGCATTTGCGGGGAACGCACTAAAGGGCGAGCTACCAAGGGTACTGCTTGCCCTGCCGCGCACTGGGACCTTGGTCCCGACTGCCCAGGGTGGGAGGGCTGCATTCTCCCCGCCAACCCCGTCCTGTTCCATCATACCCCATGGCGGCCCGTCGCCCGGACCACTCAGGGTGGGAGAGCGTCGGCTGGTTCGCCAACCCTCCTGGCTCCACCATACCCCATCGGGGCCCGCGGCCCCGACCACTTAGGGTGGGAGGGCGTCGGCTGGTTCGCCAACCATCCCAATCCACCATACCCCACCGAGCCGACCGGTCCGGACCCCGGGCTTGTCGAGGGGTAGGGAAGGGAGTTCCACGCGGTAGGTCACAACCGGGGGGACCCCCCGGCCTCGAATTCTCGATTGCGGGAACCCACCACGCCTACCACAGCCAGACGCCAGCGGCACGGCGCGCCAGGAGGTCGGTCAACGAGATCGGGTGGTAGTCGATCAACTCGACGCTGACGTTGAAGTGAGGAGCCGACCCGACCGCCCAGCGGTCCTCCTGGTGGCGTGAGACACCCCGCGCCAGGGTGTTGTGCAGGTGGCCGTACAAATTGAGGTCCGCGCCCTGAAGGTCGGCCTGGGGCCGATGCGACACGAGGACGAGGACGGGACGCCCCTCGACCTGATCATCGATCAGGCACGCGTTCGTCCTCCACGACTTGTGCGTGCCGTGGAGCTGCGTGAACCACCGCTGTTGGACCGTCGCCACCAAGTCGGGCTTCCGATGCCAATCGTCGTGGTTTCCGAGGACCAGCTGATGTCGCTCGGGGTGATCGAGCCTGAGGGTGGGGTTCTCCGCGAGAACTTCCGCGCCGCGGCGGAACGTGAAGTCGCCGGCGTGAACCAGCGAATCCCCCGACGCATCCACCTCGGCCATTCCCTCCCACATCGCGGTGCGCATCCTCGCCGTCGACTCGAACGGCCGTTCGGAATACCGGATGATGTTCGCGTGCTCGAAATGGGTATCACTCAGGTAGTGGTAGGTCATCGAGTCACGCCCCGGAACGAGTCGATCCTGCACCCGTCATGGATACCCCGGGGCGTTGTGAGGCGCCGGGCCATTCCATCCCCGGCACCTCGTCAGGGTGCAAGGTCCCTCAGCGCGACCTGACCCCAGCTGGGCCGGTCGTGTCGCGCAACAGTGCATCGATCAGCATCGCGCGCTCCATGTGTGGAAGTCTGTCTGACATGCCGTCGAATGCGGTGGCGCCGGCTTCCGGGCGCATCACGTAGGCAAGCGTCGCGCGAGTGGTCTCATAGGCGAGCAGGTACCGTCGTTCCGGGTTCAGATAGCTACCCGTGTTGAGCTTTTTGAACGTCCTCATGATAAGGAGCAGTCCCTCGTTGGTGCTCTCGCTCACCTGGTCGGTGAACGGTGCGATGCTGATCATGATCGCGTCGGCAAACGGGCCTGGCCCTTCCAGCGCGAGGTACGTCTCGTGCACGAGCTGGGGTGGGACGCGTGTGGGCCACGCCTCGTTGAGTCGAGCATGGAATGCGTCGGCGTGCTCGCGCGAGAGCCGCGGTGCGTCGGGATCCAGGAGCCGTTCGAGCGCCTCGAGGACCCACCTCGCTTGTGCCACGTCTTCAGCGGACTCCAACCGCTTGGGCATGAAGGACGCGAGCTCGCTCACCCGCTCACGGAATCGTTCGGGATACCGGGCCACTCCCAGGTACGCGTTGCGGGTCCAACTCCGGAGGTTCCTGATCCGAAGCCCCTGCGCGATTTCCGCTTGGAGAGCCTCGATGAACGGGAGCATGTCGATCGGGGCGGTTGGCATCGGGGACCTCTCTTGTTGGGATGGGGGAGCGAGTCACTCCCACGTCACCCATACCCCTCGAGCAGGTCCCGGGCCTAATCCCCGCCCAACGCCACCACCACGACCTCGCCCTTGGCATCGAACCCCAGGGGCGTCGTCACGTCCGCACCCGACGTGAAGGCGTGGGCCACCATGTCGCCCGGGGCGATCGGCTCGAGCGTGACCGGCAGGCCGGCATCCACCCAGGCCCGGGTCACCACGCGCCGCGCGTACCACGTCGCGATGTGGCTGACCATGGCGTTGTCCATCGCCTGCAGGAGGGTGCCACGGGCGATCCGCAGCAGCGCCATGCGGACGGCTGCGTTCACGGGCCCCGGCCATTCGCCCCCCAGTGCGGAGACAGCGTTGGCGTCGGACTGAATCGCCCAGGCTAAATCTGAAACCGTGGCGATCGGGTTGGTCCCATCCAGAGTGAAGTCCCGAATCGTCTGGTGCACCACGTCGTCGCTATCGCATGCCATATCGGTCCCCCTCAATGTCCGTCCACGTGCGGTCGCGGGGCGCACTCGGCACCGCAACATGATCCAAGCTGATCAGCACCTTCCCACCCGGGCGAAGTCCCATGGACATCGCGTTGAGCAGCGCGCCTTCGAGGGCGCGGTTGGCGATCCGCAGGCCGAGCGAGAGGCCCCCACTGGGGTCCCCCTGTCCTGCCCACTGCAGCCGCCCCAGCGCCGCGCTGCTCCAGAACACACGATACCCCGTGGTGACCGAGGCCATGGCGGCGTCCAGCACGGCGCGCTCCACGAGGATCCGGGCCAGCTCATGTGCCTCAAGGGGGGGGAGATAGAGGATCGTGCCCCATAGGTTCGCCAGACTGGGTGCCATGCCGCCGGTGACCAGCGCGTCGGCGCCGAGCGCGCCATCAACGGGCGGGCGCATGGTGGGGAGCGTGCAGGTGCCGATCACCGGCGGCCGGACCCCCTCGAGCATCGAGCCATCGAGCAGCGACCGGATGTCGGCGACGAGGTGCCCCACCCGCTCCGCGCTGTTGCTGGTGAGGTCGTGGTTCACCACGGCGGTGTCGAGGTCGTCCAGGATGATCGTGCGGAGCGTGGCGCGGGTGCGCTCGATCAGCGTCTCGCCCTGCCACCCGCTGGGACTGAGGGTGCTCGCGTTGATGTGCGTCACCATGCGTTCGGTCTGGCTGGCCAGTGCCCGTGCCAGGGCGGTCTTCCCGGATCCGGGCGGGCCGACGATGAGGAGGGCCATGGGGTGGGAGGCAGCACGAAGCCGGGCGACGCTCAGGGCGCCGACGGCCACCTGCATGTCGCGTCCGATGAACCCGCCATCCCGTATGGCGCAGATGGTCGCATCCCACGTGTCTGGGAGATCCTGGTCCGCGGGCGGGAGCGGGCCCGAGAGAGTGCCCTCGGCGTTCCCGAAATACATGAGGTGCTGCTCTTCTTCGGTCATGCGCCAGCATACCCCGGCGTCCTGACCCTCCTGGCGCCGGGAATGATCAGCGGATGCCGCCGGATCTTTGTTGTGAGAGCTGCTTCGCTGACCTCAAGAGCGATAGTGTGCCGTCACTAACCAGGTCGACGCGCTGCAGCTCGGCGCTGGCGCTGGTGGGCTAGGAAAATGGGTGCTAATATCCGGAATGACGCCCTTGCAACCAGTTTGGTGCGTCCGACTGACTATGGAACGGTGCTGACTCGAGTTGTTTCGCTTGGTATCCATTCTCGCGGCCACTCCCGGTGGCCAACCATTTTCTGTTCGGGAGTTCACATGGGATTGGTTACGTGCCCCGACTGTGGTCGGAGTGTGTCAGACGTCGCCGCTGCCTGCGTGGGCTGCGGAAGGCCGTTAAATCCACTACGGTCCGGGTCAGACGCAGAGACCTCCGCTGTGGTTCTCCCGCGGGTGAGGTTTGGAGTGAGTGGCGTCCATGGTGATCGCGTGGGACGCGTCGAGGTTGCCTTGGACGGGACCGTTACTGCGATCTCGCTGCAGCACGAGCGCTTCGTGGTCCGGTACCGATCTGTCGACACGCGCGAAAATGCGCGCATAGTGATAAACGGGATGTCCGGAGAGTTGCTCGCCATCGAGCCGGCCTCAGGCCTCGAACGACGCCAATTGCGCGATGCGCTTTCAAGATTTCCTCTTGCCGCCAATCGCCCGGACCAAAGAGTCCTTGGCAATGACGTGCGGCCAAGCCCGCCTGGAAAGCCGGCGCAGCTTAGAAGCACATCGACCGACACTGGGCTGGAGCCCTCGTGGTGGGAACGTGTTCGGGGTCGGAGCGGGGAGACTCAACGTCCGAGGCCGGAAGCGAAGGGTGCCTCGGAAGCGAATTCAGTCATTGGCGGCATCTTTTCGCTTTCGGTGTTCGCCTTTCTCGTCTGGCAACTAGGATGGTTCGATGTCTTCGGGATCGGTATGCCCGAGATGAGGTATGTAGGCTCGCTCCCCACTCATCTCTCCTTTGACAAATGCGGCCATGAAGGTGCTGGAGTCGCGTGCACAATGACCAATCATGCAAGCTTCGAGGTGAACATCCGCGACGGTGAGGCGGTGTTGTGTGGGAAGGGAGGAGTGAGGCTTGGCGTTGGCCGGTTCCCCTCCCAGAACATTAATCCGGGTGAGTCTGTACGAAGTCGGATCTTCACGTCTGCCTCGCTTGACGATGTGTCATGGGTGCAGCTCGCTTGGGAGTGGGATGGCGCGGGACTCTGCACTAAGGAGTAGCGGGTGATGTCCAGGCGCACTCCCTTGTCGGTTGATACCGGTACGCGGCCGTTTGGTGCGGCGCCAAGGGATGCGAGCCATGACGTGGAGGGGGTGTGTCGAAAGCATCGACTGTCTCTAAATGCGAATTGTGGGGTCGATGGGTGCTCGTCGGGAGTGTGCAGATATCTGTGTAACTGGCCATGATACGAACCCACTCGATGGAGGGTGACATGGCTGAGCAGCACCCGCAGGACGTGGATTTGATGCTAGACCGGCTGCTGGAGGGGAAGAGTCCGCAGGAGGTGGTCGGTCAGGGCGGGCTCCTGGAGGCGTTGACGAAGCGGCTGTATGAGCGCGCGCTGGATGGCGAGCTCACGGAGCATCTGGGGTATGCGAAGCATGCCGCGGCGGGCCGCAACGGCGGCAACTCCCGGAACGGCCGCTCGACGAAGCGCATCAAGCTGGACGCGGGCGAGCTGGAGCTCGGGGTGCCGCGGGACCGCGACGGCAGCTTCGAGCCGCAGCTGGTACCCAAGGGCCAGCGTCGGCTCCCTGGCTTCGATGCGAAGGTGATCGCGCTGTATGCCCGGGGGATGACCACGCGCGAGATTCAGGGGCACCTGAAGGAGCTGTACACGGTGGAGGTCTCGCCGAGCCTGATCTCGACCGTGACCGATGCCGTGCTGGACGATGTGAAGGCGTGGCAGAGTCGCCCGCTGGAGCCGCTCTACCCGATCGTCTATCTGGACGCGATCCATGTGAAGATGCGCGCCTCGGGGCACGTCCAGACCCAGGCGGTCTACTTGGCGCTAGCCCTCACGCTGACGGGCGAGAAGGAGCTGCTCGGGCTGTGGGTCGGCGAGGCCGAAGGGGCGAAGTTCTGGCTCAGCGTGCTGACGGAACTCAAGAACCGTGGCGTCCAGGACATGCTGATCGCGGCAGTCGACGGCCTCACCGGCTTCCCCGACGCCATCGCGAGCGTGTTCCCACAGACCCAGGTGCAGCTCTGCATCGTGCACATGGTGCGCGGCTCCCTGCGCTACGTGTCCTGGAAGGAGCGGAAGCTCGTTGCCCGCGACTTGCGCGCGATCTATCAGGCGCCGACCTTGGAGGCAGCCGAAACGGCGCTGGCCGCCTTCGAGGCGTGCTGGGACGCCCGCTTCCCGATGATCGGCCGACGATGGCGGGCGCACTGGGCGCACCTCACGCCGCTGTTCGACTACCCGCCGGAAATCCGGAAGGTGATGTACACGACGAACGCGATCGAGTCGGTCAACGCGCAGCTGCGCAAGGTGAACAAGAAGCGTGGCGTGTTCCCGAGCCCCGACTCCGTGCGCAAGGTGCTCTACCTGGCGATCATGAAGGCGAGCGAACGCTGGACCAGGCCGGTGCAGGACTGGAACGCCGCGCTGAACCACTTTGCACTCATCTTTCCGGACCGGGTGCCAGCGTGACGAAGCGGTCAGTTACACAGAAAAGCGTACACTCCCGTGCTCGTCAGGACTCGATCTCTGCACTGCTACTCGAATCACACAACGTGTGCATGTTCCATTCACGCTACTGTTGTCTTGGGGACTGAGAGATGGCACTCATCACTTGTTCGGACTGCAACGCACGCTACTCAGACCTGGCCGCGGCCTGCCTGAATTGTGGTAGGCCGACGTCGTTTCAGACGAGGTCGAGACCCGAGGCTCCTGCTCAGGTCGCCGAGTCCGACTCGAGCGAGAAGGCGACCCGAAGCAGTCGTTCTTCGATCCTAAGGTATCTCTCGGTCCCGATCATCCTTATTGGCATCTGGTCGTTGGTGCAATGGTTCGGTCAACGGGCACCGGCGTCGACCGATCGGTCGCTCACCGCATCGATTGGGCAGAGCGGGGACGCAGAAGCGGTACTTAGTGCCGCTCCTTTACAGAACGGAACCGCCGTGCCTCGTGAATGGAGCGGGCGGTTTGAGAGCGCCTCGATGCCAGACATTGCGACGATGATGCTCACGGTTGATATCGATGGAATACTAGAATTGGTCACCACCCCAAGCCAACAGATGGTGGCCCTTGCCGCGGGGCTGGGGCGGCCGGCTCCCGTCACCATCTGCCGTGCCACAGTTGCGTCAATGTCCGTCGAAACGCCGGTGACCACCGTGGCCATGCAATGTGATGATGACGAGGACGCCTTGCGAGTTGAGTGGCGATTCCTGACCGGAAGCGATTCGTGGGAATACCGAGAAGTAGAGGGCTCCTCATCACGCCAAGTCTTCTACCGGGTCGGTGAACGCGCAGCGGAACCGACCTCACATGATGATGACACCGGTGCGCCCCCAGAACAGGTAGTAGCACCGGAGTTCGGGGGGTCTGGAATGGCCGAAGCGGCCCAAGCGGAGGGGGTGGCCGTCGGCCATTTCAGGTTTAGCGGCCAACTCAACGGAGCGGTCACCACCCATGACGCAATGATCACCGAGGATCACGTCGCGTTCACTCTGGTCATGGCAGGGCTAGCCCCGGTTAGATGCACCTATGACCGCCCGCGGAACAGCACGAATTTCGAGGCCCTCGGCAATTGCTCTACGGGGAAGGGGTACCTCATGCGGTGGGAGTTCCGCCCGGGAGACGGGTCTTGGCGTGAGGCCGCGGTCGCAAATTCCAATGAATGGATTCTCCAGCCGGTCGTTTCAGGAGGCACTCGGCCGACGGTTGATCCCCCTCACCCGGTTGGAAGGCCCGAAGGTGCGACGCTTCCCGATAATGGGATCAGCGGAACGGACTCCCGCACGGCGGAGGTCGCCGAGGCCCAGATCTTGACCGAGGACCAAGTTGATGAGCCAGTCCGTCGAACGGGCGGTCCAAACCCAGTCTATCCGCAGGAGATGCAGACGGTCGGTATCGATGGATCGGTGCGCCTCCGGTTCGTGGTCGGCACGAACGGTCGGGCCGAGCCCGCGTCGATCCAGGTGGTGAGTTCGACCAACAAGGCCTTCGAGCCCGCGGCCATCAAGACCATTCGGGAATCGACCTTCAAGCCGGCGATGATGCGCGGCCAGGCGGTTCGCCAGCTGGTGGAGCAGAACGTGTCCTTCAAGCTGTCCGGCTGACGATGCTCTCTGCCAGCGGGGTTACCGGTGTCACCCACGCTACCGGTGGAGGTCGGGATCAACAAGCCCTCCGCCGCGCTGTTTACGAGCACAGGACCGTAAAAGTCAGGTCAGCCGTGTCTCAAAGATGCTGACAGGTTCCGAGCCGAGCCGAGCTTGAGTCACGTTACGGACGAGACTCGACTCTCAGTCGCTCGGTCCAGTGCATCTAGAGCGACACGGCAAGAAGCTTCGCTAGATGTCTTATGTCCTCTCGGTCATTTCAAACCTTGTAGCTCGATTACCGAACAGGAGACCTCCATGCTTTATGGGCGGCGGTTCATGGGCGTGCTGGGATTGGTGGCGCTCGTGCTGTGCGGATGTGCCGACCGGTCTGAGACATCTCAGCCTCCAGAAAACGTCGGGGCGCCCCCAGCGGCTACTCTCGTCGCGATGGGATCCTCCGCAGCGGTTCCTCGCTTCGAAGTGCGGGACACAACGTCTTACGAGTGCAATCTCTGGATCCCTCCTAGTATTCGGAGTGTGGAGGGCCAGAGCGCTGGACTCTACATAGACGGGAAACGCGTGGCCAAAATCGACCCAACCACTGTAGTGCCGGTTCAGGGTGGTCTGGTGTTCCGTGAGATGTCGGAGGCAGACGAGGAGGGGTATTTCTGCCCCGGTGCGACCGTGCTTTGGCGAGCGGGTCGATCCACGCCGTTGCACACGATTCTCCCGATGATGCCCGACGGCATTGACGGTGTGTTTGCGTCGGGCTCTACCCTATACTACTGGGCAATGCCGAGGCAGGGTCGACTCTACGCCGCTCGGTATGACATCCGCTCTGGCGCCCTCGACACGCTGTTCCTCGTGGATAACGAGGACCTTCTACCGACGGAGGGATACTATACCTGGGAATCCCCGCGGCCATTGCGGCACGATGTCCTTTTCGCCCCGATACCATTTCGGAATGGTCTCCTCTATGCGCCACGCGAAAGCGAGATTTGGTACGTCGTTCCGTTCGATCTCTCCGGAGTCTCTACTGTGGCTGCCAGGGCCGCGGATGCCGAGCTCCATCCACACAGCGAGCTGGCGCCTCCGCCTCCGCCTTCACCTCGCGCGGCGTCGGCGGAAGGAGACTTCCGCGGAGCCGGCGGACGCCCCGGGGCTGATCCTTGGGTGCACGACGTTACCGTCAGCCACGGGCTCATCACGCTAGCCAGTTTTCCTGGTACCAGCTTGTATGGCAGTGGTGTTCGCCCCATCCTCTGCCGGTACAACCGGCCGCAGGGCAGCCTCCGCTTCACCGCATCGAGCGCTTGCGGTGGGTCCCGTGAGTTCGAGGTCTCGTGGATGTTTGACGCTACCCTCGACGCTTGGATTGAGCAGCCAGTGGACGGCAATGCGCGTTGGGTCCTGCAGCGTCTGCCCCCCGAGTAGTCCGGAACCATCTCCTGAATGCTGAGGAGGGGGTCCTTGCTCTCTCGCACCGACAGAACATGATCGAGCGCCTGAAGGTCTTGGCCCTAAAGTCGGGGCCGTCGCCTGAGGGGGCTGGGTCGATCTGGGCGAGGGGAGCCGCGGTGTGGTGAGGGCCGTACAGGTGCGCGGGGGCAAGTGCGGGGAATTGAGCGCTGTTCAGCGGCGTAGGACGGCGCGCTATCTCCCGCAAACCCTTGATCTGCTTTAATCAGTCTTGGCTCAGGGGATGATTTCTGGATCCGGGGCGTTCGGAGCGGGTCTACCGGCATGCCGGGGTTCGATCGGGGCCCGGGAGGCCGACCCCGCGCAAGGGGGACGCACGTCCTTTCTCCGTCCGGGAATTGTCGGGGGACCGACACGGCCAAGATAGGGCACGGAAGGGAACGCAGGGGCCCGAAAAGCGCCATTTGGCGGCGTTCGGACTTGGAGGGAGTCAGCCGCACCTGACTGTTAATCAGCGGGTCGGGGGTTCAAGTCCCTCCTCGGGAGCTGCCGGAACGGCCCACCTCGGTGGGCCGTT
>JBBRDB010000041.1:0-16435 GCA_038204345.1 Thermoleophilia bacterium | reverse complement strand
TCTTTGGACAGGATCACCTGCTTCTGGGTGTAGGAGCAGCATACGGCCGAGCAGTAGGTGTTTCCTCCGGGGTTCACCTGCCGCGACCCCACACAGTGGATCCACGCGATGTTCTTCGGATGCTTCTTGTCGGAGGGCCGCAGAGCCTCACCTTCGAACGGCCCCGTGGAACACAGGAGCCTCTCGTAGTCCATGCTCGTGACCACATTCTGCATGCGGCCGTAGCCATAGTCGCCGCGGATGCGGGGATCGAAGGTCTCGTAACCCGGCGAGAGTACGATGGCGCCCACGTTGACCTTGACCTTCTCGGCCTTCATGTGGAGGTCGATGGCCTTGTTCTTGCACACCCCTACACAGATGTTGCACTTCTTCTCTTTGAGGTAGAGGCAGCGCTCTTCGTCCACGTAGGTGACCAGAGGCACCGCTTGGGAGAAGTAGATGTGGATGGCCTTGCTCTCGGAGAGGTTCTGGTTGTACTCGTCGGGGATGTTCACCGGACAGTACTCCACGCAGGTGTTGCACCCGGTGCAGATGTCCTCGTTGACGTAACGGGGCTTCTTGAGCAGAGTCACGTTGAAATCCCCGGCTTCGCCTTCCACCTTGTCTACCTCGGTGTAGGTGAGGATCTCGATATTCGGATGCCGATCACACTCGATGAACTTCGGCGACTCGATGCACATGGAGCAGTCGTTGGTGGGGAAGGTCTTGTCCAGCTGGGCCATCTTGCCGCCGATGGCGGGGGCCTTCTCCACCAGGTAGACCTTGAAGCCGGCCGTGGCCAGGTCGAGGGCGGCCTGAATACCGCTGATGCCCCCGCCTACGACCATGACGTCGCCAAGACCGCTGTCCGGCAGATGCAAAGGGCTTAGGCTTTGGGTCGTATCGTCGTCCACGTCTCTACGTCCTCTTCAGTAGTCTACGTACGGTCTTAGATGACTTCCTGCAGGATCTCAGTGATGTCCTTGATCACCGGAGCTCCGCGATCCGCTGCACTCAACCTGCTCTCTTCGAACATGGTGATGCAGTAGGGGCAGGAGGTAGCGAGCACCTCGGCGTCGACGGCCATGGCCTGCTCCAGCCGGATGTCGGAGAACCGCTCTTCCTTGGGGGTCTCCATCCAGATGCGGGCTCCCCCGCCTCCGCAACAGAGGCTGTCTTCGCGCGAATCGGCCATCTCCCGCAGCTCCAGGCCGGGGACCTTGCGCAGGAGGGCGCGAGGCGCATCGTAGATTCCGTTGTGTCGGCCCAGATAGCAGGGGTCATGGTAGGTCACCTGCTTCGGGTACTCGCCTTTCAGCTCCAGTCTGCCCTGTTCCACCAGGTCCAGAAGGAACTCGGTCATGTACACGACCTCGAAGTTCACCTTGAATTCCGGGTATTCGTTCTTGAACGTGTGATAGCAATGCGGCGACGAGACGAGGATCTTCGACACGCCGTTGTCGATCCACGTCTTGATGTTCTGTTTGGCGAGGCGCCTGAACGCCTCCTCGTCGCCGGCCTTGCGGATGCTCTCTCCGCAGCAGCTGTCCTCTGAGCCGAGGATCCCGTAGTCCACCCCGGCCCGGTTGAGCAGGTCGACCGTGGCACGAGCCACGTTCTTCAGCCTAGGATCGTAACTGAGATAACAGCTGGCGAAATACAGGATCTCAGTGCCTTCGGTGAACTTCTTGACGGAGTGCCCCTCGGTCCATTTGGCTCGATCTTCACGCTTCTCCCCAAGAGGGTTACCTTCGCTCACGAGGCTCGCCCTAGCGGAACGCACCGCCTGGACGGCGGCGGGGAAGACCTTGAATTCAGTTGCTATCCTGCGCAGAGCCACCTGTGAATCGATCTGCTTGACGTCCCTGGGGCATCTCTGCGGGCACCGCCCACAGGTGGTGCACCTCCAGATCTCTTCCTCCTCGATCTCCGTCAGCCCAAAGGTCGCTTCCCGCACGATCTTGCGGATGCTGAACGGCCGCACCAGGTTCCACGGACAAACCACGTCGCAGAGTCCACACTGGTAGCAACGATCGAACGCCTGGCCGCCGTTCTCCTGAATGAGATCGCGGATCTCTGCGTAGTCTGATAGCTTCTCGGTCTCCATCGCCCTTCCTATCCCTCGTGCCCGGCCCGCGGCCCTAGCTCTTACTCGAAAGCCGAGCGATGGCGTCCAGTACCTTGTCCGCCCCGTACTTGCTCATCAACGATTCCAGCCCCAGCTCCATCTCGCCCCGCTTCTCCTCCTCCACCTCTACCTCTTCTTCGCGTTCGTAGTAGGTGAGGCAGTCGCAGCGGCACACCTTGACGCACCAGGGCTCATCAAGGGTCGGATCTTCTTCGCACATGTCGCACTTCAAGGGGAGGCCGGAGTCGGGTTCCAGGAAGAAGTCCCTGGAGGGGCAGGAGACCCCGCAGAAGCTGCACTCGTTGTATTCCTTGCCGTTGATCGTGTACTTGTGCCTGCCGGTGCACTCGGCCGGCGTGTAGTCGCCTGCGCGTATCGGAACGTACACGTCGTTCAGTTCGTCGATGACCACGCGGATACGCGACCGGGCCGGGTTGGTGATGCTGAATCTCGGCTTGGAGTGGAAGGCGGAGCAGGCCATCTCGCACGCGCGACATCCGATGCACTTGTCGAGGTCGACCTTGATCTCCTTGACTATTCTCTTCTCCACCACGGCTGTCGTCCCCTTCGCCTCGGTCATTCCGCACTCACCGCCACGGGCTCGGCCGGCGCAGTCTCCTCGGAGCCCGGTAGGATCCCCCGACGGATGAAGTCCTCGCTCACGTACTCCAGGCTCAGGGAGTCGAGTTTCTCCTTCGTGGGGATCCCGTCGTTCGTCCACCCCTTGAAGGCGTAATACTCGTCCAGCAGCTTCTGTTCCGCCTCCGGTTCCCTCTTCTTCCAGTGGTCCTCGGGCGGTTTCTCGTCGCTCCGCCTCAGGCCACGCCGCACGTTGATGGCCCGGATCAGGTTGCGGTTCCTGGCGGCGATCTCCCAGAGTCCATCCGAGTCGAGATCCATCCCCACGGCAAGGGAGACGAACTCCGGCAGATTATGGATGTGGTAGGGAGCCCGGCCGGCCCACTGGCCCGTGAACGACGACAGGAAGGCGCACGTGCCGACGGCGTCGTCGACGTAGTGCATGGTCTCGTTCCAGTCGCAGATGTGCACGGCCTCCTCGATCGACGGGTGCGTGCGGGGCTCCCACTCCATGAACCACTTCTTGAACCGCTCGGGAGCCGCCTCCCAACCCTTCACGAACTCTTTCCTCTCTTCCAGGTCGGCGATAGCCACCTGTGGGAAGGATCCTTCGATCTGGGTGATGTTCATCTTCTCGCCGGTGGCGTACATGAGGAAGTATGGGTAGTTGACCATGCCCAGTTTGAGAGGCACCTGCTCGAACTTCTTCATGGTGTTATGGTCGAACGCCTCGGCGCCTTTGCCGATCTGCCGAGCGGCGTGGTAGACACCGTTGGCGAGGGCGTCGCCGACGCCCTCGCGCCGCACGATCTTGTCGACCAGATAGAAGAAGCGGCCCGCCCCGTCGGCCGGGAAGTCGGGCAGGTCCTCGTCTGTCAGGATGCCGGCGTCGTAGAGTTCCACGCCGAAGGCCAGCACCTGGGGTGTCGAGAACCCGTCAAGTCCGTACTCCTGCGTGACGCCGAGGATGTTGTAGTTGAAGTCGAGTTCCTCGTATGCCGCCATCGCGTAGGTGAGCTTGCTGTAGCACTTCTGGAAGTAGGGTTGGCGGCCGGGGTAAGAGATAGCCTGGTGGCAGTCCTTCGGGCAGTTGTAGCAGCCCGTCCAGCGCATGCGCACCCGGTTGGAGAGTTCCGTCCACTCGTGCTCGCGTTCCTCGTTCCAAAAACCCTTGTTCCGGTCGCGGGCATTGCCCCAGGCGAAGTTGTTTACGTGGAACTCCTCGTCGTCCTCGTGCGCCATGAGGTCGCCACAGTCAGGGTTGTCGTAGATCTTCTGATACATGCCGGCGGATTTCTCGAATAGTTCGGCCGGGTGGGCGATGTTCACGTCGTTAGTGCCGCGCACGGCTATCGCCTTCAGCTTCTTGTCGCCCATGATCACGCCCACGCCCCGGGAGGCGCTCGAGTTCGCGTGTTCGATGGTGGCCATGAAGACCCTGTTCTCAGCGGCCAAGCCGACCGCCGCGACCTGGGCCTCGTTCTCGCGCAACTCCTCCTTGATGAGCGCGGCGGTCTCGAGTGCTCCCTTTCCCCGAAAATGGGTGGCGTCGCGAATCTCTACCTTGTCGTTGTGGATCCACAGGTAGACGAGATCGGGCGACTTGCCGCGGACGACGATCTTGTCGTAGCCGGCGTGCTTCAACTCCGGGCCGAAGAACCCGCCGAACACGGAGTGCGAGTAGCGGCCAGTCTGCGGGGAGAAGGTGTCCACGGACGTGCGGTTGGCCCCCGGCACGGGAGTCCCGTGCAGGATGCCGGTGCTGAAGATGAGGTGATTATCGGGAGAGAAGGGGTCGACATCCGGGCCGACCCTGTCCCACAGTATCCTGGCGGCAGTGCCTTGACCGCCGAGATGGAGCGCCGTCAGCCGGGGATCGGTCGCTACCCGCTCTATGCTTCCCCGGGTCAAGTCGATCTCGAGATTGAACCCCGTCTCTGCATACCTCATACTCTGCCCCTTCTATCGAGCCGCATTCCGACGAGCCGCATTCCGACCGCGAACCACATGATGATGGCCGACCGCAGGATGGGCGATCGTCCGTAGAACATCCCCCGCGAGCCGGCCTGAATTATTTGGTTGGCCGTTCAGTTAGTAAGCACTTTAGCGCGGCCGGGCCGGGATGTAAAGTCCCATCGGCGGATAAATCACCCGGCCACGACCTACCCGGGAGGGCGCTCCCGGGGCCGAAACCGTATGCCTCTGCGGTCGGAACCCCTATGCCCCCAGCAATACCACCGCGTCGACGAAGAGTTCGTACTCGTTGTCCTCATCGAGGTCGCGGATGAGTGCTTTCTCCACCTCGCCCTCTCCGAGTACGCCGACCAGACGCGACTGGAAAAGCACCTTGACGTCCGAGCGCTTCACCTCCCCGGCCAGGTCCTCAGGCAGCCCCAGAGTCTCGAGTTCGGTGACGAAGACCACGCGAGGGGTGACTTTGGTGAGCTCCAGGGCCAGACGGGCCGACGCCACCCCTTTGTCGAGCACCAAGACGCGCTTGTCGGCGAGTTCCGAGACGTCCTCGACCGCAGTGTAGACCCCCTTGCCCGCGTATTCCTCGGTCCCCTCCACGTAGGTCACGGTGCGGGCCCCGCACCCGACACCCGAGGATGCGATCTCTTCCTCGCTGAGTGGTTTGAGGCGCTTGTTCGACCGCCAGTTCCGAATGGCGTCGTGTAGAGCGTCGGCGGCCAGGTTCGAGCAGTGCATCTTGACCGGGGGGAGCCCGTCGAGCGCGTCGGCAACGTCGGCCCGAGTCACCTCCAGCGCCTCGTCCAGGGTCTTGCCCATGACCAGCTCGGTGACCATGCTCGACGTCGCAACCGCCGAACCGCAGCCGAAGGTCTGGAACTTGATGTCATCGATGTGCTCGTCCTTGATCTTCACGTACATCTCCATGAGATCGCCGCACACCGGGTTGCCCACGCGTCCCACGGCGATGTCGTCCCCTTCGAGCGTCCCCACGTTGCGAGGGTTGCGGAAATGGTCGAGCGTCTTCTCGGAGTACTGAGTGGACTTCATAGGATTACCTCCTAGACCTTCCTATACAGGGGCGAGAGGTGCCGCAACCGCGCCACGATGTCGGGCAGCACATCCATCACGCGGTCAACGTCGTCCTCCTCGCTGAACCGGCCGAACGTGAACTCGAGGGACCCATGGGCCTCCTCGTGGAGCAGGCCGCACGAGATGAGCGTGTGCGAGGGCTCGAGGGTCTTTGAGGAGCAGGCGGAGCCCGTCGAGACCCAGATGCCTTCGTCTTTCATAGAGAGCAGCAGCGACTCGCCCTCGATCCCCTCGAAGCGAAAATGGGCGTTGTTGGGCAGACGCTCGGTGGGATGCCCGTTGAGGTGGGAGTCGGGGATGGTCTCGAGGACCAACGCGATCAAGCGGTCGCGCATGGCCGCGAGACGGGCCGCCTCGCCGGGGAGTTCCTCGGCGGCTATGCGGGCGGCGGCGGCCATGCCCACGATGGCGGGCAGATTCTCGGTGCCGGAGCGAAGCCCCCGCTCCTGGCCGCCGCCCATGGTCACCGGCGCCAGGCGGGTGCCCTTGCGGATGTAGAGGGCGCCGAGCCCGGGCGGGCCGTAGATGTCGTTGCTGGAGAGCGTCATGAGATCCACAGGTACGGTAGCCATGTCGATGGGCAGCAGGCCCTCCGCGGCCACGGCGTCGACGTGGAACGCCACCCCCGTGCCCTGCAGCATCTCGGCCAGGGCCTGGATGGGCTGGATAGTGCCCACCTCATTACTGGCCCACCCCACCGAGACCAGGATGGTGTCGTCGGTGATGCGCGAACGCACCTTGTGAGGATCGATGCGCCCGTACTGATCGGGCGGCACCTTGCCCACGCGCAGGCCCTCCTTCACCAGGTACTTGCCGATATTGTGCAGCGAGATGTGCTCCACCTCGGAGATGACCACGTGGTCGCCCGCCCGCTTGTTACGGTTGGCGTAGCCGATGAGCGCGAGGTTGTTCGACTCGGTGGCGCCCGAGGTGAAGATAACCTCCTCGGGCTGCGCCCCTATGAAAGAGGCCACGGCCGCTCGGCTCTCTTCGAGCGCTTCGGTTGCGCGGTCGCCCACGGTGTGCAGCGACGCGGGGTTGCCGAACCGTTCCGTGAAGTAGGGCGCCATGGCGTCGACCACGCGTGCATCCACCGGCTTCGCCGACTGATAGTCCAGATAGACTTCCATGCCCTGCTCGCCTAGAACCACATGGTGGCGCCGGCGTCGAGCGCCAAGTCGTTCAGGGTGGCGGCGCCCACGATCTTCACGCCGTCGATGAGTTCCACCTTCTCCCAGCCGAGCATCTGCTTCGAAGCCTCACACACGAGCACCGGGATGCCCATGGCGATCGTCTTGTCGAGCAGCTCGCGAACGCTCGGGAACGTGCCGAGCTGCATCTTCTCGGCCTCGCCGGGACGCAACGTCAGCAGCCCCATGCCGAGGTAGTAGACCGTGGCCTCGAGATCCATGGCCTTGGCCGTCTGTGCCAGCACGAGCGGCGAATATTGGCGCTCCGGCTGATTGCTGGTCTGCACGTAGAGGATCGAGTTCTCGTTCTTCATAACGGTAGCCTCCTACTGTCCTTTGCGTATCAAGAAGCGCTTGTAGTCGCCTTCGTCCTCGATGGCCACCATCTGGTGGCCCGTCCGTTTGACGAAGCGTGTGAGGTCCTCCTCCGCGGCCGGATCGTCGGCCAGTACTTCGAGGACGTTCCCTTCATCGAGGGCATCCAGGGCCTCGCGCGTCTGGAACAGGGGTTCGGGGCATAGCAGGCCCACGCAGTCGAGGGATTCTTCCGGCGCTTCTGACTCGGTCATCTTCTACCTCGCTGTGACGACGACACTGATTGCGGTTGACACTGATTGCGGTTGACGCTCGTTGCGGTTGACACTCGTTGCGGTTGACACTCGTTGCGGCCCACACCCGCTACCGCTGCGGCACACTATTCCCACGACCGCGCCGAACGACACGCGAGGACGATGCGGCGGTACGCATTACCCGAGCGGCTCCGCAGGCACCCGCTCCGACAGGTCGCCGTCACCATCCGAGGGCGCACCCATCGACTCCCGCTCCTTCACGCCGAACGTGACGAAGGCTCCGAACTTCTCCAGTTCGTCTACTCGGCAGCTCCACACCAGCCGTCCCTTGTACGGCAGGATGTCGGGGCAGCCGTCACACATGCTCTGGCGGCCGTCGGAGAGCACGTCGCAGGGTTGAATGATCGTCAGGGCCTGCATACGCAGAGGGGCGAACCACTCACGGGGTGATTTCACCAGGTTCCAGAACACGCGGGCCACACTCGCGTTGACGAGTGCCAGCGGAAGCATGATGCGCCCGCGCCGCATGAGGCCGGGTCGCGAATAGGCCAAGTATGTCTTGTACCAACTGTGGTGGACGGTCTGTACCCGTTCCATCATCTTAGGGTCCCAGCAGCCGAACATACGACGTCTGTTACCCATGCGCACACCAACGAGCCACTTGAACGCCGCCGGGTCTTCCGTGCCGTTCAGGTAGCCACAGGGATCGAACTCGGGGTGGACTTGGCGGATGCGGTCCACCGCTTCCTGAGCCACGATGTCGCGAGGCTCCTCGACCGTGTCCACCTGGTAGACGAGTTGGCCCACGTCCACCTTCTCTCCGCGCACGAAGCCGTCGAAGATGGATTTTGGCCGCACCGAACGAAAAAGGATGAAGACCATCGTATTGACGATATCTATGTTCTCTTGCGCCCAATCCACCAGCATGGGCACCTGGTCGAGCGTGTCACGGTAGATGGTGGCGTTGAATGAGCAGGCTATGCGACCCTTCCCGTGCTTGGCCACCGTGCGGGCGAGCCGTAGGCGCAGCTCGTTGAGTTCCTCCTCGGTCTTGTCGTGCCACCCGGCGCGACTCTGGTGCGAATCCACGTGAAAGGTGAAGGCCACCAGCCCGGCATCCAGCAGCTGCGTGACCAACTCGGGGGTGAGCGCCTGTCCGTTCGAGTTCAGGATGGGCTTCCACCCCTGCGATGATATGTACCGCACGAGCTCCACGATCTCTGGATAGATGAGCGGCTCGCCGCCGGCGATGGAGATGCCGTCGGAGTTGCGCAGACGCTTCACCGTCTCTAGTTCTTCGATGACGGTCTGCAGGGGCTTGTGACCGGCGGGATCGTTCTCCCGATAGCAGCCCTCGCAGTAGAGGTTGCACTTGGTGGTGGGCTCGAGCCACGTGATGGCGTTGTCCGCCAGGTTCCACGGCAAGCGATACAGCGTACGGTGATCTACCGTCGCGGACACGATGCTCCTTCCTTAGGACGGGCACGGAGGACGGAACGGCGAAACCCGCCGACCACGGACGATGCTACTACCGCGGTGCGGAGCATAGCAACTACTCGTGCCTGCTGTCGTGGCGACGGGTCCTGACCGCCCCGCGGGCCCGACCCCTGTCCCGACCACAGGTAGTGAGGCTTTGCGGCGCTACCGCGGGGTCCTATCCGGAGCCGGATCGAGTGGACCGGAAAGGGCCGCCCATACTTGCCCCCCCCGAGTTCGCGACACCTTGGTAAACTGCCCGGGACACGAGTGACCAAGTGTTCCGGCCAATGATACGAGGGGGAGACCCGTGAGACTCCGACGTGCAGTTGTGGCCTTTGCGATTCTGGCTGCGGTCCTAACCGCCCTTTTTGTCGCCCTCAGCGGATGCGGAGGAGGAGACAGCCCCACCCTCCTCACCGATGAAGAGGCGGCCGAGTACTTCGGCGTGCCCGCCACCCACGAAGGGCCCTCGGACGTAGGAGCGCTCGTCAACGTCACGTACACGCCCACCGACAAGACCGGCCAGATGATCATCACCAGCACCCTGAACAAAGACTCGCTCGATAACTTCGAGGCCCAGATAAGGGACGAAGCGAAGACTCTGGGAATCGAGCCAGAGAAACTGGAAGGACTGGGAGAGAGCGCCTACTTTACCGCGTCGGCCGTCCGATTCTTCAAGGATGGAGCTACGTATCAGGTGACGGCATCCGAGCCGAAGAACGGTCAAGACCTGAAGACGTCTCTGATCTCCTTGGCCCAAAAGATGGCCTCGCGCGTACCCTGAGAAGACGGTCTCACCCTCGCCTCAAGGCTCGAGCAAAGGAGGTTCGTGGAATCGATGGGGAACGGTGTGAAGCTCTACCGTTACCGGTGGGCGGTCTTGGCAGCCTTCATGGCCATCAACGTGACCGTGCAGGTGCTGTGGATATGCTTCGCCCCGATCTCCGGACGGGCGGCCGCGTTCTACGGGGTGTCCGAGCTCCGGGTGGGTCTGTTGGCCATGGTCTTCATGATCGTCTTCATCCCGCTCTCACTACCGGCCTCCTGGGCCATCGACACCTTCGGCTTTCGCAAGGCCGTGAGCTTCGGCGCATTCCTGCTTGCCGTGTTCGGGCTCCTGCGCGGCATCTACAGCGCGAGCTTCCCGATAGTGCTCGTCCTGACGATCGGCATAGCGGCCGCCCAGCCCTTCCTGCTGAACGCTTTCACGAAGGTGGCGGCAGTTTGGTTCGCCTACGAGGAACGGGCCACCGTCGTGGGACTAGCCACGGTCGCCTCTTTCACCGGCATCATCATCGGTGAGGTTCTCACGCCCTTCCTCGTCGAGAGATACGGTATCGGAGGCATGCAGTTGGTCTACGGAGTGGCCGCCGCGGCCTCTTCCTTGGTGTTCCTGCTAGTAGCGAGGGAGAAGCCGCCGACGCCCGCCGGTCCGCCCGGACACGAAGAACGCGCGCTGGTACTCGACGGCCTGAAGCAGATGGTGAGGGCGAAGGCGTTCTACTATATCGCCGGCGCCTTCCTGGTGGCCGGAGGCATCTTCAACGGCTTGTCCACGTGGGTGGAGGGTATCGCGCGGCCGAAAGGCCTCTCTCCGGCCCAGGCGGGGAACATGGCCGGACTGATGCTGGTGGGAGCCATCATCGGTGCGGTGGTCCTGCCGCTTGCGTCCGACCGGTTGAGCCGACGCAAGCCCGTCCTGCTGTTCGGCCTTGGGATGGCCGTGCCGGCTCTCGCGGTTCTCACCTTCGCCACCAGCTACGTGGTGGAACTGGCAGCCTTTTTCGCAGTGGGGCTCTTCATGATCGGCGTCGCTCCGGTCTTGTACCAGTACGGCGCGGAGGTCACCCACCCCGCACCCGAGGGCACGTCGAACGGGATGTTCGTCCTGGCCATGCAGGTGTCTGTGGTGTTCATCTACGGGATGGGCTGGCTCGACGGTCGCTTGGGCTCGTTCACGCCGTCGCTGGTAGTGCTCATCGCCCTCCTGGCCGCGACGTGCCTCCTGTTCTTCGGCCTCGAGGAGGCCCCGGCGAGGGCCTGAACCCGCGTACTCGCCCGTGCGGTCACCGCATGCCGATCCGCAGGATCTTGTCGTCGCCGCCTCTGGGGTCGCCCCGGCCGTCGCGGTTACTCGTGCCCACGTAGAGTGCGCCGTCAGGGCCCACGGCGATGCAGCGCAGGCGGCCGAACTTGCCGTCGAAGAGTATCTGCTCGTCGGCCACCGCCGTGAACGACGGATCCGCGGGCGTCAGCCGACGCAGGTCCGACTCCTTGAGCGTGACGAACAGGAACGACCCCTTCCAGCCCGGGATCGCGTCGGATTCATAGAAGACGGCCCCGGCGGGCGCGATCGTCGGCGTCCAGGAGTAGAGCGCGTCGACGAACTCAGCCCGTCCGGGGGCGCCCCCGACTACGGGCCAGCCGAAGTTGCCGCCGGCCCTGACGTGATTCACCTCGTCGTTCGCACTGGGGCCGTGCTCGGTCACGAACGCGTCGGGGTCGCCCGGCAGCCAGGCGAGACCTTGAGGGTTCCGATGGCCGAACGAATACACCAGCGAACCGGCGAAGGGATTGCCCTCCGCGGGGCGGCCCTCTCGGTCCATCCGCAGCACTTTGCCGGCCAGAGAGCCGACGTCCTGGGCGAGTTCGCCCCGCGTAGCGTCACCGGTGGTGACCCAGAGATCACCCTCCGGGCCGAACGCCAGCCGGCCGCCGTCGTGGTTTCCCGCTCCGGGGATACCGTCCACCAACACTACTTCCTCCCCGAGCGCGTCGCCGCTCAGGGTGACGCGGCTGACCCGGTTGGCGAGGCCCGTTCGGGCACCTGCGTCACGGTGCGTGTACATCACGTAGAGATACGGCTGGGCGGGAAACTTGGGGTCGAGGGCCAGGCCGAGGAGTCCCCCCTCCCCCGTGGCGGCAACCGGCAGCGTGCCCAGCTCCGTGATCGAACCGGTGGTCGGGTCGATCCGGACGATGCGTCCCGAACGCTCGGTCACGAGAAGATCGCCGTCCGGCAGGAAGCGGATCTCCCACGGCACCTCCAGGCCTTCGGCGACCACCTCCACGGCAAGGTCGTCCTCGGCGGCCGGTTCCACCGACTCTACCGGCAGCGACGTGGTTGTCGGCCTCCCCGGGGCTTGAGTTGTGGACGGACCCCCGGAAGTGGGAGCGGGGGAGGATCCCGTCGAGACCGACGAACCGCCGGGGGGAGCGTCCGAGCACGCGGCGGCGAAGACGGCCACCAAAGTGGTGAACACGGCCAGCGCGACTTTCGCACGTCTCATCTCCGCTCACCTCTATCGGTAGGATCATCGATGTAGGTCCGCCCTGGTAGATGCCCACCAGGCTCCCGATGCACGCATCGCCGGCGGTCCCTCTCGGCGGCCGCTTCTCGGCTGCCCGTCTCGGCGGTCCCTCCTCGGCGGTCCCTTCTCCTCGACACCCTCGTTCCGAATGGAAACGGCCGCCACTGGGCACATCATCCGGACCATGAGTCCCGACCCACAGCGCCCCTCACTAGCCGGCCTACCCTTCTCTCCCCCCATCACGCCCATGGAAGCGGTAACGCGGACTGAACTGCCCGCCCCTCCCGGCTGGGCATACGAACCCAAGTGGGACGGGTTTCGCGCACTCTCCTGGAGCGGCCCCTCTCCCCGTATCGACAGCCGCAACGGCAAGCCCCTCCTGCGTTACTTCATCGAACTCGAGCCCTCCCTGGCACGCCTCCCCGCGGGCACCGTGGTCGATGGGGAGGTGGTCGTCGTGAACGACGGCGTGCTCTCTTTCGACCTCCTGCAGAACCGCATCCATCCGGCCGAGAGCCGCATACGCCGGCTCGCGGCGGAGACGCCCGCGCAGCTGGTGGTCTTCGATCTTCTCGCGCTCGAGGGCGAGGACCTGCGGGCACTCCCGTTCCGCGAGCGACGTGCCAGACTCGAGACGCTGGCGGCCAAACTCCACGAGCCTTGGCACCTCACGCCGTCGACCACCGACATCGACACCGCCCGGCGCTGGTTCGTAGAATTCGAGGCCGCCGGGTGCGACGGCATCGTGGCTAAGGCGCTCGAACGACCCTACGTCGAAGGCAAACGCGAGATGGTCAAGGTCAAGCACCGACGCACGGTGGACGTGGTCATCGGCGGGTACCGCATCCAGGCCGAGGGCGACAGGGTGGGCTCCCTGCTCCTCGGGCTCTACGACGAGCGGGGCGCACTCCACTTCGTGGGGCACACCTCCAGCTTCAGCGATCGGGAGGCCCGGGAGTTCTTGCGAATCCTTGAGGGGTTACGCACCGAGGAGTCATTCGGGGCCGCTGCGCGTCGCCCCGGGGCCGAGAGCCGCTGGACCGGCGACCGGGATCTGGCCTGGCAGGCGGTGCGGCCGGAACTGGTGGCCGAGGTGAGCTACGACCAGCTCACGGGGGGCCGCTTCCGCCACGCCGCGCGGTTGGAACGGTGGCGGCCCGACAAAGATGCCCCCGACTGCACGATGGACCAGCTCGAACGTCCCGGCGGCTCCGACTTCTCCGACGTGGTGTCGGCCGCCCGCTAGACTCGGTAGGTCCGATGCCCGGCCCGGGCGTGGAAACGTGGGCGGCCGGACTCCCCGGTTCAAGCCCGCCGGTTCTCCCGGCGACGGCCCGGGCGGTCGGGCGGCCAAACCCCCGCCCAAGCCCGCCGGGAGAACCGGCGGCGGCCCAACGGGGGCGTGATACTCTGTGCCGGTTGCAGGATATCCGCACGTCCAGAGGGTGCCCATGATCACAGAGCGGGTCAAGAAGATCCGTGACCGCCTTGGCTCTCAGGGAGTCACGCGAGATCGCCTGCTCGGACCCCTTTTTCTGATGGCTCTCCTGGTCCTCTCTCTAACCGCGCGGTACAGTCTCCTGCCCTTCGCTTCGCGCGACTACACGAACTTCCTCGAACCTTGGTACGACTTCATCATGGCGAACGGGAGGATCCAATCCTTCCGCTTTGACTTCGCCAACTACAGCCCCCCCTACCTGTACCTGCTCTCCGCCTCCACCTTCTTACCCTTCTCCAAGATCGTTTCAATAAAGTTGATCTCCATTTTCTTCGACTTCACGCTCGCCGGCGTGATGTACATGATCGTAAGACTCAAATACCGAGCCCTGGTCGCCTGGGGAGCGTTCCTGGTGACGATCTTCGCCCCCACCGTCCTTCTCAACAGCGCCATGTGGGGTCAATGTGACGCGATACTGGGCACCTTCATACTTCTCAGCGTCTACTGCCTGATGACGGGCAGGAGCTTCTGGGCGGTCCTCGCGTTCTCCGTGGCACTCTCCTTCAAGCTGCAGGCGATATTCTTCCTGCCCGTGCTCTTCATCTTCTGGCTCAAGAGGAAGGTTTCGCTCGTGACGTTCTTGCTCGTCCCTGCGACCATCTTCGTCAGCTTTCTCCCCAGCATGTTGGTAGGCCGACCGTTCGACGAGCTGGCTTCGGTGTATCTCAACCAGGCCGAGCTGTACAACCGCCTCTACGCGGGAGCCCCCAACCTGTACAGGTGGTTCACCAACGACTATTTCGACTACTTCTATCTCACCGGGCTCAGCGTAACAGCCGCCCTGTTCCTCGCTCTGAGCTACGCGGTGTATAGGAACAAGGCGGCCATGACGCCCGACATCATCATCAGGCTCTCGCTGCTCAGCGTCCTGGTAGCGGCGTACTTCCTACCCAAGATGCACGAGAGATACTTCTATCTGGCAGACATCACCGCAATAGCATACGGTTTCTACGTACCACGTAAGTTCTACGTACCTATTGTCATAGGATTGATATCTATGTTCACCTATATCCTCTACTTCTTTCACATAATCGTCATGGATCTCAACCTGCTCGCGGTAGTCTTAGGCGGCATCATCCTGGTTATCCTGGTCGACCTGGTCAGGGCTTTGGGTGCGGCCGCCGACAGCGACGAACCGCCCCCTATTGCAGAAATTGCCGGGGATTGACGCTACGCCGAACTCAGGACAGGATGTCCTTGCGGCGGAACAGGAACACAGCCAGGCCCACTAACACGACGATGTAGCCGGCGTACGCGAGCAGGGCCTCCCAGATCGGCCTCCAGGGGATGGGCTGACGCAGCAGGTTGAACCAGTCTTGGAAGTGCGACGTGAAGAGGTAGGGTGCGAGGAAGTCGAAGTAGCTGAACTGGCCGAGCGCCTGCAGGATCAGCACGATCACAAGGGTGGCCACCGCCGCCGTCAGGCTGGAGTCGGTGAGTGTGGAGAGCGTCACCCCGAGAGACACGATGCACGTCATCCCCACCAGCACGATCAGGTATGCCAGGGCGATCAAGCCGAGCGAGTGTGCGATGCCCACCTGACCCCCGGATAGCGTCGTGAGCGGGTGGAAACCGAAGATCAGGCCACCGGCTACGGTGCCTCCCACACCCACCAGCGCGAGACCCACGCCCACGTAGAGCACGGCCACGAACCATTTGGCCAGCAACACGCCTCCGCGGCCTACGGGCCGGGTGAGCAATGTCTTGAGCGTCCCGGTCTCGGCCTCGCCCGCGATAACGAAGCCGCCGGTCATAGCTGAAACGAGCGGCAACAAGAAGAACGAGAGGACCGCGAGGGCGGCCAGAGGAACGAAGAGCCCGTTGTCCGCGATGTTCGAGAAGAAGGGTGGACCCTCTCCTACACCGGGCTTCTCCGTGGAGAGACGCAGAGCGAGGGTCATGATGAACGGTATGGCGAGGAGACCCAGCCAGCCCACATAGGTGCGCCTCTGAAAGAGCACCTTGACGATCTCGCGACGCACGTGGCTCATCGCTCCACCCCCACGGCGTCGCCGACGAGTTCCCCGGAACCAGCCGTCGCCTTGGGAGAATCCCCGGTCAACTCCAGGAAGAAGTCTTCCAACCCCTGCTCCGCCGCCGGAACCACCGCGCGCACGTCGATGCCCTCGGCTACCAGCCGACGGACCATCTCGGGCACCAGATCGTCTCCGCACGTGAAGTGGAGATATTCTCCTTCCCCGGGGGGACCATCTCCGCCGGCGTCGACGGCGCCAGGCCCCAGGAGCCGACGGAGCACCTCAGCCGTACGCGCCTGATCGCCGGTGAGCACCTTCACCGACGTTCGCTCGGGGCGCAATTCGGAGACCGGCCCCTCCACCACGATGCGCCCCTTGTTCATGATGACCGCTCGGTTGCACACCTGTTGCACCTCGTGTAGCAAGTGCGAGGAGAGGAACACCGTCGTGCCTTGCCGGCCGAGTTCGCGCACCAGTTCGCGCACGTCCTTCATCCCCTGGGGGTCGAGGCCGCTGGTGGGTTCATCAAGAATGATCAGGGCAGGCCGATGGATCAGCGCCTGCGCTATGCCCAAGCGCTGGCGCATGCCGTGTGAGTAACTCCCCACCTTGGACGTGCCCCGCTCGGCGAGCCCCACGACGTCCAGTACCTCGTCGATGCGG
>JBBRDB010000040.1:0-16607 GCA_038204345.1 Thermoleophilia bacterium | reverse complement strand
GGCCTTCTTCCTCCACGCGGCGTTGCTGCGTCAGGCTTTCGCCCATTGCGCAAGATTCCCCACTGCTGCCTCCCGTAGGAGTCTGGGCCGTGTCTCAGTCCCAGTGTGGCTGATCGTCCTCTCAGACCAGCTACCCGTCGTAGCCTTGGTGAGCCGTTACCTCACCAACAAGCTGATAGGCCGCGGGCCCATCCCAAGGCAGAAGCCGAAGCTACCTTTACTTGAACCACTTATGTGGTGCAAGCACGTCCGGTATTAGCTCCGGTTTCCCGGAGTTATCCCAGTCCTTGGGGCAGGTTGCCCACGTGTTACTCACCCGTTCGCCGCTTTACCGGGGTCCCGAAGGACCCTTTCTCGCTCGACTTGCATGTGTTAAGCACGCCGCCAGCGTTCGTCCTGAGCCAGGATCAAACTCTCCGTGAAGTATTTGCGAAACGAGCCGAAGCTCGGATCTGGCTTCCAGAAAGAGCCTGATATAGCTCTCAAATAGAAATCGTCAGTCTGGTCGGCCACGAGGGCCGTCCTTCTGACGGGGGTGGGTCTCAACGTCTTCAGCGAAGACGAAGATTCCCGTCATTGGTGCTGGCAGGTTGGATCCCTTTCCCGGCGAGGCCGGTTCCGGATCCATCCCTACACGCTGCTCAGTTTTCAAAGACCATCGCGCTCGATCGGCGCGGCCGGGAAGAGTAGCACCACTCAGGTGGTTCGTCAACCCGCTCCCTGCAAGAACTTCTGCCATCCGACCCCAAACAAAACGGGTCTCCCATTGCATCCAGGGCGACCCGCAGCACTGCGGTTGGGTGTTGCTCGCCTTAGCTGCGTGCCCTCCAGTGAGAGCTGGGGCTGTCGGACAAGTTAGGCATCCTTTCAGGAACCCTTATTTTACCCCCGAAAGCCCTCCGTGTCAACGACGGCCGATGATTCGACCTTCGTGCTCCCCGGACGTACTCTCGGCGACCGCGGTAGTCTAGCACCTTCCCCACTTATGACAAGGGCGGCGTGCATTTTCTTTTTCATCACTCGTTCGCAAATGGGTATCTGACCATCGCGCGGGCAAGAGAAATGACGGCCTCTTTGGACATGGCATCGCTAAAAACGCCGTACAACCACGGCGGATCGCTCCATTGCACGAGATATCCCCCGGCCAGGCGATACACGAGGGCGGGATGACCCGCAACATCCCCGCACGGCTCCCCGGGCAGGTCGCCCACGTCGCCCTCGATACCCTGGGCGACCTCGACCGATCCCAGGTCTGTCGTGAGCTCCACGATCGATCGCGCGCCGGCTTCGCTCAGAGGCGCCGCCTTCCCACCTCCGACTAAGACCTTGGACCCCGAGGGCAGACGCGACGGTACGTAGACAGGCAGATCCACTCGAGCAGCCTCACCCGCGAACGCCTCAACCACAACGGCCGAAGGCGGGACCCAATCGTCCATGGAAGAGCCGCCGGAGCGTGCGCTTGTGGTGGAACCTTCGGACCAACCTATGGAATCCCCGGGATGCGTTGCATTCACCATCGTGTCGGTAGACGGGGGAGTCCCTTCCGAACTCCGGAGCCCCGGAGACGTCGCGGAGGGTTCTGAGACGGCCCCGCATCCCGGCACGAGGGAGGTCAGCAGCAGTGCGGCAAGGACAAAGGCGACAAGTGGTGCGTGACACCGAGCCACACGTCGGACGCGATCAACGGACACGGCTCCTCCTCTCGTGCGTTCCAGCTACATGAGAGTAGGCCCACCATCGTGCTCGGGCTATAGGACTTTGGTCCCACCCCTGCCGTCAAGGGCACGTCGAGAAAGGGGCTGCGACCATCGAGGGGGATGTTGTGACCGGTCGAGAACGAGGCCGCGACTGATCAGACCACGCGCACGAAGCGCCGACGCCCCACGCGCAACACGGCTCCGCTCAGTCGTTCGGGCGTGTATTCAGCGTTCACGTCGGTCACCACGACGTCGTCGATGGTGACTCCCCCCTGCTCGATCAACCGACGGGCCTCGCCGTTGGAGCCGCTCAAACCCAACTCTGTGAGCAGGCGCGGAAGCCAAACGGTGCCGCCTCTCACGACGCCTTTGGGGAGCACGGCGGTGTCTATATTCTGCGGGCGCTCCCGCTCTCGGAAGACCCGGTCGAAATGTTCGAGAGCTGCCTGTGCAGCGGATTCGCCGTGATAGAGCCTCACAATACGAGCGGCGAGGTCTCGCTTCGCCTGTGCCGGATGGTAGTCGCCGGAGGCGAGACCGGCTGCAACCTCCTCGATCTCCTTGTGGCCCGCGTCCGTGAGCAGAGTCCAGTAGGGCACCATCAGATGATCCGGTATGGACATGATCTTGCCGAACATGTCCTCCGGGGTATCGTCGACGCCCACGTAGTTGCCGTAGCTCTTCGACATCTTCTGCACGCCGTCGGTGCCCGCGAGCAAGGGAACGGTCATGATGCTCTGCGGCGGCAGGCCGTACGCCTCCATGACGGTACGGCCCATGAGAAGGTTGAAGGTCTGATCGGTGCCGCCCAGCTCCACGTCGGCACGCACGGCAACGCTGTCGTATCCCTGAAGGAGCGGATACATGAACTCCAGCATGGATATGGGCTCCCCGCGTTCATACCTGTTGGCGAAATCGTCGCGCTCCAGCATCCGGGCCACCGTGCTCACGGCGGTGAGGCGCAGCACGTCCTGCATGCTCATCGGCCCGAGCCAGTCTCCGTTACGAACGAGTTCGACTTTCTCCATATCCATGACCTTGCCCGCCTGCTGCACGTAGGTGGCGGCATTGGCGGCGATCTCTTCATCGGACAGGGTAGGGCGGGTCTTCGTGCGGCCGGAGGGATCGCCGACTTTCGCGGTGTAGTCGCCGATGATGAGGACCGCTGTGTGCCCATGGTCCTGGAACGCCCGCAGTTTCCGGAGGACCACGGTGTGTCCGAGGTGGATGTCGGGCGCCGTGGGGTCGACTCCGAGCTTCGCCCTCACCGGTCTCTTCTCGGCTCGCGCCTGAAGCAAACGCCTGAGCAGGTCGCCGCTCGGCACCACTTCCACACAGCCGGTGGCCAAGTCGAGGTACTGCTCCGCGATGTCATCGGGGACCTGTACTCCGGAAGCCCTCACCGCGTCGATGACGGCGTCCAGATGCTGGTGGTTCATGATGGATCCCTTTACCCCGTTGCCGCGTGTGCTGAAGCGATCGGCGCGGGTGCGAGACCCCGCGAACAGCCCGCAGGATACCATACGCCTCGACCTCCTCTCCGCTGAAAGTACCCACCCCCCAGCCACCGAGTCCGCCGTCTGCGTCCGCGAGCGTGTAACATACCCGCAACAGCTGGCGGGCCTTGGCGGCACACCGTGGCCGCGTGCACGTTCCGGGGGTTCGCCTCCCGGACCCGGCAGGAACGACGGACCAAAGAGGGTTCTTCGCATGTCGAACAACAAACCCCGTGCGGCTCGACGCCGCCGCTCTCCTGTTTTCCGTGTATTGCGAACGATCGTCCTCCTCGCTCTTCTTGGTGTCATCGCTATGGTCTCAGGCGCCGCCGGACTGTATGTGGGCCTGGCCGCGGAGCTCCCGTCGCTTGCGTCAGAGGGTGAGTATCAGGCTGCCCAGACGACCAAGGTCTATGACAGCAGCGATCCTCCCCAGTTGCTGGCTCAACTCCACGGGATCGAGGATCGCGAGATAGTCTCGGGGGACAGCATCCCCCAGTTCGTGCGTGATGCGGTCGTGGCCATCGAAGACGAGCGCTTTTACTCCCACAGCGGCGTGGACCTCATCGGCATAGCGCGGGCTCTGTGGGCCGACGTCCGCTCGGGCAGCTACGAACAGGGCGCCTCGACGATAACCCAGCAGTTCATCAAGAACGCCTTCATCACCGACGAGAAGACGATCGACCGCAAGGTGCGCGAGGCGGCACTCGCGTACCAGCTCGAAAAGAAGTGGTCGAAGGAAAAGATACTGAATGAATACCTCAATATCATCTATTTCGGAGAAGGGGCCTACGGCATACAAGCGGCTGCGCACACCTACTTCGGCGTGGACGCCTCGGAACTGACCCTGGCACAGGCCGCGCTCCTCGTAGCCGTTCCGAAATCGCCCTCGAACTACTCGCCGCGGCGCAACCCGGAGGCGGCCCACGGACGACGGGACCTGATCCTCAACAAGATGTATCAACAGTCGTACATCTCCAGCGCCGAACTCCAAGAAGCGCTGGCCGCGCCGATCAAGCTGGCCCCGCCGCGCTCTGCGGCGGACGTGAAGTTCCCGTATTGGGTGGAGTTGGTGCGCGAACAGCTCGTGACGCAATACGGCGCGAGCACGGTTCTGCAGGGCGGCCTGCGCGTATACACGACCATAGACCCAGCCATGCAGGAGGCGGCGGAACGCGCCGTCGCGGACGTCCTGGACGAACCCGGCGACCCCGCCGCGGCCCTCGTGGCCATCGACCTACACACCGGCGGCATCGTGGCCATGGTCGGGGGTGCCGATTTCGGGCGCCAGCAGTTCAACCTGGCCACTCAGGGGCGCCGGCAACCCGGTTCGGCCTTCAAGACCTTCGTGCTGACGACCGCAGTGGAACAAGGAGTCAGCCCGGGCACGGAATACGAATCGGGTCCAGTCACCATAGAACTGCCGGGTGACGACTGGAACGTGAACTCCAAAGACGTGGGGCCGGTTACCCTCACTGAGGCGACCGCCTCTTCCATCAACGGCACCTACGCCCGGCTCATAATGGACCTGGGACCCGAGAACGTCGTGGAGACAGCCCGAAAGCTGGGGATCCGCACCCCACTTCAACCTAACCCGGCCATCGCACTCGGCGGCCTTACCGTCGGAGTAAGCCCTCTAGAGATGGCCGTCGCCTACGGCACGATCGCCACTGGTGGGGAGCGGCTCTCGGGAAGCGTCGGTTTCGATGCCGACGACCCACTCGCGCCGATCGCCGTGGCTCGAGTGGAAAAAGCCGATGGCGAACTTGTCGACAAGAACGAGCTTGTGCGTACGCCCGTGCTGGATCCCCGAGTGGCGTATGTGGTCACAGACACCCTGAAGGGAGTGATCGCGCACGGCACGGGACAGGCCGCCGACATCGGTCGGCCGGCTGCGGGAAAGACCGGCACGACCCAGGAGTATCGTGACGCTTGGTTCGTCGGCTACACCCCCGATATCGTGGCGGCCGTGTGGGTCGGATATCCCGACGAACAGAAGGAGATGACCGACGTCCACGGCGTCAAGGTCACCGGCGGTTCCTTCCCCGCCGACATCTGGGCGTCATTCATGGCAGCCGCCCACGAGGGCATAGAACCGCACGACTTCGCGGAACCCGCCGATGCTGATTGGGTCACCGTTTCCATCGACCCCGAGTCGGGATTGTTGGCCACCGAGTGGTGTCCTGAATCGGTGCCCACACGTTTTCTTAAAGGCATGGAGCCGACTGAAGAGTGCCCCCTGCACAAACCTAAAGAGATCGCCGTGCCCGACGTGAGTGGGCTTCTTCTGGAAGAGGCGCGGGCCGCGCTGGAGAAGGAGAGGTTCGTGGTGGAGGTCGTGGAGAGCAAGAATCCCGCCTTCCCGCTGAACATGGTGATCGCGCAGGAGCCGGTGGCCGGCACCCTGCTCCTGCAGGGGAGCCCGGTGCGGCTGACGGTGGCCACCGGAGGTACTCCCGTTGGAACCGTCCCGGATGTCGTGGGCCTTGAGGCCGCGGACGCGAAGCGCGGCCTGAAGGCTGCCGGGTACAAGGTCACCGAGACCGAGACGGCCTCGGACGCCCCGGTCGGGACAGTGGTGAGCCAGAGCCCGGTGGGAGGTGCAGCGGTCGCGGCCGGCGCGACTGTGGACATCGTGGTCAGCTCCGGACCCCCCGATACCACGGCGCCGACGGTGCAGGTGCCGGCCGTCGTCGGGGAGCGTCTCGCCCGCGCGCTCCAGATCCTCGAGAAAGAAGGGCTGGCAGGCGAGGTGACTGCGCACACAGCAACCGACGACCCGCAGAAAAGTGGGACCGTGGCCACCACCGCGCCCGAAGCGGGCGCGGTGGTGGCCGCAGGCACGGTGGTGTCTTTGAATGTCTTCGGCCCCCCGTGATCCGGCTGGGACGCCGCGCCGGCTGTCAGGCTCGGCGCCCCCAGTCGCCGGACGTCCCCGGGAGCCCGCTGCCGACTAGATCCGGCTCACGCGGGTGAACCCCGAGCATCCGAGTACCTCTACGCCCGACGACGCCATCCGATCGATCACGAGGTTCATGCCAAGAGAGTCGGAGGCGTGATGGCCCGCGATGACCACGTTGAGGTGCGCGGCTTCAGCCTTCTTGCGGTGTTCCTCACCCATGTGCATGCCGAGGATGGTCCCGACGCCGGCGCCGGCAAGCCGTTCGATAGCCTCTTCCGGTCCACTCGTGCCTCCGGTCATGTCTACCATGATCTTGCCGGCGCGGAAGTCGGCGTCACCCTGAAAGATCACAGGGCCCACTCCTAGCTTCACGCCCTCACGGTATTCCGGGATCTCCTTCAGCATGTCCACGAGGTCCCCGACGGTCGAATCTTCGTCGAGCGCATCGCACTTCTCCTGCAGGAACGCGTTCACATTGTTATCTGCTGGAGTGTGACAGCACATCAGGGGGATGCCCAGGATCCTGGCGGCAGACACAGCCTGATCCACGTTGCTGGCGTGGAAGTAGCGCTCGATCTCCGCTTTGCGGCCCGCCATCATCGAGTCGCCGAAGCCTATCGGCACGCCGAACCTGCGCCAGATATCTGCCTGTACCCCCATGACGTGACTGAGGTCGGCGAGTGCTCTGCCTTCCGGATGATGGGCAAGGATGAGGTCGAGCACCTGGCCCTTCTCCCGGAGACGGTCGGCAAGGAGCACCTCGCCGACCGATATATCGATGCCTACCAGCATTCTGCGGACGTCCGTGTCCGGGTCGCCGGCGAGGACCCGCGTGTCGCTATAGGGATTGCTGAGCGATTCCCGGTCGAACTCCCAGCGTCTCTTGTCGGGAAGGTCCTCGAAGGCCTTCTTGGCCTCGGCCAAGGCCCGCTCCACCCCTTTGCTCCCGCGTGGATCGGCTTCCTTGCCCGCCTGGACGGCGACATCGTAGACCTCGCTCAGCTTCATCGGACTACTCCCTCCTCGTTCTTGAGGCCAAAGGTCACGCGTCCCCGCTCGTGGCGCGCCCTCTCCCGGCGATGGATCGGCGCTAAGCCACTCAGCGATTCACCTCCCGCCCACGACGAGGGCCACGAGATAGATAGGGACTCTCCGGAAGGATATACCTCAGAGTGAGATCGCGCCCACTCGTGATGCCGACACGGTGGGTAGCTTCCACTGGCGGGCGGCAGCCGTCGTCGATGACGCTCAATCCAGAATCCACACTCAAGGCCGCCGAGTTCAAGCTCAAGTCGATGCCGAGAGCCTGGCCGACTCGACCTGGCCCTGAGGCTATCAGCCGGACGTCACCCGCCGATAGACCTCGGTTGGCGAGCATGACAGACGTATCTCCGATCGGCTCGAAGGCGCGCACCAGCACGGCCGAACCCACTCCCTGGGCCATACACACGAGGTTGAGGAGCAAGTGGATGCCGTAACTCACGTACACGTAGATAGTCCCAGGGGGACCGAACATCGCGCGATTGCGAGGAGTCATGCCTCGATGCGCGTGGCAGGCCGGGTCCTCGCTGGGCAGGTATGCCTCCACCTCCACGAGGCGCCCACCACCCACGCCTTGCCGCCAGAGCACTTTGCCGACGAGATCCGGCGCCACCTCGTCGGCCCGCCGGTCGAAGAACGCCGCGGGCAGGTCACGGCCGGGCGGTCTATCGAGATTCGGCTCCATCCTCAGAGATCCATCCTCAGAGATCCGCCCTCAGAGAAGACTCGAGGTCGTCTCCCGGACCATGGACTGCGCGTCGTCCAAGCGAACGCGAGCTTCGGCCAGTTGTTCGGCGACGCGTGCCGGAGATGTGCCCCCGGGGGACACCTTCGCCGCTATCACACGGTCGAGATCGACCACCTGGTAGTAAGCATCGTCGAACAGAGGGCTGATCTCAGCGAGTTCGCGCGGAGCGATCTCGGCCAGAGTCGCACCGCTCCCCTGGGCGAGGGCCACCAATCGACCCACCACATGGTGCGCCTCACGGAACGGCAGGCCTTTGGCGACCAGATAGTCGGCGACGTCGGTGGCCTGGGCGTAGCCACCTTCGGCCGCAAGACGCGCCCGTTGCTCATCGACCGTCACCACGGTCATCATGGCTGTCATGGCCTGGAGACAGAGGTCGAGTTCGCCCCGAGTCGCGAACACGTAGAGTTTGTCCTCCTGCAGATCCTTGTTGTAGGCGAGTGGCAGCCCCTTGGTCAGCGCCCCAAGCGACGTCAACCGCCCCAGAAAACCGGCGGCCTTGGCGCGCACGAGTTCTGCGGCGTCGGGATTCTTCTTCTGCGGCATGATGCTCGATCCGGAACTCCACGAATCGGGCAGGCTGAAGAATCCGAACTCCTGGGAACTCCACAGGACGACCTCCTCAGCCAGACGCGAGAGGTTCAGCGCACAGCCCGTCGCCACTGCCACGTACTCGAAGGCTGAATCCCGCGAGGCCACCGCATCCATCGCGTTCAGAGCCACGCGGTCGAACTTGAGTTCCGCGGCCACCATGTCGCGATCAAGGGGATAATTGACCCCGGCGAGCGCACCCGCACCGAGAGGCATCCACGAAGAGGCATACCAGTGCAGGAACCGAGTCGCGTCCCGCTCGAGCATCGCCGTGTACGCCAGCAGGTGGTGCGCCAGGAGCACGGGCTGCGCCCTTTGGAGATGCGTGTAGCCCGGGACGACGATGTGTCGCGAAGCTTCGGCGCGCGTCAGCAGCGCTTCCCACAACTCCAAGATGCCCGCCAGGTGCCCAGCCACGGCTTCCCGTAGGTAGAGCTGAAGGTCAAGGGCCACCTGATCATTACGACTCCGGCCGGTATGGACCTTACCGCCCACGGAGCCCACGATGTTGGTGAGCCTGCGTTCGACGGCCATGTGTACGTCTTCGTCGCGTACGTCCCAAGCAAGGTCGCCTGCCTCCACTTCGGCGGCGACTTCGGCCAGTCCCTCGAGCAGGGTGTTCGTCTCCCCGGCCGTGAGCACCCCGATCTCTCCCAGCATACGTACATGCGCCATGGAACCCCGGATGTCGATGGCGGCGAGCACGTAGTCGAAGGGCAAGGACGCGTTCATCCGCTCGAACAGAAGGGCCTGCGCATCGGCGAATCGCCCACCCCAGGGCTTTTCGCGGCTCACACCGATTTCTCCCGCCGCGCCCAGACCTCCAGCGGGAGTCCCCACAGTTCAACGAACCCCTTGGCGGATTCGTGACTGAAGCGGTCGCCTTCGCCATAGGTTGCAAGTTCCTCCATGTAGAGCGAATAGGGCGAACGCCGCCCGCGCACGCTACAGGAACCCTTGTAGAAGAGCAGCCGTGCGTCGCCGCTCACGCGGAGTTGAGTATGGGCCACGAAGGCGCGCAGAGAATCGGCCAGGGGGCTGAACCACTGACCGTCGTAGATCATGTCGGCGAGCCGCTGCTCCACCCCGCGTTTGAAATGGATCAGATCGCGAGTCAAGACGATGTCCTCGATCTCGCGGTGGGCCAGGATCAGGGCGAGTGCGCCAGGAGTCTCATAGATCTCGCGGCTCTTGATGCCCACCAGACGGTTCTCGATCATGTCGATGCGACCAAAGCCGTGGCTGCCGCCCAGCGCGTCGATGGAATCGATGAGAGCTAACGGCTCCATCCGGACTCCGTCTAGGGCCACCGGGACGCCTTGCTCGAAGCTCACCACGACCTCGACGCCGTCGTCGGGAGCGAGCCGCGGGTCGACGGTCACGGTGAAGGCCTCCTCGGGCGGAGACTGCCAGGGATCTTCGAGTTCCCCGCACTCGATCGTGCGGCCCCACACGTTCTCGTCGATGGAGAACGGGTTCTTCTTCGTCAAGGGGATCTCGATGCCCCGAGCAGCGACGTAATCGAGTATTTGTGGCCTCGTCATGTTCCACTCGCGCGCCGGCCCCAGGACGGTGATGTTGGGATCGAGACAGCGGATGGACACATCGAAGCGCACCTGGTCGTTACCCTTGGCCGTACATCCGTGCGCGATGGAGGAGGCGCCCCGCTCCTGCGCGAGCTGCACCATCTTCTTCGAGATAAGAGGACGCGACAAGGCGGAGACCAACGGATACTTCTCCTCGTAGAGAGCGTTGGCCGCAAGTGCCGGGATGATGAAGTCGCGAACGAACTCCTCTTTGGCGTCGATGATGACGGCGTCAACGGCCCCCGCATCCAGCGCCCGCCGGCGGAGCGACTCCAGATTCTTGGCTCGTCCCACGTCCACGAGCGCCGCCACTATGTCCACGCCGCGGGTCTCGCGCAGATAGGGGATGAGGGCCGAGGTATCAAGGCCGCCTGAGTAGGCGAGCACGCAGAGATCGGTGGACATCGTCAGCCTCCTAGTTCGATTAGGTAGTCGGCCACGGTCTGGGCCGCGGCATTGTCTGCAGTCACGATTATCACGGTGTCGTCGCCGGCCACGCAGCCTAGGATGAGTCCGTGCTCCAGTTCGTCGATGACGCGCCCCATCCCAGGAGCGGTGCCGACTTCGCACTTCACAAGCACCAGGTTCTGAGCGGCTAGGACGGCCAAGCTGAATTCCTCGAGCATGCGCGCGCAGGCGGCGGCGGGATTGCGGCGCTCCCCGTGATCAGGGATCGCGTAGCGGAAACGACCCGAGGCGTCGCGTGTCCGCTCCACGCCAAGCTCCCTGAGGTCGCGGCTCACGGTGGCTTGGGTCACGTCGCAGCCGAGGTCGCGAAGAGCCTGCACCAATTCCTGTTGGGTGCCGGGTTCCATCCGACGTACGACGTCTTTCACAAGGTTCTGACGTTGCCGCTTGGTCACAGTGCGCTATCCCTGAAGAGGAACGCCAGCAGAGCCTTCTGAGCATGCAGGCGATTCTCCGCCTGTTCGAAGACTACCGACTGCGGGCCGTCGATAACGGAATCGGTGATCTCAACGCCCCTATGTGCCGGAAGACAATGCATGACCACCGCCTGCGGGAGCGCCTGCTCCAGGAGCTGCCCGTCGATGCGGTAGGGACTGAGCGCAGCGACCTTATCCGCATCGTCGGCTTGGCCCATACTGATCCACACGTCGGTGTAGAGGGCGGACGCCTGGGCCACCGCCGCCCCCGGATCGCGCTCCACCCACACCCGCGTGCCGTGGGAGCGGGCCAACTCCTGCACCTCGTCCCACAAGGCGGGCTTCAGGTCATACCCCTCGGGGGTCGACAGACAGATGTTGATCCCCATCATTGCTCCTGCCGCGGCCAGGGACGCGGCCACATTGTTGCCGTCGCCCAAATAGGTGATGGTGCGTCCACGCGCATCGGGGAAGATCTCCTCGAAGGTGAGGATGTCGGCCAGAGCTTGACACGGGTGGCGGTCGTCGGTGAGAGCGTTCACCACGGGCACGGTGGCGTTGGCGGCAAGGTCTTCGACGTCTCGTTGAGCGAAGGTGCGAATCACGATGGCATCGACGTAGCGCGACAGCACCCTGGCGGTATCTTCGATCGTCTCGGAGGTTCGCATCTGCAGGTCATGCTCTCCCAGGAAGAGCGGCATGCCGCCCAACTGGTGCACACCCACGCTGAACGACACCCTGGTGCGCGTGGACGGCTTGCTGAAGATCAAAGCCACGGTCTTGCCCGCCAGGAGTCCGCCCAGGGGATCGCGCTTCAACCGTGCTGCTTCGTCTAGGACCCAGCGGACCTCGTTCGCGTTGAGATCAGAGACCTTGAGGAAGTGGCGCGTGGTCACGAGATGCCTCCCTGAGTGCTCGAGGGGTTGGAAAGGAGGGCCACGAGGAACTCGCCCACCCGATCGATCTCTTCCGAGGTCACGTTCAAGGGCGGAAGAAACCGCAACGTCTCGTCCGACGTGGCGTTGAGCAAGATGCCCGTATCCATCGCCTGTAGCACCGCCTGCTTGGCCGACCTACCCATCAGGTCGGCGGCGGCCATGAGGCCCAGTCGGCGCACGTTTCGAACGGCCCCCGCCTGCTCGAGCCTGCGCAGCCACCCTTCCAAACGGGCGCCCGCCTCCTCGACGCGCTCGAAGAGGTTCTCGGCTTCCACCAGGTCGAGCACGGCAAGAGCGGCGGCCGCGACCACCGGGCCCCCGCCGAACGTGGAACCGTGATCGCCTGTGACTATGACGCCGGCGGCCCGCCCCCCTACGACGGTGGCCCCCATCGGAAGCCCTCCCGCCAGGCTCTTGGCCACGGTCACCACATCCGGGCTCAAGCCGAAACGTTGATAGGCGAAAAAGGCACCACAGCGACCTAGCCCGGTCTGCACCTCGTCCACGATAAGCAGCGCGTCGTGTTGGGCGCACAAGGCGTCGGCCAACTCCAGATAGCCCGGTGGGTGGATCCGCACGCCCCCCTCGCCCAGCACCGGCTCCACCATGAAGGCCGCTACCCGGTGTCCGTTGAAAGCCGCCTTCAATGCCGCCGGGTCACCAAAAGGGACGTGAAGGAAGCCGTCGAGAGGAGGCGCGAAGTCCCGCTGCTTCCCGGGCTGTCCGGTGGCTGAGAGCGTGGCCATGGTGCGCCCGTGGAACGACCCTTCGACGGTCACTATCACCCCGCCTCCCAAGGAGCGCCCACGCTTACGTGCGATCTTGACGGCGAGTTCGTTGGCTTCCGCCCCACTGTTGGAGAAAAAGACGCGGCCGCCGGTGCAAAGAGCGGATAGGCGCCGGGCCAAGCGCGCCTGTGGCTCGGTGGTATACAGGTTGGACGTATGGATGAGGCGACCGGCCTGGTCTCTGATCGCCGCGACTACCTGGGGATGACAGTGCCCGAAGTTGCTCACGGAGAGCCCGGTGACGAAGTCCAAGTAGCGACGTCCGTCACGACCGACCACCTCGGCCCCCTCTCCGCTCACGATCTCCAGAGGCAGGCGGGCGTAGGTGGCGAGCACGTAGTCGCGATCCAATTGCGCCACGTCTGGGTCGATGCGGGGAGTCAGGTCCGCGGGTGTCGGAGTGCTCGACGGACTCATCACGCCCCCCCGTCCGGACCGGACCCGGACCGGCACCTGATCATCGTGCCAACGCCGGAGTCCTCGGTGAGGATCTCCAGCAAGATGGAGTGGGCGACTCGACCGTCGATGATATGTGCGGAGCGCACGCCCGCGTCCAGAGCGGTCAGCACTGCCTCGAGCTTTGGGATCATGCCCCGCGAGATCCGTCCAGATTCCATGAGGCTCCTCACATCGTCGTCGCTGCACTCCGAGATAAGGCTATTCTCGTCTTCGAAGTCGGAGTAGAGTCCCGCCACGTCGGTGAGAAAAACGATCTTCTCCGCCCGCAGGGCGGCGGCAACGGCTGCGGCCACCGTGTCGGCATTTATGTTGAAGCTCTCTCCGTCGGGACCCGCTCCCACCGAAGCGACCACGGGCACGTAGTCATCTTCGAGCAGGCGCAGCAGACCCGTGTTCACCGCACACACCTCTCCCACGAAGCCGAGTTCGACCGGATTCCCATCGCTTCCGCGGCGTTCGAGTCTGCGCGCCTGCAGGAGGAGTCCGTCGTCTCCTCCGAGTCCCACGGCCTGTGCCCCGCGCTGGTTGATGAGGCTCACGATCTCCTTGTTGACCTTGCCCACGAGCACCATCTTGGCGATCTCCATCGCCGCCTTGTCGGTGACTCGGAGGCCGTCGACAAAGCGGACTGGAAGGTCGAGCCTGTTCATGAGACTTGAAACCTCGTTCCCTCCGCCGTGCACGATGATGGGACGTATCCCCACGTAACGCAGAAGCACGATGTCGGTGGCGAACTCCTCCTTCAGGTCGGCCGAGCTCATCGCCGCACCGCCGTACTTGATCACCACCGTCTTGCCGCTGAACATGCGGATGTACGGCAGGGCCTCGAGGAGCGTCTCGACGCGTTTGCGGTATGCCTCGCGCATCAGCAGAGCCCTCCTAGGTGTGGTATTCAGCGTTGATGGTCACGTACTCATGGCCTAAGTCGGAGAAGTACACTTCGCCCGTGCCCACACCGCTCTTCAGGTCGAGCACGATGTCCACTTCGCTCCCCTGCATGACCTCGTGGAGCCGAGCCCGGTCCTCCGCGCCCAGCGCGACCGCCGTCGCCCGCTCCACCAGTCTTACGCCACCGAGATGCAGCTCCGTGCGGGGGAACGAGCGGGCGGGTAGTGCGGCCCCCGCGGCGCTCAGGATGCGACCCCAATTGGGATCGCGGCCGTACATAGCGGTCTTCACCAAAGTGGAATCACCGATAGCCCTCGCGGCCACGTTGGCGTCATCGTCGTCGGGAGCACCGACTACGCGCACGCGTATCACCTTGGTCGCCCCCTCACCGTCGGCCACCATCATCAGGGCCAGTCGGAGTAGGGCATACCGTAGAGCCAATCCGACTCGACCCACTCCCTCGGCGTTCAGCTCGACCCCCGCTGCACCGCTGGCCAGGAAGAACACGCAGTCGTTGGTGCTCATCTCCCCATCGACCATGATGCGATTGAACGTGTGCCCCACCTCCCTGGAGAGAAGGCTCGACGCCACGGTGGACGGGAGTTCGGCGTCGGTGGTCACGACGCAGAGCATGGTAGCCATACCGGGGGCGATCATGCCCGCGCCTTTAGCGCAGGCCCCCACGCGGATCGTGCCCCCGTGAGTCTCGACCTCCAAGGCCACCGCCTTGAGGAAACGATCCGTGGTCGTGATGGCGGCGGCGAAGTCGGCGCCGCCGGCCGGGCTCAGACCGGCAACCGCGGCCCGCACTCCGGACGTCACCTTCTCTTCGTCAAGAGGAACACCGATGATGCCCGTGGACGCGATGCCCACCCTGTCGCTGGGAACGTCGAGGGCGGCTGCGCACGCGCTTCGCATCGCCCGGGCCACGGTGAGACCCTCCGCGCCGGTGCACGCGTTCGCGTTGCCGCTATTCATGACGACCGCGGCCAGCTTGGACAGAGCGGTCTCCTTTCGGCTGACCACGACCGGCGCAGCCGCGAAGGAGTTGCGGGTGAACACCGCCGCACCCGCCGAAGACGCGTGGTACGGCGGCTCGATTGCCACGACGGCCACGTCGGCCCGCCCGCTCTCTTTGATGTTCGCCGCTACTCCCGATGCCACAAAGCCCCGGGGATAGGTCACGCCGACCTCCCCCGGTCCGTCCACCTCGATCACGTGCGCAGGCAGATCGAGGAACAGGGACGACCGAGGAGCCGCAACGATAGGGTGAGCCGGTCCCGTCGCACCGCTCATGCTCGAACCTCCAATCCCATCGTCTCGGGGAAGTCGGCCATGATGTTCATGTTCTGCACGGCCTGTCCCGAGGCGCCCTTGACCAGATTGTCTATGACGCCGACGATCTTGTAGAGTCCGGCTTCTGCGTCCACCCTCACCGCCATGCGGCAGAAGTTGGTGTGCTGTACCTCGCGGAGGCTTGGTGCCTCCCGGCGCACCTCGACGAAGGGCTCCTGCGCATAGAAGGTGACATACAGCCGCTCGAGTTCCTCCTGACTGAGAAGGGAGCCCGAAGCCTCGCCCGATCCGCCCACGGGCGGTAGGCAGTAGACCGTGGCGAGGATGCCCCGGTTCACCGGCAAGAGGTGCGGGGTGAACGACACCGGTAGCTTGAATCCCGCGGCCAAGCTCATCTCCTGCAGCATCTCAGACGTGTGTCGGTGGCCGATCTCGCCGTAGGCTCGAAAATCCCCGTGCACGTTGGAGAAATGAGTCTTCTGCGACGCGGATCGACCGGCCCCCGAAACTCCCGATTTTGCGTCGACGATGACGCGGCCCACAAGCCCCCGGCGAAGGAGCGGCAGCGCGGCCAACAGGGAGACAGTGGGGAAACAGCCGGGATTCGCAACGAGCCTGGCGTGGGCGACCGCGTCGCGGTACACCTCCGGTAGCCCGTACACAGCCTCTCCCAGCAAGTCGGCCCGAGGGTGATCGAATCCGTACCAGAACGGATACCCGTCAGGGCGACCCAGCCGAAAGTCGGCGCTCAGATCGATCACCTTGTGCCCCGCCTCGACGAGTTGCGCCACGATCGGGTGGGCCGCCCCGTGTGGATAGCACACGAAGACGTACTCAGAGCCGGCCACGGCCGCCGCCTCGTAGGGGACGTAGGTGCCCTCCACCCGAAGTTCCGGGAAGAGATCCGTGACCGTACGGCCGACGTGCGAAGCCGACGTCAGCGTCTCCAGCCGGACTTCAGGGTGGCGGTCGAGAAGGTCCGTCAGCACCATCCCCGTGAACCCTGTGGCCCCCACGACGCTTGCCCCGATCACATCGACTCCTCAGCTAGACCGTCACCGCATGGGACATGATTGCATACTAATGCATCAAATTGCAACTCCATGCGCTGGGCTTCCGCGGGGACGGCCCGCTGTCCGCCGCTCTGGAGTAGTGGTACGGAGAACATGGGGCCCGGCGTCTGGCCCCCATGGGGGAACGCCGCCCCGGCTTGAGGCGGCCGAAGCTCTACGCGCGGAGCTCGGCCCCTATCGATTCGCGCAACTCTCCGAGCATCACTCCTCGAAGTTCGTT
>JBBRDB010000039.1:0-16726 GCA_038204345.1 Thermoleophilia bacterium | reverse complement strand
CAACGGGTGATGCACCCCGGCCCTATAAACAGGGGCGTCGAACTCACCGGCGACCTGGCCGACGACGACCGCTCTCTCATCCTCCAACAGGTGGAATCCGGCTTGGCCATGCGCATGGCTATCCTCTACCACGTCCTCGCTCCTCACTCCGAAACTGAGACCGTCTAGGACGTTCAGTCCGGGCTCAGCGGGGCAGGTGCCGCGATTTGGCATTGCACCGAGCTTCGATGTAGGGTAACCTAACTCATAGAAGTCGGTACTGCTAATAAGCGACGCCGGTGGACTACGAGCGGGTCCATCCGCACACCGCGCGGGCGTCGGTGAAGGGATTCCAAGGAGGTCGTACTGTGTCCGGGTTCGTCATCACGTTGCGAGAGGGCATCGAGGCCGCCCTGATCATCGGCCTCGTCTTGGCGGCCGTGCGTAAGGCGGGGGTCGTGGGCATGGTCAAGTCCGTGTGGCTGGGGGTCGCGGCCGCAGTTCTCGTGAGCGCTGTGGCCGGCGCGATCTTGGTCGCGACCCTTGGTTACCTCCCCGACGAGGCCGCCGCTGTGTTCGAAGGAGTTGCCAGCCTCGTCGCCGTAGGCGTGCTGACCTTCATGATCTTCTGGATGCGCACGAGGGGGAGTAAGCTGGCCCGGGAGGTCGACGAGAAGGTCTCGGCGGCGGCCGGCCTGGGTTCGGGACTGGCACTCGGGCTTCTTGCCTTCGCGGCGGTTGCGCGGGAAGGTCTCGAAACGGTGCTCTTCATGGTCGCCGCCTACAGCTCCGCAGGGGTGCTTGTCACCACCGCGGGAGCTGTGGCCGGACTCGTCGTGGCCGTTGCGCTTGGTTTCGCCTTGTATCGCGGCAGCCTCAGGTTGGACGTCCGCACTGTGTTCCAGGTCACCGGAGCCGTTATCGTGGTCCTGGCTGCCGGCATGCTGGCATACGGCCTGCACGAGCTCCAAGAGGTGGGTGTCGTGCCGATCTTCGTGGAGCACGTGTGGGACACGAACGGCGTGCTGGACGAGAAGGTGGGGATCGGAGCCTTCCTCAAGGCTCTTCTCGGCTACAACGGCAATCCTTCGTTGATCGAAGTCGTCGCGTACTGGACCTACCTTACCGTCGTTGGTTGGCTGTTCGTCCGACCCAAGCGGTCGAACCTGACCCGCCAGGCCACACGTCCCCTGGCCGGAGACGCGCGCTAGCAGCGGAAAAACCGGGTCCTAGGTCCACTTCACGGCTGGACCGCCGCCGGGGGCGCCGGCTCGATTGTGCGGGGCCCCCGGGAACGGGCCCCGCTGGTGTCCGGAGGTCAGTCGGGCGGGATGAAGCCCATGTCTCTGCGTTCGTGGGCCAGACGGGGTCTTTCCATCTGGTCCTTCACGAGGGAAGCCAATTCTGCGGGATTATCGAGCATGCAATACTTGTCGTCGCCGTCCTTGACCTTCAGCACCACGCAGCGATCCTCGACTATCACGTCGTACAAGGTTTCGAGAGGCACGACGTCGGGGGCGTCGCTCGACATGCCGATCAGGACGGCGTCGGTCGTGAGTTGAATCTCGCCGTTGTCCCACAGCACGCGTTCCTCGGCCGAACCGGCCTGGATCCCAGACTTCTGCAGGTCTGAGAGCTTACCCAGAGACGCTCCGCACTTGTGACAGAATGTTTCGGCCTCGGCGTTCTGCGTGCCGCAGTTGTAGCAGGTCTTGCTCACGTGTCATCCTCCGTCTGCTGAAGGTGCCCGACATCCTCAGTCTACCCCGCCAGTGTACCCATTCTCGATATTCGTAGGCAGCCGTCATCATAGGCTACCGGCCAAGCGGGCGGCGGGGTACCATAGGGGGGCCCTTTAAACGTGTCCAGTGAGACCGAAAGGAACCTTAATGCAGCTATCCGGCGGCGCGATCCCGCGACTGGCCTGCAGGAGCCTTGCTCCCGAGTGTCTTCTCCTTCCTGATGTGCACCTGTTCGATCCGTCCTGCGGCCTGGACGAGCGCGGCTCACTGCTCGTGCGTGATGGAGTGATCGCCGCGCTGGGCAAGATCTCCGATCCACCGCGCGAGGCCGTGGTCCTGTCCGAGGTGACGGGATGCCACGTGTTTCCGGGCTTCGTAGACATGCACGCCCACCTGCGCACCCCGGGTCAGGAGTACAAGGAGGATATCGAGTCCGCGGCCCGCGCAGCAGCCGCCGGCGGCTTCGTCCTGGTCGTGGGAATGGCCAACACGCATCCTGTCATCGACGGGGGGCCTCTGGCTGGATGGGTGCTCGACCAGGCGGCGACCGCGGCGGCGGTGGCCGTGGCCCAGGTAGGCGCGGTGAGCAAAGGTCTCAAGGGTGAGTCCTTGGCCGAGCTCCGGGAACTCGCCGACGCCGGCGTGATCGCCTTCTCCGACGACGGGCGCCCGCTCGAAGACATGGACCTACTGCTGACTGCGATGCGTTACCTGCGGGCCACGGGGCGTCCGCTGCTGCTGCACCTGGAAGACCCGAGTCTGTCGGTCGACGGGGTCATGCACGAGGGGGCGTGGAGCGCCCGCCTGGGGCTCCGCGGCATCCCCGCCGCGGCTGAAGCAGGCCCCATGGCGCGCGACCTGGAAGTCCTTCGGACGGTACTGGGCGAGGAAGAAGTGGGTTCCGAGTGGGGTCACGCGCCGCGCACGCCCGGAGCCACCGCTGCGGGCGGCGCTCCGAAACTCTCCTCCGCGCCGCGGCTGCACTTCCAGCATGTCTCCACGTCGGCCGCTGTGCGCCTGCTGAGGGCGGCGAAGGCGGAACGTCTCCCCGTGACGGCGGAAGCGACTCCCCACCACCTGCTGCTCACCGACGAGCGCGTAGCCTCCTTCGAGCAGAGCCTCAAGATCAACCCGCCCCTGCGCTCCGAACGCGACCGATCGGAGGTCGTGGCCGCTCTAGAAGAGGGGATCATCGACTGCGTGGCCACGGACCACGCCCCCCACGCGCCCCACGAGAAAGAAGTGCCCTTCGAGGACGCTCCCTTCGGCACCATAGGACTGGAGACGGCGTTCGCGGCTCTCTACGGCGGCCTCGTGGTGCCGGGTCGCCTGAGTCTCAGTCGGCTGATCGAGGCCCTCTCAGCGGGACCCTGCCGGTGCCTGGGGATCGAAGCTCCCCGGCTGGAGGTGGGGGCTCCCGCCGACCTATGCGCGGTCGACTTGGCTGAGGAATGGTCGGTGAGTACCGGGGACCTGGAGAGCAAAAGCCGCAATAGCGCGTTCCTCGGGGAGCGGGTGCAGGGCCGTGTGCGCCTCACCGTGGCCCGTGGCGCGCGTAGCTTCGAGCGCGTGAGAGCCACCAATGTATAGAGGGGAGACTCCCGGTTACGTCGTGCTCGAAGACGGCACCGTGTTCCAAGGCTTCGGATTCAGTGCCCCGGGGCGCGTCCTCGGAGAGATCTGCTTCAACACGGGCATGACCGGCTACCAGGAGGTGGCCACAGACCCTTCCTACCACGGTCAGATGGTCACTTTTACCTATCCGATGATAGGCAACTACGGAGCCGCAGATCACCTACTCGAGTCCGACACGGTGCACTCGCGGGCGATAGTCGTGCGTGAAGTGAAGAACACCAACTACAACCGCACCTGCCCTTCTGCGTGGGTAGAATGGCTGCGTTCCCGGTCGGTGGTGGGCGTCGGCGGCGTGGACACTCGAGCCCTCACTCGCCGCATCCGCGAGGCCGGCGCGATGACCGCGTGCGTCGCGGCCGGGGGCGATCTCAGGGTCAACGATCTTCTCCGGGAGGTCCGCTCCTTCCCGGCCTTGTCCGGCCGCGATCTCGTGCGCGAAGTCACCTGCGCCGAGCCCTACGTGGTCTCTACGACAGCCGGCCGGTACCACGTGGTGGCGTACGACTTCGGGATGAAACGTTCCATCCTCAAGAACCTCCTTGAGGTGGGCTGCCGCGTCACGGTGGTGCCGGCTCATTGGACGGCGGCCCAGGTCATGGGACTCGAGCCGGATGGGGTCTTCCTCTCCAACGGCCCCGGCGATCCAGAGCCGGTGACCTACGCGGTGGAGGCGCTCCGCGACCTGTTGGGACGTGTCCCGGTATTCGGCATCTGCCTGGGACACCAGCTCATGGCCTTGGCGTTGGGTCTTCCCACCTACAAGCTCAAGTTCGGCCATCGCGGCATCAACCACCCCGTCAAGAACTACCTTCTGGATTCGATCGAGATCACCAGTCAGAACCACGGTTTCGCCGTTGCTCCGCCGCCGGCGGTGGTGGATGTATGGGAGGAAGGCGGCGATCTCTCCTCCATACGCGCGTCCGACATGCTCCTGGACACGGAGATGGGAAAGGTCCAGGTGAGTCACCTGAACCTCAACGACGGTACGGTGGAAGGTCTAAGGCTCCTCGAGCGGCCGGCGTTCTGCGTGCAGTATCATCCGGAAGCCGGCCCCGGTCCCCACGACAGTCTCTACCTCTTCCGTCAGTTCGTGGATCTGATGGAGGGGTAGCCCGCCGGGCGCGGGGAGAACGCCCCACTTTTTATCGCGCGGTCAGGAAGCGGGGGAGGAGGCGGAGTATGGCCCAGCCCACGACCCCCGAGATGGCGGAGGCCATGAGTATGGCCGTCTTTGCCGTGTCGAGCAGATCGGTGCCCTCGAACACGAGACCGGCGATGAAGAGTGCCATTGTGAACCCGATACCCCCGAGCCAGCCCGTCCCATAGATCTGGACCCAACCTGTGCCAACCGGCTTCTCGGAGAGACCACCGCGAACGGCCGCGTACGAGCCGCCGAGGATGCCGAGCTGCTTGCCGATGACAAGTCCCAGAATGATCCCGAGACTCACCGGGTGCCTCAGCTGCGTCCAGATGTCACCTTCGATGACGACCCCGGCGTTCGCCAAGGCGAACAGCGGCATGATAAAGAAGGCGACCAACGGCTGAAGGCTGTGCTCGAGGCGACTGAGTGGCGCCCCGACTCCTTCCACGGCGTCCTCGATGCAGAGGGCGGCAGCTTGGCGGCGTTCGTTGTCAAGGTAGCTGGTGTGGTGTCCACCGGCGCGCTCGAACGCGGTGAGCAGTTCCTTGACTCTAGCAACGAAACGCTCCGTGCCGATGCGGCTGCGGGCGGGTACTGTCAAGGCTAGGAGGACACCCGCTACGGTGGCGTGGACGCCGCTCAGCAAGACAAAAAGCCAGAGGCCGACACCCAAGCCGCCGTAGACGACCGTGCGCCGTACTTTCGACCAGTTCATCAGGATCAGCAGAGCGAGCACGGCGGCGGACCCTCCGAGCGCGGGCAACGAGACGCTCTCTGTGTAGAAGACGGCGATCACCAGCACGGCTCCGATGTCGTCCACGATCGCCAAGGCCACGAGGAATACCTTGAGAGCCGTGGGTACCCGCGGGCCCACTAGGGTGAGCACCCCGAGGGCGAAGGCGATGTCGGTGGCCATCGGGATCCCCCAGCCGGCGGCGCCCTCTCCCCCCTGGTTGAAAGCCACGTAGATAAGGGCCGGGATGAGCATCCCCCCAACGGCGGCGGCGATGGGAAGCGTGGCCTTGCGAATCGAGGCCAACTCTCCCGCCAGGATCTCCCTCTTGATCTCCAGTCCGACGACGAAGAAGAAGATCACCATGAGACCGTCGTTGATCCAATGAAGAAGGCTCCTCTCCAGCGCGCGGGAGCCCACCCGCAGCGCGATCTCCGTGTGCCACAGGGAATCGTAGGAGTGACCCCAGGGCGAGTTGGCCCACGCCAGAGCAACGACCGTGCACAGCAGAAGGAGTATGCCTTGAGAGGTCTGGGCCTTGGCGAATTGCTGAAACGGACCGACGATCTGGGCCAGTGGTGTCCGCAGGTGTGGCGTCATGGCCGGAGACATTATCCTATTGAGCCGGCGCGTGCTAGGGCGCCGGGCGGTGGGTTCTTGGTATGCTGACGAGGCCTGGGGGATCGTCCCCATCAGGCTGCTGAGAAATGACGCTTCGCCGTCGGGATGCACTGGGTACGCGCAACTGAGGACAACGCATGGCGCCGCCCAGTGCGGTCCGCCGGCCGAGGTTTCGTTTTTCAGCAGCCTGCTGTAGCCGCGAGGATCAAGCGGCGAGAACGGCGATGAAGGTTTGACCAACATGACTGAGGAGGTTGAAGGGATGCTCGCGAGCGGACAAACGGCTCCATCCTTCCAAGCGGAATCGACGAGCGGGCCGATCAGTCTGGCCGATTTGCTCAGCCGCGGGCCCGTGGTGCTCTACTTCTTTCCCAAGGCCAACACCCCCGGCTGAACCACAGAAGCGGTTGAGTTCAACCGCGTGCTCGCTTCTTTCGAAGAGGCGGGCGTGAGCGTTGTGGGCGTGTCGGTGGACCCTCTCAAGACGCTGCACGGGTTTGCAGCCAAGCACGGCCTCGCCTTTCCGCTCGTGAGCGATGTCTCCCGAGAGATCGGGGAGGCCTATGGGGTACTGAAGGACAACGCGTCTCGCAGCGCCGCGCGGTCTACCTTCGTCATCGGCACCGACGGCGTCATCCTACGTGCGTATGAGAACGTGGCGGCCGCCGGACACGCCGACCAAGTGCTTGCCGACGTGCGCTCGGCGGCGCTCTGAACGTGTTCGCTGAACTCCTAGCAGCGCGTGTCCGGTCGTATCGAGACGAGATGGTGGCTTTCCAGCGGTCCCTCACGGCCGTTCGCGCCCTCGGGCCCGAGAATGGGGGGGAGGGGGAATGGGAGCGTTCCCGTTTTCTCATCGAGCAGGCGAGACGATTCGGTTTCACTGATATCACCGAAGTGGACGCGGCGGACGAACGTGTGCCCGCCGGTCGCCGGCCCAATCTCATCCTGCGGGTCGCCGGAAGGTCGCCCCGACCGGTGGTGTGGGTCATGGCCCACATGGACACCGTTCCGCCCGGCGAGCTTTCGCTCTGGGAGGGAGATCCGTTCGTGGCTGAGGTTCGAGAGGGCCGCATCGTGGGCCGCGGCGTGGAGGACAACCAACAGGGGCTCACCGCCGGACTCTTTGCACTGCGTGCTCTGCTCGACGAGGGCGTGACGCCCACCAGCGACGTCTGCTTACTGTTGGTGGCCGATGAAGAGACCGGCAACACCTACGGTGTCGAGTACGTGCTGAAGACCCTGCCGGGACTGTTCGATCCCGCGGACCTGATGATCGTGCCCGACGCCGGGGCACCCGACGGAGCCGTTGTCGAGATCGCCGAGAAGTCCACACTGTGGGTGCGGCTGGTGGTTCGGGGACGGCAGGTCCACGCTTCCATCCCGCAGGCGGGCGTCAACGCGCACCGTGCGGCGGCGCACCTGGTGGTGCGCCTCGACAAGAGGCTGCACGAAGTCTTCGCGCGCCGGGATCCCACGTTCGAGCCACCAGGCTCCACCTTCGAGCCCACCAAACGCCACGCGAACGTGGAGAACGTCAACACCATCCCGGGGGAAGACGTGTTCTTCTTCGATTGTCGCGTCCTGCCGAGTTACGACCTCGCCCATGTCAAGGCGGAGATCGAGGAGGTAGTCCGGGCTGTCGAAGGGGAACTGGGCGTGCGTGTGGACGTCACCTACCCCGTCGATATGCGGGCCGCTCCGCCCACGGCGACGGACGCCCGGGTCGTGCAGGTGCTCTCCCGGGCGATACGTGACGCGCGCGGACTGGACGTGCGCACGGTGGGTATCGGTGGCGGCACGGTGGCGGCGGCGTTCAGGCGGCGCGGTATTCCCAGCGTGGTGTGGGCCACCCTCGAGGAGACGGCGCACTCGCCAAACGAGTATTGCGTCGTCGACAACATGCTCGCCGACGCTCAGGTATTCGCCCGCGTGTTCACCCGGGAAGACTGATCTTCCCGTCGTCGCCCGCACGCGGCCGACGTGTGTGCACGAACACGGCGAGGTCCGCAGCGTCGAATGTCTTGTACACTGTGTGGGTCCAAGCGTGCGGGTCCAAGCGCTCCCTTCATGTGGCACCGAATGTGCAAGGAGCGACGTCGGCGCGCGGCACTCGCGGGAATGAGGCACACGTTCAATGGCGGGTTTTTTCGATCGCTTCACGAGGCGTTTCTCGGACGAGGTGAGGCTCTTCCGGACGCATCAGCCTGAGTTTCAGGACCCTGAGCGGTCGGTCGGTTCTTTGGTCGACCACGAGGGCGTGCTTTACGTGGTGACCCGCTGGGAGGAATTGCCGCGGGTGCCACTGAATCGCGGAGGGAGCGTGCGGGAGTGGGAGGTCTTCGGTAGACCGGCCGATCCGTCCGAGGTCGAAGCGCTTGTGGGCGAGGCCGCGGAGAAGCTTCTTGCGGACGAGGCCTCGCCCCGGCGGGCTACGGACGAACCTGATGGCGGCGAGAGGTGATCGGGCTGCGCGTGGCACCCGGCGTCCTGGCAGGCCTCCTTGTGGGCGCCCATTTCCTTCGGGCAATGATGATAGGTCCGGCCCTGGTCGCGGCGGTGGCAGTCCCCGTGCTGCTCGTCCTGGGCAGGCGCTGGTCCCTGCGGCTGGCTCAAGTGCTGCTGGTGTTGGGGGCTGCTGAGTGGGTGCGCACCGCCGTGGTCCTCGTGGGTGACCGTAAAGCGGCGGACGAGCCGTGGATGCGATTGTTGGTTATCCTCGGAGTCGTGGTCGTAGTGACGCTGGCTGCGGCCTACCTCCTTGGCACGCGACTGGTGCTCGCCCGCCACGGAGCAGAGAGAGGCTCCACCCGCGTGAGCCTGGGAGCTGCCCTGCTGGCTCTGGTGCTACTCGTCCCGGTGCAGCTGGTCGTGGATCCGCCGGGGCTGTTGCTCGAGCGGTTCGTGCCCACCTTCGGGTGGCTGGAGCTGGCCGGGCTCTCGCTCTACGCCGGTTGGCTTGCGGAATTGATGATCCAACCCGCGCTCTCGCCCCTGTGGCGCAGACGGGTGTGGCGGCTCTTCTCCGCCGTCTTCTTCGGGCAGCTCCTCGTGGGGCTCGCGGGGTTCGACAGCTTCCTGATGACTGGCAAGCTCCACCTGCCGGTGCCCGCGCTGATCGTCGGTGGTCCGCTCTATCGGGGCGCCGGGTTCTTCATGCCGATCCTTTTCACCGCGACGGTGGTCCTGGTAGGCCCCGCGTGGTGCAGCCACCTCTGCTACATCGGGGCCTGGGACGATGTGGCCGCGCGAGGATTCAAGGCCAGAGCTCCCCGGCCCGGGCAATTGCCTCGGTGGCACCGGCGACTGCAGGCCGCCATCCTGGCAGGCACGGTGGCGACGGCGCTGGGGCTCAGGTTCGCAGGAGCGCCGTGGCAGGTGGCCGTCGCCGTCGCGGCCGTCTTCGGGATCGGCGGCGTGGCGGTCATGGTCCTCTGGTCACGGCGGCTGAACGCGATGACGCACTGCACCAGTTACTGCCCCATCGGGGTGCTCTCCACCACGATGGGGCGGCTGAACCCCTTCCGGGTGCGCATCGCCGAAGGGTGCGACGGATGCGGCGCCTGCTCCGCGGCCTGTCGCTACGGAGCCCTCCGCGCGGAGCACATAGCCGCACTGAAGCCGGGTCCGTCTTGCACCCTGTGCGGTGACTGCGTGACCCGCTGCCGCTCCGACCGATTGGGCTACAGTCTGTTCAAGCTCGACCCTTTGCGGGCACGGGCGGTCTTCATCACGCTGGTGGTGGCCCTTCACGCTGGGTTCCTGGGGGTCGCCCGACTGTAGTGGCCGGGAGGCCCGGGGCGGGTGGCAGGTCGATACCCAGCGCTCGAAGTTCCTCCTCCACCAATGATTCCCAGCCGGCGTTCGCCGCCGGGTTGGCGGGGCTGGGGTGGGTGATGCGCCCGATAGTAAGCGCGGCCCCGGCGAGCGCCACCCTCGCCCGCTGTTCGGCGAAGCGCCCCACGCCGATGACCGTGCGCGCGCCAAGAGCCGCGACCGTCTCGCGGAGGGCGCGGTCGCAGGCTTCGAAGAGAGGCGTCCTCTCAACGGGCGGAAGCCGGTCGGGGGTGCGGTTCTTGCCGCTCGTCTCCATGAAGGTGAGAGGGCAGTAGTTGGCCACGAAGAAGCGTTCGAAGAACGCATCGGGCGTCTTGAAGGTCGATCGCGCCCAGCCCCAGAGTCGACGACCGCTCACCTCGCTGCGATGACACTCGAAGCCTTCGACCACCCGCTTGGGATGCTCGTGGTGGGGGTGCCTCACCGGAGCGACGATGCCCAACCAGTCGCGCACCGACTCGACCTCGCCGAAAGGCACTCCCGTCTGCGCCATCCCCCAAGGCCCTGGGTTCATGCCCAGGAGAACGACCTCCCTCGGCAAGGAGCCGTAGCGACGGAGGTAGGCTTCGTGCGCCTCCCAGGCATACTCCAATGGGTTGTACACGTGGGTCACGGGGGGCGCGAAGTGTAGTGCGCCCACCTCGGCCGAAAGACGGCATGCTATCTCAGACGATGGGTGGTGGAGCCGGCTGCAGTGTGGGGTCGAAGGCTCAGGCACGAACTGCCTGTACGTCGAATTCGAGTTCGATCATCTCGCTCACGAGGAACCCGCCCGCCTCCAGCGGGGCGTTCCACACGAGCCCCCATTGGGTGCGGTCGAGGACGGCCTTGGCGGCGTAGGCGATCCGGTCTCGGCCCCAGGGGTCCTTCGCCGCTCCCAGGAATTCGGCGTCCAAAATGACCTCGCGGGTGACCCCCCTCATCGTGAGGCTCCCGGCGAGGCGGAAGTCATTCTCTCCGGTGTTCTCCGTCCAAGCGCTCACGAAGATGATCTCGGGGTAGTTCTCGGCGTCGAAGAAGTCGGCCGAGCGAAGGTGCGCGTCACGCTTCTCGTCGTGCGTGTCGATGCCGGCCGTCTCGATGTGTATCTCCAGGCCGACGTTCTTGGGATCTTTCTCGTCCACGCCGATCGTGCCCTGCCAGCGATCGAAGGTACCGCGCACCTTGGCGAAAACCATATGACGCACCGTGAAACCGATGCTCGAATGGGAGGTATCGATGGTCCACTCGACGGATGCCACGCGTGTCTCCTTTGAGTTGCATTTTGCACCAGATACCCGGTGGGCGCTCCACCGAACCCGGATGACGCGTGCGAATGTTGAGGTCGCCCGTGCGGCGCCGATGTGAGAACCTATCGGAGTCGGCAACTACAAACCACCATGGAGGCAATGCTTTGGCCGACGGTATAACCACGTTCGATCGACGGGTTCGTCGCCGCGTCGTCTGGATCCTCAGTGGCCTGCTCGCCCTAGCCCTTGTGGCCATCGCGGGCTGTGGCTCCGGCTCTGCGGGCACCACGGACGCAACCGTGGCGGACTCAGTGACAACCGCACCGACTACAGGAGAGGCAAGAGTGAACAGCAACAATCCCCGAGTGGAACTCGTCACATCTATGGGCACCATCGTCCTCGAACTCGACAGCGCCGCTGCGCCTATCTCCACGGAGAACTTCACCAGCTACGTGGAGGCCGGCCTCTACGACGGCACTATATTCCACCGGGTGATGCCGGGCTTCATGGCTCAGGGCGGCGGCTTCACGCCCGACATGAAGCAGAAGGCGACGAATGCCCCCATCAAGAACGAGGCGGGTAACGGGCTCAAGAACCTGCGCGGCACCGTCGCCATGGCTCGGACGGGCGTGGTCGATAGCGCAACCGCTCAGTTCTTCATCAATCTGGTAGACAACGCCTTCCTGGATCACACCGCGAACACTCCTCAGGGCTTCGGCTACGCGGTGTTCGGGAAGGTGGTGAGCGGCATGGACGTGGTCGATGCCATCGCAGGCGTGCCTACGGGCACCGTAGGTCAATTCCAGGACGTCCCTCAGACGCCCGTGGTCATCGAGAGCGCGAAACTCCTGTCGGACGAGTAAGCGACTGTCGGGACGACCCAAAGGCTGAGATTCACACTTCGAGAGAGCGACCGGCCCAGCGCGGCGAGCCGCCCGGCTACCCCGCCCGGCTCTCACCCGTTCTGGCCGTCTCGCGCCCTTGGGTGGACGACGCTTCCTCTATGAGCCATTCGAACACGGGGTCCAGATCGGGGAAGAACTCAGGGTGCCATTGCACGCCGAGCGCCCGCTGTCTGGTGATCTCGATCGCCTCAACGACACCGTCGTCGGCATGGCCAACCGCCGACACGATGCGCCCCAACTCCGCCACCGCTTGGTGGTGCAGGCTGTTCACAAGCACCTCCGAGCCGTAGAGCGCGTGGAGCGTGCTGCCCGGCTCGAGCGTGACCCTGTGTACCCGCTCGTGGGGTGGGTAGTGCAAGAACGAATGCGACGTGCCTTCACCCACCGGCAGGTCGCGGACGAGCGTGCCGCCTAGGGCTACGTTCAACACATGCAGGCCGCGACAGACGCCCAGCACCGGTATGTCGGCACGGAAGGCGGCGTGTACGAGTTGGATATCGAAGCGATCGGATTCGGGGTCGATCATCGTGGATCTGGGGCCGGGCACTCCGCCGTAGAGGCGCGGGTCCACGTCCAGGCCGCCGGCGAGCACCACTCCGTCCAGACGGCGTGCGAGCTCGGCCGGGTCGGCCTCTCTCGACACGTTGACAGGAAGGCCGCCCGAGAGTGAGACCGCGCGAGCGTAGGTCGTGAACTGGGCGTTCATCCATTGATCGTATGCGCTGGGCGGCGTTCCCGCGATCTGGGCCACAGAGAGACGACGCTGTGTGATCCCGATCAGCGGAAGCAGTGTCATGGCGTGGTGGTCCTTTCGACGGCCGCCCGAAGTTCTCTGCGGGTTCCCAAGCAAGAAACGACTTTACCATTCAACCGCGCGGGTGTCTCAAGGCATTGACGCTCTGCATCGGCGGCCGTATCCCGATCGTGGTGGTAGCGCGGCTGCTGCTCTGTGCGAGAATGGGTCGATACTCTTTATCCACGGCATGAGCCACTTCCGGGAGTCTCGACATGAAGCGATCTATCGGAGCGAAGACCGTCCTCTATCCGGCGCCGGTGCTGGTGGTGGGCACCTACGATGCCGAAGGCAGGCCGGACGCCAGCACTGCGGCGTGGGGCGGCATCTGCTGTTCAAAGCCGCCGTGTGTCAGCGTGTCCTTTCGGGCGGCCACGATGGCTCACGGCAACATAATGGCCCGCAAGGCGTTCACGGTGAGCGTCCCTTCGACCGAGCACGTGCGCGAGGCCGACTACTTCGGAGTAGTATCCGGACGCGACGTAGACAAGTTCGCGGTCACCGGTCTCACGGCCACGCGTAGCACGCTGGTGGACGCGCCCTACGTTGCCGAGTTTCCTCTCGTGTTGGAGTGTAGGGTCGTGGAGGTGCACGAACTGGGCCTGCACACCCAGTTCATCGGCGAGATCCTGGACGTGAAGGTGGAAGAGGGGTGCTTCGACGAGGCCGGTGACGTCGACGCCGGTCGCGTCGCGCCTTTCTTTTACGCTTTCCAGGACGGTCACTACTACGGCGGCGCGACGCGCATCGCCAAGGCTCATTCCGTAGGGCGCGAGATCAAGGCGGCGAAGGGGTGAGCGACCTCTTCGAGGTCAAGATCAGGCCGTATCATTGCGACTTGCTGGGTCATGTGAACAACGCGCGCTACCTCGAGTTCCTGGAGGAGGGGCGGTGGGCCTTCTGGGAAGCGCGCGGCGGGTTCCCCGTCTTCGAGGAGCGTGGGTGGGTCTTCATGGTCGTGAACATAAACATCAGCTACCGGGAGGCGGCGACGGCGCCCCAAGTAGTGGAGGTGAGCACGACGCTGGCCGGGATCGGCAACCGAAGCGGGAAGCTACGACAAGAGGTACGTTTGAAAGCGGGCGGGACTCTGGTGGCCGACGCCGACGTGGTGTTCGTGATGGTGGACTCCGCCACGGGCAAGGCACTGCCCATGGCGGAGGTAGCCGCGCAGTTGTTCCCGGGTGAGGTCGCCGACGGCTGAACTATGTACCGCCTGCGCGGTGCGGCCCGGGTCCATCCATGGCCGGGAGCGGCCCGCGGCAGAGCGCCGCGGCATTCGCAAACAGCCCGCGGCCCGCAGGGCAAATAGCCGCGGGATTCCCGGCAAAGCCCTGCGGCTCGCCGGTTACGACCTGGACTGGACTATTCGAGGCGGATCTTGTCGCCTGCCAGGTGGGGCAGGCGCAGGTTCTCGCTGTAGTCCACCGGACAGTCGATCACCGATACCGTGTCTGCAGCGAGTGCGGTAGCCAGCGTGGGGGCCAGGTCGGCGGCCTTCTGGATGCGGTACCCCTGGGCGCCGAAGCTATGGGCGTAGGCCACAAAATCGGGGTTGGTGAAGCCCACGCCCGCCTCCCGGTCGAAATACTCCATCTGCTTCCAGCGGATGAGGCCGTACGCCGAGTCGTTCCAAATCAGGATCACCAGGGGCGTGTGCAGCCGGAGGGCCGTCTCGATCTCCTGAGAGTTCATCATGAAGCCGGCGTCGCCGGTGACGGCCACCACCTTGCGCTCGGGGTGCACATGGCGCGCGGCGATCGCACCGGGCACGGCGATGCCCATGGCGGCGAAGCCGTTCGAGATGATGCAGGTGTTCGGTCTGTCCGCCTGATACATGCGCGCCATCCAGAGCTTGTGGGCGCCTACGTCGCTGACGACTATGTCCTCGGCCCCCATCGCTCGTCGTAGATCCCAGATGATCTTCTGCGGCTTGAGTGGGAAGGCCTCGCTTTCGGCGTGTCCCGCGATGTCGTCGAAAGCGAGGCCTGATGGAGTTCGGGCACCATGGGGGCGTCATGCGGTCGGCAGCGCCCGCCGATGGCTTCGAGCGCGGCTCCGATGCGGCCCACCACGCCTGCCTCCACGATGTAGAACTCGTCCACCTCGGCCGGCGACTCATGGACGTGGATCAGCTTGAGGTGGCCTTTCGCGTTCCACAGGAAGGGGTGATACTCGACTATGTCATAGCCGACGCAAATGACCAGGTCGGCTCTCTCGAACCCGCCGGCTACATAGTCGTTCACCCCCAGCCCCACGGTTCCCAGAGCCAGAGGGTGAGACCCGGGGATGACACCCTTGGCCATGAACGTCGTGGCCACGGGGATGTTCACCCGCTCGGCGAAGGCCACCAACTCCTCGGCGGCCCCGGCCCGCACCACTCCGTTGCCGGCCATGATGATGGGCGCCCGGGCCCCATCGATGAGCTCGGCCGCCTGTTCGATCTTCTGCGGGGCAGGGAGGCAGGGCATGGCGGCCTGGCGGCGCAGCGGCGACCTGTCGCCGACCTCCATTCCCGCGACGTCTTCGGGGAATTCCAGGAAACTCACGCCGGGTTTCTCCGCCTGCGCCAATTTGAAAGCCTTGCGCACGACCTCGGCCACGATGTGGGGCGAGCGGATCTGAGCCGAGTACTTGGTGATCGGCGAGAAGAGGGTCTGCAGGTCGAGCACTTGGTGGCTCTCCTTGTGCAGGCGGGTCGTGGCCGCCTGACCGGCGATGGCCACCACCGGCGCTCCGTCCATATTGGCGTCGGCGACGCCGGTGACCAGGTTCGTGGCGCCCGGGCCCAAGGTTGACAAGCATACGCCTGCAGCGCCGGTGAGACGACCGCGGACATCGGCCATGAAGGCGGCGCCCTGCTCGTGCCTCGTGGTCACGAACTCGATGCTGCTGTCGAGCAGGGCGTCCATGACGTCGAGGTTCTCCTCACCGGGGATTCCGTAGACGGTGGTGACTCCCTCGTTCTCGAGACAGCGCACAAACAGTTCCGCGGCTTTCATTAGGCGATCCTCCGGGTTAGTGACGCGCTACAATGCCGGGTACCCAACCAGCGGGAGGCGGAAGCATGGTCAATCCGATCGCGGTCAGACTGCGGGTGTTCTTCCTCCTGCTGGTCACTGTCGTCATCGTGGGCACAGTGGGCTTCACCGCGATAGAGCATCTGGCCCTCGTCGACTCTTTCTACCTCACTATAGTGACGGTGGCCACGGTCGGCTACGGAGATCTCGCTCCGGTGACGCCCGCCGGCAAGATCCTTGCGATCATCCTCATCTTCGGAGGAGCCGGCAGCTTCTTGGGTGTGTTCACCGGAGTCTCCGAAGCGACGTTCAGTAGACGCGAGAAGCAGGCCCGCCTCCAAAACCTCCACTTGGTCATAGGTGTCTTCTTCAGCGAGATCGGGAATGCTCTCCTGCAGCGCTTCGCGGCCGCCGATCCGCGGCTGTCCGAGTTGGTGACCTCGCTGGCGGGCATGGCGCACTGGAAACAAGCACAGTTCGCGAGCGTAGCGTCCCAACTGCGGGCCCGGCACTACCACTTGGAGGGGGAGGACGTGGATCTCCCCGACCTGTTTCGGCTATTGGTCGAGAGGCGATCTGTGCTGGTGCGCATCCTCGAGAATCCGACGTTGCAGGAGCACGAGAGTTTCACCGATCTTCTGCGCGCCACTTTCCACCTCACCGAGGAACTCGCGGTTCGTTCCGACCTCGAGGGACTCTCGGACAAGGACCGGGCTCATCTGATGGCCGACGCGACTCGGGTCTATGGGCTCCTCGTGCCCGCTTGGTTGGGCTACGTGACCCATCTGAAGGATCGGTATCCGTATCTGTTCTCGCTCTCCGCCAGGACGAATCCCTTCGATCCCGAGGTCTCGCCGGAGGTCAGTGACTAGATGTGGTCAGTGCGCGGTCCCGGGTGGCATCAGGCGTCACGAGCGATCGAAACCTTCTAACGTGGGAGGAGCCGCGTGAGGACGGCAGTGGAGTTGAGGCTTTGGAGCAGTCGTCTGTGGGGAGAGGAGGGTCATGATCTTGAATGGAGAGAAGCGTCGGGGCCGCGGCCCCAGGGTCTTGCCGCTTGCGGCCGCCCTGCTCGTGGCCACGGGACTGTG
>JBBRDB010000038.1:0-17023 GCA_038204345.1 Thermoleophilia bacterium | reverse complement strand
TGGTGCCGCTCAATGTGCATTTCGGAGAGGAGACCTATCGGGACTGGGTCGACATGCGACCAACAGAGTTCTATCAGAGACTCGTCCGCGCGGAGCGACTCCCCACCACGTCGCAGCCGTCGGTGGGTGCGTTCATCGAGGAGTACAGGCGGCTGCGCTCCCAGTTCGAGAGGGTCTTCTCTCTCCACCTGAGCGCGAAACTGAGCGGCACGTTCGAGAGCGCTACCTTGGGGCAACGCGAGGTGCCCGGAGTCACGGTCATAGACTCCGAGGTCGCGAGCATGGCCGTCGCCCTCCTGGCTCGGCAGATCCTCGGCCTACTCGACCGGGGCACCACGGAGTCGGAGATACTGGGCTACGCAGATCGCTTCCGTCGCGAGTCAGGTAGGCTCTTCCTACTGGGGACCCTGGAGTACCTGCAGAAGGGCGGACGCATCGGCCGCGCCAGCGGCCTGGCCGGGAGTCTTCTGAACATCAAGCCGCTACTCACGTTCGAAGACGGCATCGTCCATCCGTACAAGAAGGTGCGCGGAGAACAGAGAGCCCTGGCGGCGATGAAGGAGTACTTTCTGGAGAAGACGCGGCCGGGATCCACAGTGAGCGTCGCCATCGCTCACGGTCAGGCCCCCGAACGCGTGGACGCGGTCATCGGACTCCTGGCGGACACCGACCGCGATGTTCGGGTGGTGCTGAAGGGTCAGGTGGGAGCCGTCATCGGCACGTACGCGGGGCCCGAAGCGGTGGCGCTGTTCTTCGTCGAGGAATGAGCCGGCGGGGGGGTGCCATCCACTTCCCCTTCGGAGTGCCGACCTCCGCGCCCGCGGAAGGTCCGGCTCTACCTCCCTCCTCCAAGAGCCGAGTGCAGCCGGAACGGCTCAGGCATCGACTCGACACCCTGCCGGGAGTCGGGCGGGTCAGGGCTGAGCGCCTCAGAGCGTTGGGCCTCGAGACCATCGAAGACCTCCTCTTCTATACCCCTTTTCGTCACGAAGCCCCCGCGCGCCTCGCTACCGTAGCCACTCTGCGCGAGGGGGAAGAGACGACACTGAGGGTGGTGGTGCAGTCATTCGCGGTCCGCTCGGCCCGTCGTCGCGGCCTGAGCGTCTTGGAAGCTCTGATCGGCGACGAGAGCGCGAGTATCCCGGCTGTCTGGTACAACCAAGCCTACCTGGCCGACGCGTTCAGCGAGAAGCCGGAGCTTCTCGTGCGTGGAGCTCTTCGTCGTAACCGCGGGTCGTACTCGTTCCGGGTCACCAGCCACGAGATTCTCCGGGAAGACGGCCGCGAAGAAGGCATCCACACGGTCGGTTTGATCCCGGTATACCCTGCCACCGGCGACGTGAGCGTGCGCTCGCTGCGGACGCTGCTCGGCGCGGCCCGTGTCGAGGCTGAGCACGTCGTCGACCCGTTGCCGTCGCGCCTGGTGGCGGGGCGTCGATACCCCTCTCGCCGGGACGCATTGCTCTCGGCCCATTTCCCGCGTTCCCTCGCCGAAGCCGCGAAGAGCCGGGAACGCCTCGCCTACGAGGAGTTGCTGTTCCTGCAGGTGGCGCTCCTGCGCCACCGTCGAGAGGAAGAGGTGCGGCGTCCGGCACTGGCCCTGCCGCCACCAGGGGGGATCACATCCGCCTTCATGGAACGGCTTTCGTTCTCTCCCACGAGCGCTCAACGCCGCGTCATGATGGAGATCGACGCCGACCTCGGGCTCCCGACCCCGATGCGGCGGCTGCTCCAGGGGGACGTGGGTTCGGGCAAGACCGTCGTAGCGGCGTACGCACTTCTGCGTGCGGTGGAAACCGGAGGCCAGGGTGTCGTCATGGTACCGACCGAGGTCTTGGCCGACCAGCACGCGCTGCGGTTAGGCGAGCAGATGCTCTCTTTGGGGGTTCCCACACTCCTGCTGAAAGGCAGCCAACCGGCGGCCGAGCGGCGCGAGGCGCTGCGAAGGATCGCCGGGAAAGAGCCCTTGATCGTGGTGGGCACGCAGGCCCTGATCCAAGAAGGCGTCGATCTGTCGTCTGTACGGGTCGTGGTTATCGACGAACAGCACCGCTTCGGGGTGCGCCAACGCGCGGCTCTGATGACCCCGCGGCCCGGACTACCGTGGCCTCACACCTTGCATATGACGGCCACTCCCATACCACGCACCCTCAGTCTCACCTTGTACGGTGACTTGGATGTGAGTGTCATCGACGAACTTCCGCCGGGCAGGACTCCGGTAGAGACCCGTCTCATCGTCACAGGGCGACGTGAACAGCTCTGGGAGTTCGTGCGCGCGAAAGGGGGGGAGGGCCGGCAGACGTACGTGGTCTGCCCTCTGGTCGAGGAGAGCGATTCGCTGCAGGCGGCCTCAGCCGTCGCCACCTACGAGGAGCTGGCTGCAGGCCCCCTGCGGGGTCTCCGGTTGGGTCTGATCCACGGCCAGATGAAGAGTGAGCAAAAACACGAGGTCATGAGGGCGTTCGAGCGCGCCGACTACGATGTCCTGGTCACCACCACGGTCATCGAGGTGGGCGTAGACGTGCCGAACGCCACGGTGATGGTGATCGAAGACGCCCGACGATTCGGTCTGTCCCAGCTCCACCAACTGAGAGGCCGAGTAGCCCGGGGCACGGAGACGGGGCACTGCCTGGTGGGGGCGGACGGCTGCGATGAAGACGCCCTCAAACGCCTGGATCTCTTCTGCCGCACCACCGACGGTTTCGAGCTCGCGGAGGCCGACCTTCGGGCCAGGGGCGAGGGTCAGGTCTTCGGTGAACGCCAGTCGGGATGGGGCGATCTGAAGGTGGCCCGACTTCTGCGCGATCAGCGCCTGTTGATGGATGCTCGTGACGAAGCTCGGCGGATGCTCGCGAGCGACCCCGACCTTTCGGATCCTTGCCACGTGCTGCTGCGAGACGCCGCAGAGGAACGTTTTGGCGGTTCGATGGACTGGTTGGACCATGCCTAGAAGGTTCGGGGAGTTGCGCATCGTCGCCGGGACGCACAAGGGTCGCCGGCTCCGGGTGCCGAGCACAAACAGTGTCCGCCCCACGCCGGACAGAGTGCGAGAGGCCGTGTTCTCGACCCTGGGCGATGTCGCAGGCACGGACGTCCTCGACCTGTTCGCGGGGTCGGGTGCGCTTGGCCTGGAAGCGCTCTCCCGTGGCGCCGCGCACTGCACCTTCGTCGAACGGGACAGGGAGGTCGCCTCCATCTTGCGAGACAACGTGGCTACGCTGGGGCTCGAGGACCGGGTCGAGATCCTCCAGATGAGTCATGAGCCGGCGCTCGGTCGCCTCACGCAACGCGGAGACCGCTTCGATTTGCTCTTTATGGACCCTCCTTATACAATGCTGACGCAAGTGGACGAGGCGGTAGCTGCGGCGCTGCCGCGACTGCTTGCAGCTGGAGGCCTCGTAGTCGTCGAGGGGCCTCTCCCGACGCAGGCGCGCCTCGGGCTCCCGACGGTGTTTCAGCGTCGGTACGGCAACACTCTCATCTCGATCTACGCGGAGGAGCAGCACTGAGGTGAAGACCGCGCTCTGCCCCGGCACATATGATCCCGTAACCGTCGGGCATCTCGACATCATCTCGAGGTGTGCGCATAATTTCGACAAGGTGTTCGTGGCGGTGGTGAACGACGCTTTCAGGAAGCAACCGCTCTTTTCGGCGGAGGAGAGGGTGTCGTTCTTGGAGGAGTCAACCAAGCATCTGCCGAACGTATTCGTCGTGGTCCTGGAGGGCCTGGTCGTTGACAAGGCGAGAGAGGTGGGTGCGGACTCCCTTGTCAAGGGTCTCCGGGCCGTGACCGACTTCGAGTACGAGTTTCAGATGGCTCAGTTGAATAAGAAGCTCGATCCCGACTTGGAGACCGTGTACCTCATGGCGTCGCCTGAGTACAGCTTCCTCAGCTCCAGCGGCGTCAAAGAGATAGCCAGGTTCGGCGGCTGCGTCGACGATCTGGTCCCACCCAGAGTCGCTAAGCGGCTCGCCGAAGTGTACACGCACCCGGAGGCTTAGAATGGACGTCCTCGTTCTGATCGACAAACTCGATGATCTGGTGCACAGCGCGAGCACCTTGCCCATGACCGACAAGGTCATGATCGACCGGGATCAGATCTATGACCTGCTCGATCAGATGCGCGCCACCATCCCCGAGGAGATCAAACAAGCTCGGTGGATCGTGAAGGAGCGCCAAGAAATGTTGGCCGAAGCCAAGGAGGAATCCGAACGCCTGCTCAACGAGGCGAACGAGGAATCGAACCGGCTGGCGAGCGAGCAGGAAGTGGTGCGACGGGCCGAACGCCAGGCTGAGGAGATCCTCAAGGATGCCGAAGCGCGCAACCGGGAGATCAGGTACGGAGCCGAGGACTACGCGGACGAGGTGCTTGGTGCCTTGGAAACGAGCCTCAGCAAGTTCCTGTCGGCGGTGCAAAGGGGAAGAGAGCGCCTGCAGGGCCGAACGCAGCCTGAGGAGTAGGGAGGGGAGCACGCCGTCCCCTAGGACAGCGGCTGCGTCATGACCAAACCTGGTAATCGGCTTGATCTGCGCGAACTCGGCCTTCAGCCCGGGGAACGGGTCGAGAAGATCTTTCACGTCGACATCGCGCCGGTCACCTCCGGCGGCGTCCCGTTCGACGCAGTCGTCAACGAGGCCGGCGTCAGGGTGAGCGTTCAGAGGATCGCCGGCGGGCACCTGGTCGAAATCAAGCTTGGGGCCAAGATCTACGGTCCGTGTGCCAGGTGTCTCGCTGAGGTGGTTGTACACGTGTCCGCAGATCAGGAGGAGTTCGTGCCGCGCCGCCCGGAGGAGTGGGAGGAAGGTGACATCTCCGCGTTCATCCAGGACTCCGTCGTGGACGTCGACGGTCTGGCCAGAGAGGCTTTTGTGCTCGCGATGCCGTCAAGGGTTTTGTGCGACGAGTCCTGCAGCGGTCTCTGCCCGACCTGTGGCAACTTGTTGGCGTCCGAGAAGTGCGACTGTTCTCCTCCTACCGGCGACGAACGGTGGGCCCGTCTGGCCGATCTCACTCTGGAGGATGGGGAGCACGACTGAGAGGCGCCGGCAGTCGGCTCGTCCCCCCGGTCCCGTCTCCCGCTTGTAAATCCGGCCCATGTGCGCTAATAATCCGTGACTCCGAACACCGGCAGAGAAAGGGTCCAACGTGGCCGTTCCCAAGAAGAAGACGTCCAAGGCGCGGCGCGATAGTCGTCGGGCCACGCATAGCATCACCGGGCCGACCGTGGGCGAGTGCCCTCAATGCCATAGCCCGCGCCTCAATCACCGAGTGTGCCCCACCTGTGGCACCTATCGGGGCGTGCAGGTCGTAGAGGTCGAAGAGTAACCCAACGTTCCATGACCTGACGAGCCGGAGCGGACCATCATGGGTGAATCCACCGTCTTCCACTGCGAGTCGTGCGGTTACGAGTCTCTCGAGATCCGTTGGGGTGTGAGTGTCACCGATCCTCGCCGCCGGTTCATGCCGGCCCACTGCATGCACTGCAAGACCTACGTGGAGGTCGATCTCACGGGGGCCGACATACTAGTCGATGAGTTCCTGTGCCCCACCTGTGGAACCGAGGTCTTCTTCGTCGAACGCTCGGATTCATACGGCTGCCCCCGGTGCGGCCATCCCGGAGTGCGGCTTCGCCAAGGGGCCGAGTACTGGTAAGCTCCCGCAGGTCACCGGAACCGCCTCGGCCATTGGATCGTTCGCAGACCACACTACGGGAGGTTCGTCCGCCATGCACATCATCGTCCAGGAAGGGCGGGCCGTCCTCAGTCTCGTCGCGCCGATCCAGATATACGATGATTCGTTGAGGAGCCAGACGGTCGCCGAATTCTCCGAGGACGTCAAGGCCTTCTACCGCGACTTCGAACTGGTGCGCATCGAGGCGCGGGGGGGACAGTTGGAGATCTTGCCGGTGGACGTGGCCAGCATCTTCTGGGTGGAGAAGGGGCGTCGCTACCAACTCAAAGCGAACGAGTAGGGCGGTAGCCCGCGCGGTCGCATCCCCTTATCATTGGTCGTCCGGTTCGGTAGAATATGGCCCCTATTGTGCGTGGGGGCGAGCGCGGTGCGAACATCGGGAGCGAGGTGAATCGGCCTATGGGCCGTCATAGTGTGGTCGGTGCACAGGATTCATAGCGGCTCTTAAGGACGCCGCCCTTCGGGGCAGCGTCCTTTGTCATATGTGGGGCCCGAGCCTTCGCCCGGAGCGATGCGCTCGAGAGTTGGGATAACGCGAGAGGATGAGGAGGACTGATGGCTCAGGTAGACCCGGCCAAGATCCGAAACGTCGCGGTGGTGGGTCATCGCGGTTCGGGGAAGACCTCACTGGTCGAAGCCATCCTGTTCACCACGGGGGGCAAGAACCGCCTAGGCAGTGTCACGGACGGCACCACTACCATGGACCACGACGAGGACGAGATAAAGCGTCAGATGAGCATCTCGGCCGGCCTCGCCCACGTCGAATGGGACAAGCGCAAGTTCAACCTCGTGGACACGCCGGGTGAGGCCTCCTTCATCAGCGAAGCCCTGGCTACGTTGACTGTGGTCGAAGGCGCCCTCATGGTCATCAACGGAGTGAACAAGGTCGAGGTCCAGACCGAGCGTCTCTGGCGTCGCGCGGTCGAACTCGGCGTCGCGCGGCTGGTGGCGGTCAACATGATGGATCGTGAGCGGGCGGACTTCGACGACGTGTTGGCGGCACTCATGGAGCGTTTTGGCGACGGCGTGGTCCCCGTAGCACTGCCTATCGGCAAGGAACACGAGTTCTCCGGCTTGATCGACCTCGTCCACATGAAGGCCGACATCTACACCGACAATGGCGGGATGGCCAAGGAGTCGGCCATCCCTGACGACCTCCTCGAGGCCGCCGAGGCCGCTCGTGAGCGTCTGGTGGAGCGGGTGGCGGAATCCGCCGACTCCCTTATAGAGAAGTATTTGGAGGGCGAGGAACTCACGCTCGAAGAGATCCTGGGGGCGCTCAAGGCCGGTGCAATCGAAGGACGTCTATCTCCGGTGGTCCCGGTGTCCGCCACAAAGAACATAGGCGTCGACCGGTTGTTGGACATGATCGAATCGGGATTGCCTTCCCCGGCGCGGGCCGGCGTACGGAGCGTACCGCTGGCCGACGGGTCCGGCGAGATCGAGGTGGCACCAGACTCCGACGATCCGGCGGCGCTCTTCATCTTCAAGACGATCTCCGACCAATTCTCGGGTCGCATAAACCTCGCGAGGGTCTTCAGCGGGCACATAGCGAACGACTCGCACCTCTTGAATTCCCGCACCGGAGACAAAGAACGCACGGGCAACATCCTCGCCTTGCAGGGCAAGGAGAGTAAGGGCATCGACGAAGCCGGAGCGGGTGACATCGTCGCCCTCGGCAAGCTGAAGGACACTTCCACCGGAGACACCCTCACCGACCCGACCCGGGCTGTGCTGTTCCCGCCGGTGGAGTTCGCGCCGCCCGCGATCTCGTTCGCCATAACCGCCAAGACCAAGGGTGAGGAAGAGAAGGTCTCGAACGCGCTGAAGCGTCTTGTTGAAGAAGACCCCGCGATGCAATTCCGCTTCGACGCGCAGACCCACGAGATGATCATCGCGGGCACCAGTCAAGTGCACGTCGAGGTCATTCTCGACAAGATGAAGAGGCGCTTTGGTGTGGAGGTCGATCTACACCCACCACGTGTACCCTACCTGGAGACCATCCGCAAGGCGTCGACGGCCCAGGGCAGACACAAGAAACAGACCGGAGGTCGTGGGCAATTCGGCGACTGCTGGATCGAGATCCAGCCTCTCCCTCATGGCGGGGGGTTCGAGTTCCAGGACGCGATCGTGGGAGGCTCCATTCCGCGAGGCTTTATCCCGGCCGTGGAGAAAGGCATCGTGGAGACCATGGAGCGCGGCGTCATCGCCGGCTATCCGGTGGTGGACGTGAAGGTGAAGCTGTTCGACGGCTCCTACCACACGGTGGACTCCTCCGAGATGGCGTTCAGGATCGCCGGGAGTCTGGCCTTCCACAAGGCGATGGAAGGAGCGGCCCCCGTGTTGTTGGAACCCATCATGAACGTAGAGGTGATCGCCCCCGAGGCCAACATGGGCGACATCATGGGCGATCTCTCCAGTCGGCGCGGACGTCCTCAGGGCAGCGAGAGCATGGGGGAGATGCACATCATCCGCGCCCAGGTCCCCCTGGCTGAGATGCTTACCTACGCCCCGCAACTACGTTCCATGACCGGTGGTCGCGGCTCCTATACCATGGAACTCGATCACTATGACGAGGTGCCGGCCCACCTTACTGAGAAGATCATCGAAGAAACTAAGGCGGCCAGGGAGGAATAGTCCCGGGACAGATGGCGGAGATGGACGACGCGAACGAGACCTACGCGCACTTCCATGCCGGGGAGCGTCTACTGACCGGCGGGAATGTCGCTCAGGCGATCGTGCGCCTTGAGAAGGCCCGGAGGCTGGACCCCGACAAGTCAAGCATCCGCGAGACCTTGGGCCGAGCCTACTACGCCGTCGGCCGCTGGCCGGACGCAGAAGTGGAGTTCCGCGCCATCATCGAACGATATCCGACCGATGACTACGCACACTACTGCCTCTCGCGCGCGTTGTGGAAGATGGGTAGAGACGCCGAAGCCGCGACCCACCTCCGGTTGGCGAGAGCCATGAGGCCACCGGATCAGCGCGACTTCACTCTCTGGGTCTAACCTCAAGACGGTCGCACACCGTCCCCTGTGCCCGGTCCTTGATGCCGCGAAAAAAGTACGGCCCGGCGGGCGATTGGTGGAGGAGTCATGCAATGGATGTTGTATTATCTATGGCATGCAATCCAAGGGCAGCCATAGAGACGATGTTGAAGACTCGAAGCCCAAGCGGGTCACCGACCTGCTGCAGGAGGGGTTTGACTCCTTCTCACGCTCACAGAAGGCCATCGCCCGGTACATAATCGATCACTTGGAGGAGACCGCCTACCTCAGCGCGGAGGAGTTGGCGAGGAAAGGCAACACCTCGAGTTCCACGGTGGTGAGGTTCGCCCAATCCCTGGGATTCAGTGGGTATCCGGATCTCCAGAAGGCCACGCGTGACGAACACCGGCTGGGCGCCGCTTCGCGCCCCGTGGTCCACGACGATCAACTGCTCTTCCTGGTGGAGGAGGACAATCTCACCCGGGCGCTCCGCACGGATGTCTTGAGCCTCGAGGAGACTCTCGCCAAGAACACCCTCGCTCGTTTCAACCAGGCGGTGGAGATCGTCTCGGGAGCGCGGCACTTGATGCTGGTGGGCATGAACGAAGCGTCGATCGTGGTGCGTCATGCCGCGTACCTGTTCGATCTGCTGGGCTTAGCCACCGACCTTGTTGTCGACACCTCCGAAGCGAACGTGGCGAGGTTGGTGCGCCTCGGTCCCGAGGATGCGTTGTTGGCAGTCGGCTTTCGCCGAGCCCACCCCTTGACGATCTCGTTTCTCGAGAAGGCCGAGGCTTCGAAGGTGCGCACCGTAGCCATTACCGACAACTCTCTCTCCGAGATAGCGGGCAAGGCCTCGGTCACCCTGTATGCGGACATCGACTCCACCTTCTTCGCCCACTCCTTGGTGGGTCCGCTGAGCCTGGTCACGGCCCTGGCCGCCGCCATGTACGCTCAAGACCGGGATGCGTGCGACGCCCGCATCAAGCTGGTGCGTGAACACGTGGGAGAATCGGGCTGGCTCCGGTAGGCTGAGTCTCCGGCCGTTGATGGGGTCCGAGGCGTCGGATAAACTCTTAGGCTGGCGCTCGACGAAGCCGGGACCATCACGTGTGCGCCGATGCGATGTGAGAACGCCCGCATGGAGCCGCCGGGACTCCGGGCGGTAGAGGAGACAGCGGAGGTTGTGTATGTCCGGGCATTCGAAATGGGCGGGGATCAAGCACAAGAAGGCGTTGGTGGACGCCAAGCGGGGCAAGGAGTTCGGCAAGTTCTCCCGGGCCATCACTGTAGCCGCTCGGGAGGGCGGGGGAGACCCTGAGCACAACGCAACGCTGGCCACAGCCATCCAGAAGGCCAAAGACGCCAACATGCCCAACGACAATATCGAGCGTGCGATCAAGAAGGGCACAGGGGAATCCAGTGACGCGGCCGCATACATGCATCTCACGTACGAGGGATACGGACCGAACGGCGTCGCCGTGTATGTCATGGTGCTCACAGACAACAAGAACAGATCCGCGGCGGACGTGCGCCACATCTTCGACCGGTCCGGCGGCAATCTGGGCACAGACGGCTCCGTCAGCTGGATCTTCGAACGCAAGGGCCTGATCTACGTGGACGCGGCGGGACTCGACGAGGATGAGGTCCTGGCGGTGGCTATCGAGGCGGGGGCAGAGGACATGATCGCTGACGAGGATTCGTTCGAGATCCGCACCGATCCCGCAGACTTCATGACGGTGAGGCGCGCGCTGGAGGAGGCGGGAATCACTATCTCCTCGGCACAGCTCACGATGATCCCCAAGAACACGGTGGCCCTCGATGAATCTGACGCCAAGAAGACGTTCCGTCTGCTCGAAGCGCTCGAAGACAACGACGACGTCCAGGAAGTCTACGCGAACTTCGACGTGGCCGACGAGGTGATGGAGGCGCTCGCCGGCTAGTGCCCCTGCCGGGATCGAAAGCCGATGGAGCGTGTTCCATGACCGAGGCGGGACGTATCATCTTGGGCATCGACCCGGGGACCGCATCCACTGGTTACGGGGTCTTGGCGCAGCGCGGCAATCACCTGGAGGCCGTGGCGTTCGGAGTGGTCCGTACCACCGCCGACCTCGAGTTACACGAGCGGCTCGATCTCATCTTCGAAGAGATCGGAGCGTTGGTGAGGCGGCATCAGCCGTCGGAAGCCGCGGTCGAGTCGCTCTTCTTCAACGTGAACGTGCGTACGGCCTTGGCGGTGGGGCAGGCCCGCGGGGTGGCCCTTCTCGCCTGCTCCCGGGGCGGCTGTGAGGTGTTCGAGTACACTCCCCAGGAGGTCAAGCAGGCAGTGGTGGGCTACGGCAAAGCAGAGAAGGGTCAGGTGCAAGAGATGGTCCGCGTCCTGCTCAAGCTGAGTGAGACCCCGAAGCCCGATCACGCCGCCGATGCCCTGGGCATAGCCATCTGTCACGCGCACGGCCGCGCACTCCGGATCCGCGCCAAGAAGGCGCTGTCGAGCCGGGGTCGGGCGGGCGCTGCTCAATGATAGACAGACTCACGGGACGAGTGGCAGCACTCGAGGTCGACGGCGCCGTTATCGAGGTATCAGGCGTGGGGTTCAGAGTAGAGATGTCCCGCACCAGTCTGCGCGCGCTGCCGGCCGAGGGCGGGTCCACGAGCGTCTTCACTCATCTCCACGTGAGGGAAGATTCCCTGCAGCTGTTCGCATTCTCCACAGACGAGGAACGCCGCCTGTTCCTCCAGCTCATATCGGTGAGCAAGATCGGCCCCCGCTTGGCGCTGGCGGCGCTCTCCATACGCGATCCGCGCGACGTGCGCCGGGCCATCGCTCTGGGAGATGTGGCGCTGTTCCAGTCGGTCCCCGGGATCGGCAAGAAGACCGCCGAACGCGTGATCCTCGAGTTGCGCGAGAAGATGGCCGAGTCGGAGGGCCCGTTCGTGCCCGACGGGCGCGGGACGTCCGAGGACGCGGGTAACCTGGCCGTGGCGCGGGCCGCGCTCGCAGAACTCGGCATCGGCGTGGCAGAAGCGGACGCCCTCCTGCGTGACGCCCACGCCGACGCCCCTGTGGACGAGATCATCCGTCGCGCGCTAAGGCGGCGGTGATCGTGAACCCGTTCGTGACTCCCGGCGACGGCATGGATCCAGACGACGCAGACGAACGCCTGGCCGATCCCGAGGAGATCGTGGACGACCAGGAGATCGAGGGATCGCTGCGCCCACGCACCCTCGCCGGATTCGTCGGCCAACCTGTGCTGAGAGAGCAGCTGGCCATCTTCATCGAGGCGGCCAAGAATCGTGGGGAGCCGCTCGACCACGTGCTCCTGGCGGGCCCGCCCGGCCTCGGTAAGACCACGTTGGCCGCCATTATCGCTCTCGAGATGGGCGTGCACATCGTGACCACCTCAGGGCCGGCGCTCGAGAAGAAAGCCGACATGGCCGCCATCCTCACGAATCTGGAAGAAGGCGACGTCCTCTTCATAGACGAGATACACCGCCTGAACCGTGCCATCGAGGAGATCCTGTATCCGGCGATGGAAGATTTCGAGATCGACATCATCATCGGACAGGGTCCGAGCGCCCGTAGCATCCGGCTCGACCTGCCGCGCTTCACGCTCATCGGCGCCACGACGCGCTCCGGCCTCATCACCACGCCTCTTCGTGACCGCTTCGGTTTCTCGCACCGACTCGACTACTACTCCGACGCCGACCTCGCCTCGATCATCGTCCGATCGGCCGAGATCCTGGGGGTGGGCATCGACAGCGAGGCAACCCAGGAACTCGCCCTCCGTTCCAGGGGCACGCCGCGCATCGCCAACCGTCTTCTCAAGCGGGTGAGGGACTACGCCCAGGTGCGCCACGAAGGCCATATCTCCGCTGAGGTGGCCAAGGCCGCCCTCCGCCTGTTCCAGGTAGACGACGAGGGGCTCGACCGGGTGGACCGGGAGATACTGAACCTGATCTTGCGTAAGTTCGACGGCGGCCCCGTGGGCCTGTCCACGCTGGCTGTGGCCATAGGGGAGGAAACCGACACCATAGAGGACGTGTACGAGCCGTACCTGCTTCAGCGAGGCTTTCTCATGCGCACCCCGCGGGGTCGCGTGCTCACGCGTCTGGGTTACCTGCATTGCGGAGCGAAACCTCCGGGCGGACCGGACACACTGTTCGAAACGTGAACCTGCTGCTTCACATATGTTGCGGGCCGTGCGCCACGACCACGCTCGATCATTGGCGGGGTGAAGGCGTCCAAGTAACCGGCTTCTTCCGCAACCCGAACATCCAGCCGCTCCTCGAGTTCCGCAGGAGGCTCACGGGTGTGCGCGACCTCGCCGATGAGCGCAGCCTGGACCTGCTCGAAGACCTCACCTACGATCCGGCGGCTTGGTTCGAAGAGATAGTCGGCGACGACGCCGCCGGACGGTGTGTCCGCTGCGTCGCCTCGCGGCTGCGCATGACGGCTCAGCGAGCGGCCGCGTCGGGGTTCGAGGCATTCTCCACCAGTCTCGCTATCAGTCCTTGGCAGGACCACGACGCCATCCGCGCCGGCGGCGCCGCCGCGGAGGAGGAGTACGGCGTGGAGTTCCTCTACCACGATCTCCGGTCCGTGTACTCGGACTCCCGGCGAGCCGCCCGAGAAGCCGGGTTGTATCGCCAGAAGTATTGCGGCTGCGTTCTCTCGGAGTGGGAACGCTATCGTGAGAAATAGTACGCCGGGCGCGACCGTGCGGAGCCGCTAGCCCGTGCGGCTCGAAGAACTCGATTTCGATTTCCCTGAAAGCCTTGTAGCTCAGCACCCCTGCGAACCGCGGGATGCGTGCAGGCTCCTGGCAGCCGACCCGAGGACTGGGGTGATCGCTCATCGCCGTTTCCGGGACATCGAGCACCTGGTTCAGCCGGGAGATCTCCTGGTAGTCAATGAGTCGAAGGTGTTTCCCGCCCGCGCGTGGGTCCGAAAGCAGACAGGCGGACAAGTAGAGTTGCTCTTCCTGCGACGGCTCGACGGCCGAGAGGAGCCTCCCACCCCGGCACCCACCGCCGCGTCGGCCGCCGGGCGCTCTGCAGGATCCCAGAGGGAACTCTGGCAGGTGCTGGCCCGCCCATCGGCCCGTCTCCGCGCCGGGCAGGTGCTCTTGCTCGAGGGCGGAGAGGCACTGGAGCTCGTCTCTCCCCACGGTGACGGACGCTGGACAGTGGCGCGAGATGGAGAGCCCGGCGTCCTTGAACTTTTGGACACGTATGGCGCCATGCCTCTGCCGCCCTACATCCACGAGCCCCTCCGCGACGAGCGCGACTACCAGACGGTATACGCCAACGTCACCGGTTCCGCCGCGGCGCCCACGGCGGGGCTTCATTTCACCACCGACCTGATCGAGGCCCTGCGAAACCGGGGGGTCGCCGTGGAAGGCGTCACCCTCCACGTGGGCGTCGACACCTTCCGTCCGCTGACCGAGACGAGGATCGAGGACCACGCCATCCACAGCGAGTGGTACCACGTGAGCCGGGACGCGGCGGATAGCATCGACGAGGCGCGCGCCTCAGGCCGGCGGGTGATCGCGGTGGGCACCACCACGGTACGTGTTCTCGAGACCCTCTACCGCGACTCCGCCCCGGGTGAGGGCCCGACGGCCTCGCTGGACGGCGCGACCCGGGTCTACATCACGCCGGGCTACACCTTCCGCGCAGTCGACGCCTTGCTCACGAACTTCCATCTACCACGGACCTCATTGCTGGCCTTGGTCATGGCATTCGGCGGCGTCGGATTCGTGCGCGACTGCTACAAAGCCGCCGTAGCTGAACGTTACCGGTTCTTCAGCTTCGGTGACGCCATGTTCCTCGCTGCTCGCGGGGCGCGCTCGTGAGCCCGGGACTAGATGTGAGTGGCCCAAACCAGTTGGGTCTGCGGGTGCCTGATTCGTCGCTGCCCGGCTTCCCTTTCAAGCTTGTGGCTACTGAGGGAGCCGCGCGTGCCGGGATCCTCTCGACACCAAGAGGAGATGTGCCTACTCCCTGCTTCATGCCCGTGGGCACCAAGGGGACGGTCAAGGCTATCTCCCCCCACCGGCTCCGGGAGATCGGCGCTGAGATCGTCCTGGCAAACACCTATCACCTGGCCCTGCGACCCGGGAGCGAGACGGTAGCCCACCTGGGAGGCCTTCACTCGTTCATGGGTTGGCAGGGCCCTATCCTCACGGACAGCGGCGGCTTCCAGGTATTCAGTCTCAAGGCGACCACCCGCATCGACGAGAACGGGGTGACCTTCCGCTCGGTCTACGACGGCTCGCTTCATGAATTCACTCCGGAGCGGGTCATGCGCGAGCAGCAGATGCTGGGCGCCGACATGGTCATGAGTTTCGATGAATGTCCGCCCGCCGGCGCTGGTACCGAGGCGATCGAGAAGGCGGTGCAAAGGACCACGCAGTGGGCGAGGCGATGCCGGGACGCGCACCTCGAAGCGGGGGGAGAGGGCACCGACGGCCCGCAGATGCTCTTCGGCATCGTGCAGGGAGGCATCGACCCGCGGCTGCGGCGCATCAGCGCCGAGGGTCTTCGCGAAGTCGGCTTCCCCGCGTATGCCGTCGGAGGCCTGTCGGTGGGCGAGGAGCGGGGGGCCACACTCGAGACCACCGCGCTCACGGCGGCTCTCCTACCGGCCGACCGTCCTCGCTACTTCATGGGGATCGGCGATCCGGTCGGACTTCTCGAGGTGATAGACCGCGGCATCGATATGTTCGACTGTGTCCTGCCCACCCGCGTCGCACGCATGGGCACCGCCTTCACGCGCCGCGGGCGTGTCAACCTGCGCAACGCAAAACACGCACGCTCGCGGGAGCCGCTCGAACCCGGCTGCCCGTGCCGGGCCTGCTCCACGTTCCCTCTCGGCGCTCTCCGGCATTTCGTGATGCAAAAGGAGATACTCGGTCTGCAGCTCCTCACGGAGCATAACCTCATCTTCTTGTTCCGTTTGGTAGAGGAGGCAAGAGCCGCCATCTGCGAGGGGAGGTACGCGACATTCAAGAGGAGAGTCGTCGAGTCCTTTTCCCTGGCCTAGTCCAGGCGACCGCTGACAACTGCGTGATACTATACCGTCAGCGGTAGAGTACCGCCCGACAGCGCGGCACATCCTAGGAGGATAGATTGGGCAGTTTCGGTCTTCTCGCACTCTATGTACTAGGCTTCATAGCGATATTCTACTTCCTTGCCATCCGGCCCCAGCAGAGGCAGCGCAAGGCCCACGACGCGCTCGTCTCGTCGGTCAAGCGTGGCGACCGCATCATCTCTGTGGGCGGCGTCCACGGCAAGGTCAAACGCACCGAGGAAGCCATCGTGGTCATCGAGATCGCCAAGGGCGTGGACATCAACCTTTCACGCAAGGCCATCGCGGAGGTCATCAGCGATGCAATGCCCGGGGCGATGCCGGTTGAGATAGAGGCAGCCGAGCCGGAGGAATTCGAGGAAGCCTGAAGTCTCGGCTGACTCCCAAGCTCGGTCCCTCCGTACCACATTGACACCAACGGCGGGGTGCACTGCTTTGCGCTTCGTGGTCCGGCCGGGCTACTCCGATCGGCCCCTCCGCCCGTACACAATCTGACGATCTGAGGAAGGTACAACCTTGTCCGCGACGCGACGCAACGTGCTGATCTTGGTGGTGGTTGCGGTCCTATTGGGCGCGGCCGGGTACTTTATCTACCCGCTCGGCAGCAGCACTCGACTCGGGCTCGACCTCCAGGGCGGGCTCGCCGTCGTCCTGGAAGCTCAAGATTCGGCCCGGGCCCCTCGGACCGCCGAGGGCATGAAGCAGACCATCAGTATCATCAACGATCGCATCAACCGCCTCGGAGTCACGGAGCCGGAGGTGCAGCAACAGGGCGAGTGGAAGATCAGCGTCCAGCTCCCCGGTATCGCGAACAAGGAAGAGGCGCTCGCCATCATAGGCAAGACCGCCGTGCTTGAGTTCTACGACGTGCAGGATTTCGACACCGAGTACAATTCAGAGCAGGAGGCCTTGACCGCAGCGGGAGTCACCGCCGAGGCCGACCTGCCGGCGGACAAGAGGCTGATCCGCCGGCCGCCGTCCGACGGGTCGGGTCCCGATAGGTTCTATATCGTGTCGGCGGTACCGGCCGTCACCGGGTCGGGATTGTCGGGCGCGCAGGTGGGCTTCGACACCAACAACCAGCCTAAAGTAGACATGCAGTTCAAATCGGACGGAGCGAAGGCGTTCGCCGATATCACCGAGAAGCTGGCGCAGCGCGCCCAAGTCACCGGGCAGGACCAGTTGCTTGCCATAGTCCTCGATGGAGTGGTGCAGTCCGCTCCTCGGGTCTCGGAGCGCATCGACGGAGG
>JBBRDB010000037.1:0-17603 GCA_038204345.1 Thermoleophilia bacterium | reverse complement strand
AACGACTCCAGGACACGCTGGCTCACAATGCCTCGCCCGGCTACCAGATCCTCACGGTGGGCGCCGCGAGCGTGACCAAGGATGTCACCGATACGGCTGAATCCGACCTGATCACGGCGGAGATGTGTGGTCTGCCGATCACCCTCATCGTCTTGGTGGTCGTGTTCGGAGCTGTGGCGGCCGCCGGTGTTTCACTGCTTCTTGCACTTACCGCGATCGTGGTGGCCATCGGCCTCACGGCCATGGTGGGCCGGGTCTTCGAACTCTCGTTCTTCGTGGTCAACATGGTGACCATGATCGGACTGGCGGTGGGCATCGACTATGCGCTCTTCATCATCGAACGCTACCGGGAGGAGCGGCGCGGCGGAGCCGGCAAGCACGAGGCCATCACCATCGCCGGAGGTACGGCCAGCAACGCCGTCCTCTTCTCCGGCATAACGGTGGTGTTCGCCCTGCTCGGCCTCTTCATCGTGCCGATAACCACGTTCCGCTCGCTGGGCATCGGGGCGACACTGGTGGTCGCTGTGGCAGTGGCGGCCATGCTCACGCTGGTGCCCGCGCTCCTTTCGCTGCTTGGTGATCGGGTCGACTGGCCGCGCATCCCGAGTCGCTTTCTGGTGCTCCGGGAGATCCGGTGGGGCGGTTGGCTGCGCGCGCGGGCGACCCGTCATCGTAGGATGCCCGGAAAGCACGCGTCGGAGCACGGTCTCTGGGCGTTCAGCGGGTTCTGGGGCGGCGTCGCTCGCGTGGTCATGCACCGTCCGATCGTCAGCGTCGCGGTGACGGTGACCCTGCTGCTGCTGGCGGCCGTCCCCTACTCGCAACTGAGAAGTGGGTCCGCCGGCGCGGAGACCTTGCCCCCCGGAGACACCAAGACCGCCTACTCGATCCTTGAATCTGAGTTTCCAGGAGGACTTGCCGACCCGGTGGAGATCGTGATCGCGGCGGAGCGTATCCCCAGCGTGGAAGAGGGCATCCGCGGTCTGGTGCAGTCTCTTGCAACCGATACCGACTTCGTGCCCGGTGCGCGCGTCGAATGGAACCGGGCCGGTGATCTGGCCCTTGTGTCCGTGCAGTTGGCTTCGGAACCGAACTCACCCGAAGCATTCGATACCATCGCCCGGCTTCGTGCAGACGTAATCCCGTCGGTCTTTGCGGGAATGCCGGCTGAAGTGCTGGTGGCCGGAGCCACTGCCTCCGAAGCCGACAGCATCGACCTGATCTCGTTCTACACTCCGATCGTGTTCGCTTTCGTGCTCGGCCTGAGCTTCTTCCTGCTCATGCTCGTGTTCCGCTCGATCGTGGTGCCGGTGAAGGCGATACTGATGAACCTTCTCTCGGTGGGAGCGGCGTATGGCGTGCTCGTGGTCGTGTTCCAGAAGGGCGTCGGTCACGTGCTCTTCGGCTTCCAAAAGACGGCCACCATCGAAGCCTGGGTGCCCATCTTCCTTTTCTGCATCCTCTTCGGGCTGAGTATGGATTACCACGTTTTTCTGCTAAGCCGCATCCGGGAGCATTTCGACAAGACGCGGCTCAACCGGGAGTCGGTCGCCGTCGGTCTGCGTTCCACCGGCAGGATCATCACAGGCGCGGCCGCCATCATGATCGTGGTCTTCTCCACCTTCGCCTCGGGCGAGCTCGTGATGTTGCAGCAGGTGGGCTTCGGGCTGGCCATAGCGGTTCTGATCGACGCTACGATCGTGCGCTCGATCCTGGTCCCGGCGAGCATGGCGTTGCTCGGTGATCTGAACTGGTATCTGCCTCGGTGGCTGCATTGGCTGCCGAGGCTCACCGTGGAGCATCACCCGGAGCCGGTCGCGGTGCGCGTCGCCGAGCCTCGGCACGCGCGCCGACCCGGACAGCCCTAGAAGATGACGACCTGCAGGAGGGCCACGACCAAGACCGCAGCTTCAGGCACCACCAGCATCCGGTAGATCGGCGCGAGTTTGGCGCCGAAGTATTCGCGGGTGAGCACCAGACACAGGTGCACCGGCGAGAACATGACCCCGGCGAAGCCCGCGGCGTTCGCCAGTGCCAACAACCCCATGTCCACTCCAGTCGGCCCGTGGATCAGGGGCAGGAGAAGCGGGAACGCTACCCCCACGTAGGCGACGGTGAGCCCGGTCATGAGCCCCACCAGGAAGGGCAAGCCCACCAAGACCACGCCCACGGGCACACCAGCGGTCTCCAGCGCCTGGGGCAGGTGTCCCACCGCCCCCGAATCCTCCATCATGCCTTTGAACACCATGACCCCGAGGACGAGCAGCAGTGTCTTGAAGGAGACGCTGTCCCGGAGGGCCTGCCAGATCCTGGCGGGGCCCCATCTGTGGACGAGAAGCATGGCCGCCACCACGATGCCCATGGACAGGGCGACGTTGACCCCCAGACCCACCACGAGGACGATCGCGGCCAGGATCGGGCTGAACCCGGCGGCCGCCACGCGCAGGTCGTGCGTCTTGCTGCGCCCGCTGTGGCGTGTGTTCGTCTCTACTCCGCGGAAGCCGAAGGCGGCTCCCGCGGCGAGTACAGTCACGGGAAACGCGACCTGCCAGACGAAAAGGCTCCCCATCGACACCCCAGCAAGAGTGGCGATCAGGATGAAGCCGGGGTAGAGAGGCGAGACGTACTCCCAGATGTGACGGAAGAGGTAATTCACGTAGCTCTTGCGCTCGGGGTCGATGACGCACCCCTCGGCGCACTCTTCCACCAGTGGCGCGGAGAAACGGGCGCCTCCCGCCGAAGGCAGCAGGCCTATGATCGCGGGCATCAACCCCATCACCACGCGGTTGTCGCCCAACAGACTCTGCAGGGAGCCGACGAGAGCCCTGAGAGTGCCGGTGGTCCTCAAGATGTACTCGAGCACCATGATCAGGGCTAGGGCCACGATGAGAGAAACGGTGGCATCGTCGACGGAAGCGCGGAAAGCGGTCTCGGCCAAAGCGCTCGGGCCCATGCCCATGAGCACCCCGAGGACGGCGGCCGCCACCAGCATGACCAGCCCGAGGTTCCAGCGCAGGCGCAACAGGCCCACCACGAGGGCGAAGACAAAGGCGATCTTGAGGAGGTCGAGCACGCGGGGGTTCCCCTTACCGCTATACGTTGAAGCGGAAGTGGACGATGTCACCATCGGCCACGACGTAATCCTTGCCCTCGATGCGCAGCGACCCCTGGTCGCGGCACGCCTTGAGCGAGCCCGCCTCGAGGAGGGTGTCGTAGTCCACGACCTCGGCGCGGATGAACCCGCGCTCGATATCCGAGTGCACCGCGCCCGCGGCCTGACGGGCGCGTTCGCCGTGTCGCACCGGCCACGCACGTACTTCGTCCTCACCCACGGTGAAGAAACTGATCAAGCCCATCTGCGAGAACGCGGCGTGTGACACGATCTCGGCCGCCGGACCCGGTAGGCCCATAGCTTCGGCGAACTCTAGTTGCTCCGCCGGCGTGAGTTCAGCGACCTCCGCCGCTTCGGGGAAGGGGAAGGCGACGATCTGCCGACCGTGGGCGATGTCGCCCAGCAGCTCACTGACGGCGTCGCCTGGTGCGGAGCCCGATTCCAGGTTGACCACCACGATCTGGGGCACGAGCGTCAGGAACTGGTAGGTCTTGAGCACCTCGACTTCGGATTGGCTGAACTCGACATCTCGCAGAGGCCGTTCATCCTCGAGCGCTTCGAGGCAGCGCACGAACGCGGTCTTGGCGAGGTCCGGCAGCGGCTGTTTGCGCGACCGCTCCATGGCGCGCTCGACGATCGTGAGGTCGGCGAAAACGAACTCGGCGTCGAGCGTCTGTAGATCGCGGCGGATATCGGCGGGTTCCGCCAGCATCGGGCTCACGAACGCCCGGAGCACGTGGAGGAACACCTGTCCTCCGGCGAGTTGGTCGAGATACCGCTCCATCTGCGCCTTGCGCGCGGAGGCCTCGGGCCAGGCGGCTTCGCGTACGCGGAACTCCGCGAACGTGGTCTTGCGCGGTTTGAACAAGTCAGAGAGACGCCGGATGCGGTCGTCGCCCATCCTGACGGTCGTGACAGTGCCGTCGGATCGTCCTCCCGCCAACGCGGCCATGAGGGTTGATTTCCCGCTGGCCTTCAAGCCTATGATCCGAGCTTCCATGTCGGGTCGCCTCCTATCCTTCGTGGCTTGTAGTATCCCAGAAGACGGGTACAGCTGTCTGTGTGGGCGCCGTGGCGGCTTCAGAGTCCAGAGGAGGCGGTGTGATCTTCTTTTATGATTCGGCCCTAGGAAGGAGGCTCGACGAAGCTCTCACCAAGGAGGGCGCGGCGTACGTCGAGGCCTGGGATCGCGTTCTTCCCGGGTCGGGCGCCGAGTCCCTGTGGGTGGGAGGGGGCTGCGTCCTTTTCACCGGAGCCGACTCTCCCGTGACGCAGGCGATCGGTCTGGGGAGGGAGGGCCCGGTCTCCGCCGCCGACCTCGACGCCGTGGAGCATTTCTTCGCCGAGCGGGGCGCCGTGCCGCGTGTCAACGTGTTCCCGTTCGCCCACCCCAGCCTCGTCGAGGAACTCGGGCGCCGCTGCTACCGTGTGGAGGAGTTCGAGAATGCCCTCGCGAGACCCCTGTCTTCCCCGCAGTCTTCCCCGCAGTCTTCCAGAGACTCCTTTGATGCTCCTGCGGCCGGGATCGAGGTCCGTGAAGTCGGCGGGACGGAATTCGATCGATGGGCCGCCGTGGTGGCTCGGGGCTTCAAATCAGCACCGCGGGAGTCCGTCCCGACAGAAGGCGAACTGGCGTTGGCTCGGGTGAGCCCGTTGATCTCAGGAGTGACGTCCTACGTTGCTTCGATCGACGGGGAGTTCATCGCCGGGGGCAGTGTCTCGATCCATGACGGCATCGCCACCATGTTCGGCGACGCCACCCTGCCCGAGTGGCGAGGACACGGGGCGCAGACGGCACTGCTGAAGGCGCGGCTCGAGCACGCTCTGCAGGCGGGATGCGATCTCGCGGCCGCCGGCGCTTCACCCGGTTCGGGCTCTCAGCGGAACATGGAGAAGCTGGGGTTCCGGGTAGCCTACACGCAGATCATGATGGTTCGCGACGACACGCGCTGACGACATATGCCGGCGACACGTGCCGACGACACGTGCTAGTATACCCTCGAGGGTATCAAGCCAGCACGTCCACGAGGGTCCAGATGCCGAAGGCGATGAAGAGCAGACCGGAGACTTTCTTGAGGATGGCCTCAGGCAGCCTATCGCTGAGGAGCGAACCCCCGACGATCGCGAGCGCGTTAGCGGCGAGCATTCCGAGGCTCGCCCCTATCCACACCATGACAAAGGCCTCGTACCGGGCCGCGAGCGAAAGCGTCGCCAGCTGGGTCTTGTCCCCGATCTCAGCGATGAGGAAAGCGACCGCGACGGCCAACACCGCGCTGCGGCGCAGGCCTCCTTCAGGGGTGGTGTCGCAGGCTTCCTCCGAGTCTCCGTCGTCGCGCGCCAAGAGCGTCCAGGCCCCGAAGGCCAGGAAGAGTATGCCCGCAGCGATCTTGATAGGGACCACCGGCAGCAGCTGGCCGGCCAGTCCGCCTATGGCCACGGCTACCAGGTTGAGCAGTCCGATAGCCAGCGCGACGCCCAGCAGTACCTTGCGGGCGGGGTACTTGCAGGTGAGGCACAGGGTGAGCAGCTGGGTCTTGTCGGCCATCTCGGCTATGCCGACGAGGAAGAAGGTAGTGAGAAGGGCGGTCATTCGGGGCAGAATACCACAGGGACTTCTGAGCTCGATCGCTACGTCTGTCGCTACCCGATCAACGGCAGCACGCACGCCGGATACAAGCACAAGATGATGAGAGGAGCAGCACATGAGTGACGCGGAATATGGCATCGTGAAGCACGTGGCCGTGGGTTATGAAGAGGCCGTGGCCCTTACCCGTGAGGCGCTGAAAGAGCAGGGCTTCGGCGTACTTACTGAGATCGACGTCAAGAAGACGATGAAGGAGAAGATCGACGTAGATTTCAAACCCTACATCATACTGGGCGCCTGCAACCCGCATCTCGCTCACAAGGCCCTGATGGCGGAGCCCGATATCGGTCTCATGCTGCCCTGCAATGTGGTCGTGTACGAGGAAGGCCCCGGGGCCGCTATGGTCGAAGCCATCTCGCCGATGTCCGCCTTGGGCGTGGTCGAGAACGACCAGCTGCAAGACGTCGCCGATCAAGCTGAAGCCAAGCTCACCGCCGCCATGGACGCTGTAGCGGAGCGGGCGGGGACGGTCTAGCCAGGCTCCAACCTCCTCCCTACAGACTCCCCGCGTCCGTCAGCGTAGGCTTCCGAGTATCCCGCGGCGGACGTGGGTTTGAAGAAGGGAGGAGCGATGTTCCAGCGGCAACCGTGGATGCAACGAGCCGGGGAGTTCCCGGAGAGCGATCTCCAGTATCATGAACTCTTGGTGCGCTCGGTGTTTTCGGGGGGCCTGGGTCCTCGGGTGGTGGAGGCCCGTTGGCCCGGCATCAGTGACGCCTTCTGCGGGTTCCAGCCGGAAGCCGTGGAAGCTCTAGGTGAGCCCGACGTGGCACGACTGCTAGGCGATCCCAAGGTGATACGCAATCGCCGTAAGATCGAGGCCGTCATTCACAACGCTCACGAGTTCCGCGCAATCGTGGAGCAGAGCGGCAGCTTCCATGAGTTCCTAGTTGGGCTCGAGGCCGGCAGTGACCTGCCGGACGCGGCGAGCGAGCTCGCCAAGAAGTTCAAGCACCTCGGTCCGACGTCGGCCGCCCTGTTCTTGTTCAGCGCGGGCTGGCGCGAACAACCTGCCGTCGGCGAGACCTCGGCTGAAGCCGCCGCCTGAGAGCGGCCGGCGCTGGAGGCGGTTGCGGCGGCGGCGCGCCGCCGCCGCCGACCGGCCGACTCATCGTCCCCAACGTTTCGGTCGGCCCCCATCGGATACATTGAACACGACGCACTCTCACCATCTCGGCGAAAGTCTCGGCGCCCGCGTCTCACGCAGGCGGCCGGGCGTGAGCGGTGGGGCACAAGATGACGGGGGAGGATGATTATGGATCCGCTGGAACTCCGGGACTTCGAGTTGAAGCTCAGCGAATGGCTGAGTCAGGGCTATCAGATCACAGCTGACGAAGTGGAGGGCGACATCCGGGTGACGACGTACTATGTGGCTCCGGGCGCCCAAGTGGGCAAGGAGCGCAATCAGGAGTCGTGGCCGATGGTGCCAGAGACCGTGGACATGCTGGAGCGTAATGGCATACCCGTGGTCAAGGCTCCGTCAGGCCTGTAGTCCTGCGTCTGCGACCGGGAGTTCCACGGTGAACGTTGAGCCCACACCGACGGCACTCGTCACGCCGACGCTCCCGCCGTGCGATTGGGCCACGTTCTTCACGATGCTGAGGCCGAGCCCGGTGCCGCCGGTCTCGCGCGAGCGCGCCCTGTCGACCCGATAAAACCGCTCGAAGATGCGCTCCCTGTCGTCACGGGGGATGCCGATGCCGTCGTCGGCGACCTTCAACGACACGTGCCGATCGTCCGCGGCCACCGTCACCGACACGTGTCCTCCGGGCTCGGTATACCGGAGAGCGTTATCGACCAGGTTGCGCACCATGGTCGCGAGCGATAGGGGGTCGCCGAGCACCACCGCGGGGCTCGGCGCGTCGACCTCGAGCGCGATTTCGCGCTCGAGGGCCCGGGCTCCGAACGACGACGTGACTTCCCGTGCGATCGCGGCCGCATCGACCGGTGTCCTCTCCGGCTTCCCCAGGGAGGGGCCTTCATCCAACTCCGAGAGTGCCAAGAGGTCGTCCACGAGGTCGGTGAGCCGGTGAATCTCGCCTCGGAGCCTCCGGGCGAAATCGCGGGCTCCTTCGGGATCCTCGTCGACGGCTCGCTGCAATGTCGACGCAAGGAGGGAAAGTCCGGCAAGCGGGGTCTTCAGCTCGTGGGAGACGTTCGCCACGAAGTCCTTGCGGATGCGGTCTATCCGGACTCTCTCGGTCTCGTCGTGCATGACCATCAGCACTTGAGGTGTCTCCTTCGGCGTCGGGTGCAACAGGATCACATGCACTTCCAGCGTCCGGTCGCCCGCGAGCTCCACCCGCCTGACGAAGCCCACCCCCTGCTTGAGTGCTTCGTCCATGAGAGCGCGGGCCGGGAACATGCGGGCCGTCTTCACAAGAGGCCGGCCCTCGATCAACTCCGAAGCCGCTCCGATCATGCGAGTCGCGGCCGGGTTGGCTCCCACAACGACGCCGTCGATGTCGAGCACCAATACTCCATCGTCCATAGACGAGAGGATGTCGGCCGTCCGCGCCCGCGCGTTGCGCAACTCGGCCACGCGTCGTTCGAGATCGGCGGCCATCTGATTGAGCGCGCGGGCGAGATCGCCGATCTCGTCTGTGCGCCGAGGCGTGGCCACTCGGTAGGAGAGGTCGCCATCCGATACCTTCACCGCCATGGTCCGCAGCCTCTCGATAGGCCTCGTCAGCGAGCGCGAGAGCAGATAAGCCGCAGCCAATGCGGGCAGCAAAGCCAGCGCCCCGAGTGCGAGGGGCAACCACCAGACGTGCGACAGCAACGGATCGATGCGGTCGGCAGCCACGGCGACGCGCACGACTCCTCCCGACCACGGTGAGGAGTCGCGTCCCAGGCGTACGGCCACATACACCGTCTCCCCGCCCAACGTAGCCGAGAACCGTCTGGATCTACCTTCGCCTCCCGCCAGAGCGAGGACGACCTCCGGCCGGCCCGCGTGGTTCTCCATGTTCTCGGGGAGTTCATCGGAATCGGCCAGGACCCGGCCGTCCGCGGCGATCACGGTGAAGCGGACCTGAGAGGCGTTGCCCGCGTTCGTGATCCACGACTCCAGGACCGTCGGGTCTACAGCGGGGCCGGCTCCTGTCTCCGCTGCCAGGTCGAGGCCCACGGCCAGTTGACGCGCCTGTCGGGCCATGTCGTCTTCGAGATTGGAGAGGAGTTCGCGCTTCAGGACGAAGCCGGAAGCGAGCGACACGCCGAGCACCACCAGCACGATCAGCACGATGTACGATCCGAGGACTCTACGGCTGATGCGGCTCATGCCAGATCCTCAGCCTCATCGCAGGCCGCGTGCTGGTCGTGAGGCATCGACTGGATCGTGCGGTATCCCACGCCGCGCGAGGTCACGATGTGGACGTCACTGCCCGTCTGCGCCAGTTTCCTGCGGAGACGACGGACGTGCACGTCGAGACTGCGAGAGCCGGCGAGGTAGCGGTGGTGCCACACCCGCTCCACGATCTCCTCGCGGGGGACGAGTCGCCCTGGTTCACTCAAAAACAGTTCCATCAGATCGTATTCTCTGGGTTTGAGCTCCACAGCGGTCGTCGCACCGGTCAGTGTGCGGTCGTCTGGGTCGAGAGTGGTGTTTCCCAGAAAGAGCCGACCCCGCTGCATGGGTCTCCCGCCGCCGGCGCGGAGGCGAACTTGTATGCGTGCGAGCAGCACGTCCATGTCAAAGGGCTTCGTGACGAAATCGTCGGCTCCGGCTTCGAAGCCGCGGAGGACGGTCTCCCTGTCGTCCCGGGCCGTGAGCATGATCAGAGGGAGGTCTGGTCGCCGCCGCCTGATCTCACGGGCGGCGGAGATGCCATCGAGCCCCGGTAGCATGAGGTCGAGCAGAACGAGGTCGCCTTCGCCCGCCAGGGCGGCTTCGAGGCCTGCCGTGCCGCTCCGCTCCTGGTGGGCGTCGTAACCCGCCCGGCGCAGGTTGTAGGCGAGCAGATCGGAGATGGTGGGGTCGTCTTCGACGACGAGGATCGTGTATCCCGACTTAGCAGAAGGTTCGTCGTGTCCTCGACCGTGGCTCGGCTCCCGCAAACCGCACTCCTCTCGGCGACGGTGGATGTTCACATCCCGGTAACGCAATGGTAACACCGGGTCCGGTCGGGGTATGTAGCCTCGTGGCGAGAGAATAAAAGGCAGAAGCACAAGGAGGGGTTCCTTGAGAAGAAGGTCGAAAAGAACGTTCGGGGTCATCGCCGGTCTCGCTGTAGTGGGGTCTCTGGCAGTAGGTTCATTGTGGTTGGCCGGCTGCGGCGGCGACGTCACGCCGGCGGGTGGGACCGCGACCACGGTAGCTCCGGGGGCCACGGACACGACGGACGCGGGCGGCGGTCTCCTCTCCGCCCGCCTCAACGGCGCTGGCGCCACATTCCCTGAGCCACTTTACCTCGAGTGGATCGGCGAGTTCGTGAACGGCGTGCAGCCGGGAGTGGCTATCAATTACCAGGGTATCGGCTCGGGCGGCGGTATCCAGCAACTCACCCAGATGACGGTAGACTTCGGTGCAAGCGACGCTCCCATGAAAGACGAGGAGATTGGCGCAGCGGAGAAGGCCAGCGGCGCCCGCGTCCTGCACATCCCCACAGTACTCGGAGCCGTTGCGGTGGCATACAACCTCCCCGGAGTGGACGGACTGAAGCTCGACCAGGAGACCCTCGCCGGCATCTTTCTCGGCACCGTGACCAGCTGGAACGACCCCGCGCTGGTGGCGCTCAACCCCGGCCTTCAGCTCCCCTCGACCGCCGTATCGGTGGTGCACCGTTCGGATTCGTCGGGTACGACGTCCATCTTCACCGGGTATCTCACCAAGATCTCCTCCGCCTGGTCCGATTCGGTGGGCGCCGGCAAGGATGTCCGCTGGCCGGTCGGCATCGGCGGCCAGGGCAACGACGGGGTGGCGGCCGTGATCCAGCAGCAGGAAGGCTCCATCGGCTACGTGGAACTCTCGTACGCAACGGAAGCAGGCTTGGCGACGGCGGACGTTCGCAACAAGTCGGGGTCGTTCGTGGCGCCGAGTCTCGCCTCCACCTCGGCCGCCGGAGCCGGGGTAGACTTCCCCGCCGATCTCCGTTTCTCGCTTACCGACAGTCCGGCCGCCGACGCCTACCCCATCGTGGGGGCCACCTGGATCCTCGCCTTCGACACCATGTCCGACCCGGCGAAAGCCGAAGCGCTGCGGGTGTTCCTCGCCTGGGCGTTGACGGAAGGCGCCCCTCTGGCCGAGGATCTGGGATACGCGCCGCTTCCCGATTCCCTGCGCGAGCTTGCTCTCGCCAAAGTAGCGGAGGTGGGCAGCCGCTGATGCGGGCAGGGGCGGTGACGCTGGCGGATTCCACCCGTCGAGGGGGGGGCCCCCCCCCCCGCCCCCGACGGCGTGTTCGGCATTACCACGGCGGTGTGCGGTTCCGTGGTCCTCCTGGTGCTCGCCTACATGGTGCTCACGACTACGAACACCGCGCTGCCCGTGTTCCGCGCCGAGGGCATCTCGTTCGTCACCGGCGCCGAGTGGATACCCAGCCGTGGTGTCTTCGGTATCCTGCCCTTCATCTACGGTACGCTCGTGACGTCCTTGATCGCTTTGCTCATCGCCGTGCCCGTGAGCGTGGGCGTTTCGCTCTACCTCACCGAGATCGCACCGGCGTGGCTCCGCGCGCCTGTGGCCTACGCGGTCGATCTGTTGGCGGCGGTGCCCAGCGTGGTGTACGGGCTGTGGGGGGTCTTCGTGCTCCTCCCGCTGTTCCTTCAGCCGGCAGCCGAGGCGCTCTCGAAAGTCCTCGGCTTCTTGCCTTTTTTCGCCGCTCCCGCTTCGGGCATCTCCTACTTCGGAGCGGGCATCGTACTCGCCATCATGATCATCCCCATCATCAGCGCCCTGGCCCGTGAGATCTTTCGGGCCGTTCCCGCGGACGACCGCTACGCCGCGTACGCTCTCGGGTCTACTCGGTGGGAGATGATCTGGAGGGCGGTGATCCCTCGGAGCCGCGCCGGGTTGGTGGGGGCGATCATGTTGGGATTGGGCCGCGCACTCGGAGAGACCATCGCGGTAGCCCTCCTTGTCGGCTCCCGTCCCTCCATCAACGCCTCTGTGGTGCAGCCCGGCTACTCCATGGCAGCCGTCATCGCCAACCAGTTCCAGGAAGCGACGGGCGACCACATACGCGCGCTGGTAGGTGTGGGCGTGGTGCTGTTCGCCATCACGGTGCTCATCAACATGGCCGCGCGCCTGCTGGTGTGGCGCATGGTGGCGGAGCGATGAGCACCTCGGGCTCCGCCGGCGGAGCGGCGAACACTCCCGGCTCCGGTCGCCGCGCGGCCAAATCCGGCGACGCGGTCGGGCTGCTCTCCGAACGCCCGGCCCCGCGCCGCCTCTGGGCCGACCGGATGGCTACGGCGGCCATGCTGGCGGCGGTCGCTCTGGCTTTGGTCCCGGTGATCCTCATCTTCTACTACATCGCCCGTGAGGGGATCGGCACCATGAGCTGGGAGTTCCTCACCCAGCCTCAACCCTACAGCTTCCGCCGTGAGGGCGGGGGGTTCGTCAACGGACTCATCGGCACCCTCATCATGGTGGGGATCGCCACGGCCGTGGCCGTGCCGCTCGGGGTGCTGGCGGCCGTCTACGTGGTGGAGTATGGGAAGAAAGGGGTCTTGGCACAACTCATCCGTTTCTTCTCCGACGTCATGACCGGAGTCCCCTCGGTGTTCGTGGGCCTCTTCGTGTACACGGCCTTCGTCGTCCCCTTCGGATTCGGAGCGCTCATGGGTGCGGCGGCGCTGGCCGTGATCATGTTGCCGATCGTCGTCCGTTCCACAGAGGAGATGCTGAAACTCGTGCCCGCTGAGATCAAGAACGCCTCTTACGCACTGGGCGCCGCCAAGTGGCAAACGGTGATCCGGGTGGTACTGCCTTCAGCCCTGCCCGGGATTACCACCGGCGTCCTCTTGGCGGTGGCCCGCGCAGCCGGGGAGACGGCGCCCCTGATCCTTACCGCCCTCGGTTCGCTCACCGTGACCACGAAGTTGATCGGCGAACCTATCTCCGCGTTGCCCTTGGCCATCTTCGACGGCGCCCGCACCCCGTTCGCGGCCGGGCAGGCCCGGGCCTGGGCCGGCGCGCTCGAGCTGCTGGTCATCGTGCTCGTCTTCACACTACTCGCCCGCGTGGCGTCATCTAGGAGTTCGATCTCGCGATGAACGAACCGGTCTTCTCCGTACGCGACCTGAGCGTTACCTATGGCGGCAACCTGGCTCTCAAGGGCGTGACCCTCGACATCATGCCCCGAGAGATCACGGCCGTCATCGGTCCCTCCGGCTGCGGCAAGAGCACCTTCATCCGCTGTCTGAACCGGATGAACGACTTGGTGCCGGGAGCGGAGGTCTCCGGGCAGGCGCTCTACCACGGTGAGGACATCTACGGCGCGGGAGTGGATCCGGTGACGGTGCGCCGACGCATCGGCATGGTGTTCCAGCGGCCGAACCCCTTCCCTAAGTCCATCTACGACAACGTCGCCTTCGGTCCGCGCATCAGTGGTTTCAAGGGAGACCTGGACGAGCTGGTGGAGCGCTCGCTGCAGCGCGCGGCCCTGTGGGACGAGGTCAAGAACAAGCTGCGCAAGAGCGCCCTGGCCCTTTCCGGCGGGCAGCAGCAACGTTTGTGCATTGCCCGAGCCATCGCCGTGGAGCCCGACGTTATCCTCATGGACGAACCGGCCTCGGCTCTCGATCCCATCGCCACGGTGCGCATCGAGGATCTCATGCAGGAGTTGAAGAAGGAGTATTCGATCGTGATTGTCACCCACAACATGCAGCAGGCCGCTCGGGTGTCAGACAAGACGGCCTTCCTCTACACTGAAGTGAACGAGGAGACGTCGGCCCGTTGGGGGATCCTGGTCGAGTTCGGCGAGACCGGACACATCTTCACCAGACCATCGGACAAGCGCACCGAGGACTACGTCTCCGGACGCTTCGGATAGATTCCGGATTGACCGGCATGAGAAAGCGGGGCTAGGCAACATGCGGGACACATTCCACCGTGAGCTGGAGCGGCTCGACCAGGACGTGGTGCGCATGGGCGCCCTCGTCGAGGCCGCCATCGAGGGAGCGACCCTTGCGTTGGTCGAGGGTAGTCTCGAGCGTGCCAAGAAAGTCCAGGACGGCGACGATGAGATCGATGATCTGTTCATCGACATGGAGTCACGTGCCATGGCGATGTTGGCTCAGCAGCAGCCGGTTGCGGGCGACCTGCGGCTTATCGTGACCATCCTGCGGGTGGTGAACGACCTCGAGCGGGCCGGCGACCTGGCCTACAACATAGCTTCGGTGGTCACCAAGGACCTCGACATCGTCAAGCTGCGCAAGGTCAGCGCCCTGGTGTACGAGCTCGGGCATGCCTCTCGTCGTCTGCTGGCTAAAGCGCTCGACGCATGGGCAGAGAAGAACCTCGAACTCGCCTGCCAGATGGACGAGTTGGACGACGAGATCGACGAGTTGTATGAGCGCCTGTTCCGCGAACTCTTCGAACTGCAGAGTGAGACCACCTTCGACGTGGCCATGAACCTCGTGCTCGTGGGACGCTACTTCGAACGCATCGCCGATCATGCGGTCAATCTCGCCGAGCGTATCCGCTACTTCATCACGGGCAACGAGGAGCACCTGGGCTGAGCCGCCCGAGGGGGAGAATCCGGTGGGCGGAGCCAATCGCACAGATTGGTCACTGCCGCGGCCACGGACGCCGCGTGAGCGATAGGGTAGACTCAGGTGTATGGATAGCGATGTGAACAAAGAACGATCGAAAGACACGAAGCGCGTGGAGAGAACTCCGGCCGGGAAGCCTACGGCCGGGAAGCCTCCAGCCGGGAGGCCTTCGGCGCTCGCCATGTTCACGGCGGCGGGTGCCTCCGCGGCTGCCTTCATGGTGATCACCAAGTCGGGAATCGCCGGCACCTTGGTGGGAGCCGCCGTGTTCTCAGCCGTGTACCACGGGGCTTCGCACGGGATAGGCCAGGCTTTCGAGCGACTGGTCACCTGGTGGCTGGGTCGCAGGGGCATCGAGGTCCCTCCCCACGACGAACTCGAGGCGGTCCCGGAGCCGGCGGTGGATGAAGCCGCATCTTCGGTCGCCGGCGCGCGCGGCATGCGCACGCGCCGGGCACTGGCCGTGTGGGCCCCGCTGGTGCTTGCCCTCGCAGCTTTCGGTGCGAGCGGCTACTCACTCGCCACGGGTGCGCCCATCGAGACGGTGATCGTCCGCGAGCGCGTGGTGGAGAAGCCCGTCGTGCAAGAACGGGTCGTGTTGCACACGGAGACGGTCACGGTCACGGTGCCGGCACCCCCGGCTCACGACGGCGCCGGCACTGCGGTCCCGGTCCAGAAATCCGCCACTACCTCCACCACGACGCCGACGACTCTTCCCGCGTCGTCCACGACCACGACCGACACGACGTCTGGCGGCGGCGGTGCAACAGGGTCGAGCACGACCACGGTGATTTTGCCCCCGCCCACGAGCACCACCACCCCGGGGAACTGAGGGATTCGACCCCGGTCCCGGAACTGAAGATTCGACCCGGTCTCGAGTGGAAACCCGGTCCCCCGCCGCAAACCGGGCTTCGCGTGGCATAATCCCCGGGACGTGTCGTGGTCGCTGGTAATCTGTGAGAGGAGTGTTCTTGTCACGAGAAGCAGTCATCGTAAGCGCCTGCCGTACGCCGGTCGGCCGCTTTCAAGGTTCGTTGGCCGAAGTCCCGGCCACCACACTCGGTGGCATCGTCATAGCTGAAGCCGTGCGTCGTGCGGGTGTCGATTCGTCGGCGGTGGACGAGGTCATCATGGGGAACGTCCTGCAGGCGGGTCTGGGGCAGAACCCGGCACGCAAGGCTACGATAGCCGCTGGACTGCCCGTGGAAACCCCCGCATTGACCATCAACAAGGTCTGTGGATCCGGCCTCAAGGCAGTGAACCTGGCCGCTCAGGCCATCATCGCCGGCGACTCCGACGTCGTGGTCGCGGGCGGCATGGAGAGCATGAGCCTGGCCCCATACCTGCTCGAGCGTGCCCGCCAAGGCTATCGCATGGGCGACGGCGCGCTGGTGGACTCGATGATCAGGGACGGTCTCTGGTGCGCCATGACCGACGTCCACATGGGCATAACCGCCGAGAACGTAGCGGAGAAGTACGGCATTACCCGGGAGATGCAGGATGCCTTCTCCGCCGAGAGCCAGCGGCGGGCCGGTCTTGCCATCGAGAACGGCAGCTTCCGCGATGAGATCGTCCCCGTGGAGATACCGCAGCGCAAAGGCGAACCTGTGGTGGTCGACACCGACGAGCACCCTCGACCGGGTACGACGGCCGAGGCCCTGGCCGGCCTACGACCCGCCTTCAAGAAAGACGGCACCGTAACCGCCGGTAACGCTTCGGGCATCAACGACGCCGCCGCCGGCTTCGTCGTCACCTCGCGCGCCTTCGCCGAAGCCCACGGACTGAAGCCGCTGGCGCGCATCGTAGCGCAGGCTTCGGCTGCTCTGGACCCGTCGGTCATGGGCATGGGGCCGCTCTACGCCTCTCGCAAAGCGTTGAGCAAGGCCGGCATGACGATCTATGACATCGATCTCATCGAGGCCAACGAAGCCTTCGCCTCGCAGGTGCTGGCCGTGGGGCAAGAGTTGGGCTTGGATCCCGAGAAGACCAATACCCGCGGTGGCGCCATCGCCATTGGGCACCCGATCGGGGCGAGCGGTGCGCGCATCTTGGTCACTTTGCTCTACGGAATGATCCATGACGACGCCGATGTGGGTTTGGCAACTCTATGCATCGGCGGCGGGCAGGGTGTAGCGACGATAGTCCAGCGGGAACAATAGCCAGGCAAGTCGCCCCCGCACCCTGTGATGTGGGGGTTGAGTGTGCGAAAATAGACGATACTAGTCAGAATCACGTCTTCGGGAATCTTCGTGGCCCCGGGGATGGCGGCAAGGAGGAGTCATGAAGGAACGTGTAGAGGAAGCCCTGCAGCTGATCCGTCCGGCGCTGCAGAACGACGGCGGCGACGTCGAGCTTGTCGAGGTAGACGAGGGCACGGGCGTTGTCACTGTGAAGCTTGTGGGCGCGTGCGGCGGCTGCCCCATGTCCCAGATGACGCTCAAGGCCGGCATCGAGCGCGTTCTCAAAGAAGCCGTGCCTGAAGTCGTGTCGGTCGAGTCGGCCTAGCAGGAGCCGCCCGATCGGAGACGTGTGAGCCCCGCGTTCAGTGACAGACTGGCGCGGGGCTCATTTGTATGCACCGCCGACGTGCTGCCCGCGCGGGGCGGGCGACCTTTGCAGCTGTCGGCTGAGGTGATCGAAGGCCTGCGGAGCGCCGGATGCGTCGTCAACGTGGCGGACATGCCCTCGGCCGTCCTAGCCCAGGCTCCCATCGCAGCGGCGGTGGCTCTGCTCAAGGCGGGCATCGAGCCGGTCCTCCAGGTCACGGGCCGCGACCGGAACCGCTTGGCCATCCAGGCCGATCTCCTGGCCGCCCACGCGCTCGGCGTACGCAATGTCCTCTGTCTCACCGGGGACCACACGGCCTTCGGCGACCATCCCGACGCCCGGGCCGTATTCGATCTGTCGGCCACGGAGATCCTTTTGACCGTCTCCACCTTGAACTCAGGACGTGCGCTACGGGGCCGCCCCCTCGAGGCGCCCACTGAGTTCACGGCCGGGGCCGCTCTCAACCCAAGCCAGGAACCACTTGAACCCCAGCTCGCCCGCGCGCTCGCGAAGCAGCGCGCCGGGGCCGCTTTCTTCCAGACGCAACCCCTATTTAGCGTGGCCGCCGCCGCCCGTTTTCTG
>JBBRDB010000036.1:0-17648 GCA_038204345.1 Thermoleophilia bacterium | reverse complement strand
AAGGCGTGGAAGGGGGTTCCGCAGCGACCGCACCTTATGAGCTGGTCGCCGTCGCGGCATGACAGAGGCCCGGCGCACCGGGGACACGAGATGGAGTGGAGCGTCGCCCTCTCCAAGGTCTGACCCCCCAGTTCAGCCATAACGCGCCAAAGCCCAACGAAGCAGGGGGTAGGACGCGGAGGCCGTCACAGCGATCACCGCTATCCGAGCCGCCAGCCCAGGCGCCAGCACTGCCTCACCGAAGAGCACGGCCAGCAGGCCCATCGCCACTTTGCGTTCGCCCAGCACCTCTCGACGAGGCGGGCGGCGGGACGCCAGTACGCGGCCGGCGCCCCCGTCGATGACCGCCGAGTAGCGATCGCCCTTGTAGTCGTACTGGACGGGATAGTAGGCCCGCTGCTCGATCAGTACCTCGCGGGAATCGGGGTCGGCGACGGCCTGCCTGAGTTCTTTGCGCAGGAAGTCTTCATCGATGTCGCGGTCGGTGGAGGCCGGATCCCCGTCGGCGACCAATTGCGCGGGCACCTGAGCCAGCGACATCACCTCGGGACTCGGCAGGGGAGCCAAAGGAGCGACCCTGTCAGCTCCGTCTCGGCGCATCCGCAAGAAGGGAAAATAGCGCAGGCCACCCACCTCGTACTGAGCGACCGTCGTGATATCTGCCGGGCCGTCGTCACCCGCGAACCAAGAACGGAGGAACCCTTCGGCGGCTTCCCGATCCACCAAGGGGCGCTCCGTCAAGCGGTAGAGACGCAGCCCCTCTCCGGTGCGAAGACTCGACCCGCAGTGAATGCAGACGAACATCTCCACCTGATGAGGGGCCGTCAGGAGAACGCCGCACTGGGGGCAGACCGTCTCGGCCGTCTCTATCATGCGTAGCGCAACAGCCCGCCGATACCGCCGAGCGCATCCAACGCCGGCAGGTTCTCGCCCACTTCAACGTACGCACCCTGCAGGATGGCGGTGCGGACGGCCTCCCCCACGCCGTCGGTTATTGGCACGAGTTCGCCGCCACACACCGGGCAGGCAGGGACGGCGGCCAGGAGCACGTTCTCGCAGGACACACAGGCCCAACCCGGAGGCCTGTATTCTCGGTCGATCAGAAGCCGTTGCACCTGCCCTCGGCGCAAAGCGGCCAACGTGTCGTCGAACCCGCCGACCCCGTGTCCGCCCGCACCCAGGCCCTCGGTTATGCGCTCTGCGAGCCCTTCGGTGGCCGAGTGGCGGGCGACAGTCAGGGCTTCGCGCGCGTCCACGAGCAGTTGAGCTGTGGAGGCAACGTGGTCCAGCGGGGTCTCAGCGACAACCATCGCCGCGGCCCGAGCGCTCAAGACTTTCTTGAAATTGCTGACGATGTCGTGTTGCCCCGCGAGCACGACGCGAGACGCACCTGTCTCGTCCACGGTGCGGTCGAGCGCAGCGGCCAATTCCTTGAAGTGGTGGTCCACCAAAGACTCCTGCCGCGCCGCAGCGTAGTATTCCTTAATCGGCACTTCGCCGGTCTCCCGGTCTGTCGACTTGAGGTAGGGCCCTGAGTGACCCTCCGTCGCGGTCAGTCGCCATTGATCGACGCTGTAGATCATGCCATCGTCGCGACTCACCCGCACCAGCACGAAGGGCTCGAGTAGCGCAAAAGCGTGCACCAGCGGACGGAGATAGGCAGTCGGTTCGACGACGAGCCTGTTGGAGAGCCGGAAAGGCAATTCGATCCGCTCGAATCTTTCCGTCTCTGCATCCGCGAAAAGCGCAAGCCCCTCGGTGGTGGGGCTGAGTTCGTAGAGAAGAACCTCCTGGATGCGCTCCAGGTCATCCTGCAGCCGCCTCTTCGGCTCCTTGTCGAGCGCCCGCTCCCGGAGCAGGCCGGTGGCTTCGCTGTTGAGGAACGTGGGCGCCGTCTGGCGCCAATCGTCAAGCCTACTGGTGGAGAAGAAAGCCGACACGAAAACGCCATCTCGGCTTCGGCTCGATGCGAGACTACGGAGACTATCCCTATCTATCATCACTACCCCCTCGGAATCGGACCTGGCGCGGAGACCCCACGCCACGCGGAACTGACCGAGTGGAGCGACTACGCTGGGGATTCGTCGACGGACGCCTCCTCTTCTGACGATTCCTCTTCATCGGGAACGCTCGGGATTGCCTCAGCCGTGGCCTGCGCCGAGAGGGCGGCCGACGACTGCTCCCGCCGATAACGCTCTTCGCGGTCGCGAAAGCGATCGAACAGCCCGCTCTTCCCCTTGTCACGGTCGGCGGCGGCGATGTTCACCGTGCCTGAATCGGAGAGAGCCCCAGTCATCTTCTGAGTGGGCGTGGAGGGGCGCTCCTGTTCGGAAGAACGGACATTTCGTTCGACCTTCTTGTCCGCCATGGTGCCTCCTTGAATAGCCGGTTACGCGCTAAATTCAACAGAACCGGCGTTGCCGGTCAATATAGCTTTGGAATAGATTGTTACCCGGGCGCCCACGGCGACAAACCGCCTCGCAGCGGCCCGAGCGGGCGGCTGTCGTCAAAGGTCCCCGACAGGAGGATGAAACACCGCGCGCATGGGCACCGTATCGTCGGTGAGCCCAGCAGAAAGGAAGCGAGGATAACATGGACGAATACACGCCCGTGCAACCCCCACCCGGAGGCGCGGATGAGAGCCCGCCGCCGGAACCCACGCCCGAGCCGCCGCGACCGACATACACACGCAGGCCGGAGGCAGCTCAGGCTGCGCAGGCGCCGCAGCCCACGCCGCAACCGCAACCCACGTCCCAACCGCAACCCACGTCCCAACCGCAACCCACGCCGCAACCGCAACCCGCACAGCCACAGCCCGCGGCGCAGTACCCTTACACCCAGCCGCCGCCGGCCCCTCAGCCTCCTCCGGCAACGCAACCCACGCCGCCGGTGACCACGCCGGCGCCTACAAAACCCGAGAGGGATCGCGGACGGAGGACATTGGGGATAATCCTGATCGTCATCGGGATCGTCTTCCTCTTCAACCAGTTCATCCAGTGGGACGTCTTCTGGCCGATCGTCTTGATCGCCTTGGGCCTGGTCATCTGGTTCCGGAGGTGAGGTCGTGACCACCGGACGAGTCATCCCAGGTGCGATCCTCATCATCCTCGGTGCGCTCTTTCTTGCCGCGAACTTCGGCTACTTGGACTGGAGTTTCGTGGCCTCACTGTGGCAGTTGTGGCCGCTCCTCGTGATCATCGTCGGCGTGCAGTTCTTCTTCGGTTCGAGACACCAGTGGTTGGCCGCGGTGCTGGTGCTGGTCGTCCTGGTGGGCGGCGCGGCGCTGGTGATCCTCGACGGAGATCGCTGGTTCGACAGTGCGGACCTCAAGACGACCACGATCGAAGGACCCGCCTTGGCCGGGGTGCGGGGCGCCGAGGCGCGCATCGATGTGGGAGCCGCCCGACTCGATATCGGGTCCCAACCGGGGAGCGTCGCGGCCACCGGCACCTTCGAATCGCGTCGCGATCCGCAGGTGACGCACGACGTGTCGAACGGCACGTATACACTCGAAGTGCTGCAGAAGAACGACGTCCGGATCTTCCCCTTCGATTTCGGCAGAGACAGGCTCATCCTGGATCTCGCTGAGGGCGTCCCCTGGAAGATCGACTTGAACACTGGAGCCGCAGACGCGAACCTCGACCTGACCGGCCTTACTCTGCGGGAACTTAGCGTGGACGCCGGCGCCAGTTCTCTCGACTTGACGGTGGGCCCGGACGTGGCCGCCAACGCGCGCGTGGTCATCGGCGGGGGCGTCGGCTCGTATCGTCTTCGACTGCCGCGAGACCTCGACATCACGCTGACCACCGACGCAGGTCTTTCGAGCACAGACGTCGACCCCGGCTTCCAAAAGAACGGAGACGTGTACCATCACACGGGAACGGGTGAGAGGTTGAGCGTGGACATCGATGCAGGCGTGAGTTCCATCAACGTCAAGCTGTATTGACACACTTGAAGCGAAGGAAGTCGACCCCGCCTCGTCCCCGCCGGCCTACCGTTGGAATGTGCCCCCGGCGTTCTTCATATCGGCGTAGCGTTCGCACAGGTCGCGATAGGCCTGCTTGACCGCCCTCTGGGCACCTCCCCCATAGTTCACGCGCAGTTCCTGGAGGATGCGCTCCTGATCGGTGACGAGGTTGGAACCGACTAGGAGCGTCTCGACGAACGAACGCGCCACCGGGGTCACGAGGGTGACCGAGGCATCGAGCACAGTGTCGGTGGTCTTGTCGACCAAGGTCACTATGGTGAACATCCGGTATACCTGTGCAGCCGCGGTCTGCTGTGGGAGTTTTGCGTACCCGCATGCGACGCACCGATCTCCGGTGGCCAGGTGGTCACCGCTCGGTGCGCCAGGGGGGGTATCAACCGTCATCGGGGGTCGGTCACCGGTGCTTGAACTCTGCCGGACGCTTCTCCAGGAAGGCGCCCATGCCTTCCTTCTGGTCCTCGGTGGCGAAGCAGAGGCCGAAGAAGCCCGCCTCCAGACGCAGCCCGCCCGCGAGATCCTGATCGAACGCCCGGTTCATGCACGTCTTCGCGTACTGGATCATCACGCCGCTCTTGGAAGCGATGACCTCGGCCACACCGCGTGCCTTCGCCAGCAGCTCGTCCTGGGGATACACGGCGTTCACCAAGCCCCACCGCATCGCCTCCTCGGCGTCGGCGATGCGACCGGTGTAGATGAGGTCACGGGCGAAGGCCGGCCCGCACAGCCGCACCAGGCGCTGACTGCCGCCCCACCCCGGGCGGATGCCGAGGTTGATCTCGAGCTGACCGAACCGGGCATTGTCGGAACACAGGCGGATATCGCAGGCCAAAGCCATCTCGCACCCGCCGCCCAGCGCATACCCGTTGACTGCCGCGATCACGGGTTGAGGGATACGTTCGATCGTCGTAGTGACCATCTGGCCGAGTTCAGCGAACGACCGCCCCTCGTTGGGGGTCTTGTCACGCATCTCGGCGATGTCGGCACCGGCGGCGAAGGCTTTCTTCCCGGAGCCGGTCAGGATGACGGCGCCCACATCCTCACGATGGCCCAGAGCCACGAACTGCTCGAGGAGTTCCCCGAGCATCTGAGAGTTGAAAGCGTTCATGGCGTCGGGCCGATCGAGTGTGACTGTGGCCACACGCCCCTCGACGGTCACTGTTACTGATGTCATGCTCTCTCCCTCCGCATGCGGGACGTGCTCAGAGGGCGGTCCCCGCTGCATCCGACGTGATGAACTTGATGATCTCACCCGTGGTGGTCCCGGGTGTGAAGATCGCGGCCACCCCTTCTCTCTTCAGTTCGTCGTGGTCTTCCTCGGGGATCGTGCCACCAGCGAGCACCACGATGTCATCAATGCCCTGCCCCCGCAGAAGGCGCACGACTCTCGGCACCAAGGTCATGTGAGCGCCCGACAGGATAGAGAGACCCACGATATCCGCGTCCTCTTGGATGGCGGTCTCGACGATCTGCTCCGCGGTCTGATGCAGGCCCGTGTAGATGACCTCCATTCCGGCGTCGCGCAGGGCCCGCGCGATTACTTTCGCCCCTCTGTCGTGGCCATCGAGTCCCGGCTTGGCTATGACCACCCGGATCTTTCCGCTCACGTCTCCTCCTGGGGTGTGTGCGCTGTACGGCCGCGCTTTTCGTGACCCGCCGCCCGCCGCCTGTGGGACTGTAGATTCTAGAACACCACGGTCACTTGGTACACCCCGGTTCAGGGACTTCAGGGCAGATTGGGCGCTGAAGCGACTCCGGGGGCCGGTACCGGGCGGGCGCGGACCTTCAGTCGGCGTGCGGCTCGTCTGATTCTTCGTCAAGTACCAGGATCGAAGCGAGGAGACGACCGATGGCGCCGTCGTCCATGCGAAATACATAGCAGCCGCACAGCGCGGACACTACCCAGTCCGTGCGCACCCTCGCGCCGAAGAGGCCTTCGACGTCTTCGAGCGGGAGTCTGTCTCCCAGGAGCGGATCATCCGGGTCTACCTCGACTGCTCCGCTGCAGAGCGGACATTCTCGCAAGATCTTAAGTTGCTTCGTCACGCGTTCGCCACACCTTCGGCCGGGGAGGGTCGACCACCTCACTATCGGCGGGAACTGCTCACCCCATGAGAGCGGATCGCGTTTGCGGCAACACGAACCGAGCCGAGACTATCGACGCTCCGGTACGAATCCCAGGACTTCACGAAGAATCGATTCCACGGCCGACATGGGGTCGAGGGTCCGCTCGGTCACCCGGCGCAGTATCCCCAGCAACGCGGGATCGGAATCGGAGCGACCCGCGAGAATCCTGCCGACCTCGTGCATGGTGAGCTCGATGACCTCCTTCTCCAGGCTCACGCCGCGGCGCTGATCTAGAAGGCCGTGGGTCACCAGATGCTCACGATGCTCCGCGATGCTGTCCCACAATTCCTCAACGCCCTCTCCGGATACGGCGTTGGTGGCCAGCACGGGTGGCTCCCAGCCGCGGGCGCGGCCGCTCAGAGCCAGGATGCTCCGCACCTCGTGAACGGTCACATCGGCGGCGGGGTGGTCCTTCTTGTTCACCACGATGATATCGGGTATCTCCATTACCCCGGCCTTGAGCGCTTGGATGGAGTCGCCGGAGCCGGGCATGAGAGCCAGCACGACCGTGTCCGCGATGGATGCGATCTCTACCTCGCTTTGGCCAACCCCGACCGTCTCCAGGAAGACGATGTCCTTGCCGGCAGCATCTAGCACCAGGGCCACCTGAAGAGCCGTTTCGCTAAGACCGCCCAGATGGCCGCGGGTCCCCATGGAGCGGATAAAGACACCCTCGTCGAGGAAATGTTCGGCCAGGCGGATCCGATCGCCCAGGACGGCCCCTTGGGTGAAAGGGCTGGATGGGTCGACCGACACAACACCCACCGTGAGCCCCCGGCTGCGGCATACGCCCACAAGACCGGAAAGGAGGGTGGACTTGCCCACGCCGGGCGGCCCGGTGAGTCCGATCAACTGGGCGGTGCCCGTGTGCGCGTAAAGGAGCCTGACGATCTCTCTAGCGAGAGCGTCCCCATCCTCGATGAGAGAGATCGCACGCGCCACAGCCCGGCGTTCGCCGGCTAGCGCGCGGCGGGCCAGGTCGCGGGCACCGGCGAGCTGCTCGTCGCTGAGAGGGACTGTGGAGGATGAATCGCGCAAATGGTCCCGGACGTCAGAGCGTCCGGCAGGCGCCGTGGCTAGCTGATCTTCTCCTCTTCGGAGACCTTGGCCGCCTCAGCCACCGTCGAGGTCTTGACAGGCTCGGCCGGTTGAGATTCCTCCGCAACCGCCTTCCGGATCTCCTGTTCGCTCTCCTTGAGGCCCTTCTTGAATCCAGTGATGGCTTTTCCCAAAGAGGATCCCAGTTCCGGGAGTCTCTTCGGCCCGAACACCACCAGGAGGACTATAACGAGGATCCCGATTTCCCAAGGCCCGATCCAACTAGGCATCATGGACTCCTTCCCACTTCACGAGCCGGCCCACCGGTGGTCGGCGCTGGTAACCGCGCATGGCGGAGTGACTGTGCTTAGTATAGTCCCCGAAGCAGCCCGCAACCACTGCAGGCGCGGCGCAGACCGCTAGGACCGCGCGGCCGGAAGCCAGGGACCTCGCGGGGGCGGCGGATCGCATTCTCCCCGTAGGATCGGCGGGGGGAGCCGCGGAACCCAGAGGGCGCGTGAAGTCGATGCGGGCACACCTGAGAAGGCCCTCCGGGCACACCTGAGAAGGCCGCCCGTTCCGCCGCGCTGCTGTCCGTTCAACCCGGGATTCGTACCGTTCACCAGCAATCGTGTGCCCCCTGTCTTTACACACGCACACGAACACGCTAGAATGTTGGTGTTGCGACCGAACATTATCCGGCTGCGACCTTATAGCGCCCCCCATGCTGGCCTTTCTCGCCCCCCCGAGGAAGGCCGGATTTTTTTTCCAGCCTCGTGCGGTGTCATGGACGGGTCCTCCGATATACCACTACCTCGTCGCCGTCCTCGCTGATCTCCAACCTTCCGGTCTCCATCAGCACCTGCATGTGACCGAACACCTCTGTGAGGGCCAGGAAGCCGTTCATCGAATCGATCCCAGGGAACATCGCATTCGTCACCTGGAACAGCGAACCACCCACACCCACTCTGCGCTCGACCTCACGCAGACGCTCGGCGTGGTGCTCTCGGATGGTCTCGAGACGGGTCCGCAGTCCCGGGAACGCGGCCCCGTGTCCGGGCAGCACGATGGAGACGTCTAGTTCTTGGAGGGCGGTGAGCGAATCCACGTAGTCACTCAGACCGCTCCTCAATGAGTCCGACTCGGCCACCAGGCCCGGGTTGGGAGTGATCTTCTCGAGGACATGGTCTCCTGCGAGCAACACACCGTCGGACTCGCGGTACAGACCGGTGCCTCCCTCGGTGTGTCCGGGAAGACGAAGCACCCGATACGGTTCACCGAATCCCTCGAGCAACATCTGCCCGTCAAACGTTGAGACCCAGGGCACAGACGCACTCATTCCGAGCAGTTCCAGCAGCGGAGCCATCAGCAGGTCCATTGCCGCGGTCGGGACCCCCCACGCCGGCATGTGGTCGGCCACGATGTCGGCGAAAGCGTGCATGTGACCGGGAAAATCCACGAGCTTGTGGTAGTCGCCCCCTCCGATGAGCACCTCAGCCTGACGGAACCTATGGGCGAGACCGTCGTGGTCGACGTGAGCGTGGCTTACCAGTACCGTGTCGATGTCACCGGGAGCCAAGCCCAGATCTCGGAGACCGGCACGGAGTTCGTCCCACACCTGCGGGCTGTTGACACCGGTATCCAGGAGTCCCACGCGGTCGCCCTTCAGCACATAGGCGTTGGTGGGTTGCATCCTGAAGGGAGTCTGAACGGGAATGCGAAAGATACCGGGTGCTTCTTGACGATGGTGCACTGCTACTCCTGTATATCGGGACGCCGCAGGGGCACGGGTGCCCGCGATTCAGCCGCGGAACACAAGCCGAGGCGGCCGACGCACCGAAAGCCGAGGGAGGGCGGTGTGGAGGCTACCAGATACGCGGCCAGATGGCCCAGAACTCGTCACGGGGAGGACTCGGGCGACGGATCGGGCGACGGATCGGGCGACGGATCGGGCGACGACTCGGGCGACGACTCGGGCGACGGATCGGGCGACGGAACCGCCGCAGACGTCCCCCCCTCGGCCGGTCGGCGACGTCGGGCGCTCACGTCGAGGCGTCGTCGTCATCCTCGGAGTTCACAGAGGCCGCCGCGATCCGGCGCACGCGCTCCAGATCCTCGGGTCGATCCACGTCGACCGCCTCCTCCGGAGCGCCTTCGACCGAAAGGACCGAGGTCACGTGGGCGGCCAGGAGGTGCCGGGCTCCTTGATCGCCGTGAAGCTCCATCACCAACGGCAGCAGCGAGCGGTGCAATAGGACGGGCGGACGCACGTAAGAGACCCCATTCCCGGCCAGACCCACGGCCGCCGCGCGCGGTGACTCTCTCGAGAGCTCCAGTATGCGCCGCAGAGTCTCCGGGTGCACCAGCGGCTGATCGCCCAGCAGCACCATGACTCCCGCCGGCCGCCGAAGAGCTCCGAGCCCCACCCGCAACGTGGATGACATGCCCGCTTCGGGGGCGGGGTTACGCACCACTCTGATGGGCGCCGCGGACTCGACCGCCCCGCCTCTACCGGGTGCGGCGGTCTCGGCCTGTGCAACGGCGGCGGCGACATCCGCGAAGCCTGATCCGGCCACCACAACGGTCTCGCGCAGTCCACCGGCGTCACGGACGGCCGACACCACGCGGCCGACGACAGTGCCTCCGCCCAGCGGAGCCGTCACTTTTTGTCCGGCCATCCTCGTGCCGAGTCCGGCTGCGGCTATCACCGCGGAGGGCCTCTCGTCCCCAACTCCAAGCCGTCTCAATCCGCGGTTGCCGCGGGACGACGAACCGGCGGCCGACCCCACCGACCCGCACCACACTTCGAGGCCCGTCTGGGCGCAGGCTTCCACCAGAGCGCGCGCGGGCTCATGCGTGTCGGCCTTGTTCAAGAAGACGATGAAGCCCGCATGCTGGGGGGCTTCGGGCTCGTAGCCGGACACGGCGGCGCGTAACACGTCTTGCGGAGCGACCGGAGTCCCAGGTTCCACCCCGAGCAACCGAGCCAGCAGATCGGGCCGGAACACGTAGCGGGCGTCGAGTATGGCGCCTTGGGCGTCAAGTCCCGCGACAGACACCACGAGCGACGAACACGACGGTACCACGGGCTCCCAGTCCGCCGGCGCCTTGAGCGGAAGTCCCGCCGACCCGTCCGCCTCCACGAGCACGGCGGCGACACCTGGGAGGTCGCGCAACGCCGGCACCCATTCAGGAGGTATCCCCTCCACCTTGCCGTCGGCCGTAAGCCCCCGGCCCACCACCGGGCTGAGCCCCCGGCCGGTGACGGCCTCCGACAGCGCGCGGGCCAGCGTCTCCGCATCCTCCACCACCACAAAGGGCCGTTCGGTGGGCGGCCGGATCCTGGTCGTGGTCGTGACTACCACCCTGGCACCTTCGGCCTCGTAATCTCTGGCGAGGGCCTCCATGAGCGAGGACTTGCCGCCCGCGCCCACGAGAGAGATCACCTCAGAGGGCCCGAGCCGCCAGAGGTCGGTCAACCGGATGTTCTTAGGGCCTCTCGGGGAATACTGACCATTCATCAGGTGAGACTACCACCGCCTGCGCGGGGATGCCCCGCGTTCGCTGCGGCCCGGTTTTGGCTGGCCGGAGGCTCCGAGCGATGTTATAGTACAGCCCGCTAGTTGGTCGGTCAGTTAACGCTTCGCGAACTCGCACTCCACGGCGAGGGAGCATCCGGGGGTGATTCGTGTTCTTACCCGATTTTGACTACTACGCGCCCAGCGACCTGCAGGAAGCGTGCGATCTATTGAGGAATCTCGGGCCCCGCGCCAAGGTATTGGCCGGCGGCACCGACCTGCTCGTCAAGATGAAGAGCGGGTTGCTGGCTCCGGAAGCGCTCGTCTCACTGAAGGCTCTCGATGAGCTCAAGAAGATCGAGTACGTGTCGGGCAAGGGGGTGGTCATCGGCGGGCGCGCCACCCACAACGACCTGGTAGACTCGCCGGTCCTCCACGAGCACTTCCTCTCGATCTCCGAAGCCGCCCACCAGATGGCCAACAACCAGATCCGCAATCGGGGTACGGTCGCTGGTAATCTCGTCAACGCCATCCCCTCGGCCGACCTACCGCCCATCCTGATAGCACTGGGTGCCGACATCACGCTCGTGGGCTCTAAGGTGAGCCGCACCGTGCCGCTGGACAGTTTCTTCACAGGACCTTCCTGCTGCGTCATCGACCCGGAGGACGAGATCCTCACCGAGATCGTGATCCCCGAGCAGGACACCACCGGTAGCACCTACATCAAGTTCGGGTTGCGACGCTCGGGCGCACTCGCCGTCACCGGAGTGGCAGCGGCCGTGACCATGGACGGTGACGTCATCGTCGATTCGCGCATCTGTCTGGGCGCGGTGTTCCGCGTCCCGGTCCGCGCCCACGACGCCGAAGACCTGCTCAGGGGCAAGACCTGGAGCGACGAACTCCTCACCGAAGCGGGAGAAGCGGCGGCCTGCTGCGCATTGCCCATCGATGATATCCGCGGAACGGCCGAATATCGGCTTGACCTCGTGCGGGTGCTCACCGGCCGCGCTCTGCGCAAGGCCATCACCGAGGGTCACGTATGAGCCGCGCCCTGCCATCCGAAGACGCGTACCGCAGACAAGGGGAGCACCTCTGATGGGAACCATCACCGACAAACAAGGGGTACAGCGATACATCGTGGACCTCATGGTCAACGGCGATCCGCACACCGTTGTGATCAAGGGAAACACCCTGCTCGTGAACGTGCTGCGTGATGAACTCGATCTTACCGGCACGAAGAAGGGCTGCGAGACTGGAGACTGCGGCTCGTGCACCATACTTCTCGACGGTAAGCCGGTGGATGCGTGCCTGGTGCTGGCGGCGGAAGCAGACGGCTGCGAGATAACCACTATCGAGGGCGTGGCTCAGCACGGCGAACTCGACCGGCTTCAGAAGTCCTTCTTGGACAACGCCGCTGTGCAGTGCGGGTACTGCTCGCCCGGGATGATCATGTCGGCAAAAGCCTTACTCACCAGGAACCCGAACCCCAGTGAGCACGAAGTGCGAAAGGCCATCGGCGGGAACCTATGCCGGTGTACGGGGTACGTCAACATCGTGAAGGCCGTTCTCGCGGTGGCCGAGGAGGAGGCTCGATGAGCGGCACAGAGACCCAGAACTACGCCGTTATAGGCAAGAGCGTCCCGAAGATCGACGGACGCGACAAGATCACCGGAGCGGCGCGCTATACCGCCGACCTCAAGTTCCCCAATATGCTGTTCGGCAAGATCCTGACGAGCCCGCACGCGCACGCACGCATCCTCTCCATCGACACCTCGGAGGCGGAGAAGATCCCCGGCGTGAAAGCAGTGGTCACGCACAAGGACGCCCCTACTTTGAAGTACGGCATCAGCCCGGCGCGTTGGGACGAGAACATCTTCTGCATCGATACCGTCAAGTTCGTGGGTGACAAGGTGGCCGCGGTCGCCTGCATCGACGAAGAGACCTGCTATAAAGCGCTGGCAGCCATCAAAGTGGAGTACGAGGTGCTGCCCGCGGTGCTCGATCCCCTCCGCGCCAGGGACGAAGACCAGCCCCAGATCCACCCCGAGTTCGAGCGCAACATCAACGCCGAGATCCACCAGGACTTCGGCGACATCGAGGAAGCCTTTCGTGCGGCCCACTACGTGCGCACCGATACCTTCGTGGGCAACCGCACCTACCAGACTCCCATCGAACCACACACGGCCACTTCCATGTGGGACGGCGACAAGCTCACGGTGTACTCGAGCACGCAGTCGCCGCACTACTTCCAGTACTACATCGCACGCGAGTTCGGTCTTCCCATGGGTAACGTACGCGTGCTGAAGACTTATGTGGGCGGCGGTTTCGGCGGCAAACTCGAACCCACCGGCCTGGAGTTCGGCGGCGCGGTACTTGCCAAGATCACCGGTCGGCCGGTGAAGATGTTCTACGATCGCGCAGAGATGTTCGCCCACAACCGCGGACGTCACCGCCAGTACATGACCCTCACAACCGGGGTCGACGAGAAGGGCAAGATACTGGGGGTACACGCCGACTTCATCATGGACGGTGGGGCATACACCTCGCTGGGTATCGCCACCGCCTACTACGCCGGCGCAATGCTCACGCTCACCTACGAGTTCGATCACTTCCGCTTCGACATGTTCCGCGTGTACACCAACCTCCCGGCGTGCGGGGCACAGCGGGGGCACGGGGCGCCTCAACCTCGCTATGCGTTCGAGGCGCATCTCGACAACATCGCGAAGCACCTCGGTATCGACCCAATGGACATCCGCATACTGAACGCGCGGCGGCCGAACACGGTCACACCCAACGAGTTCGCTGTGAACTCCTGCGAGATGAAAGCCTGCCTGGAGCAGGCCCGCGTGCTGTCCGGGTGGGACGAGAAGAAGGGCAAGTTGCCCAAAGGCCGTGGTATCGGGGTCGCCACGGGCAGCTTCGTCACCGGGGCCGGGTATCCCATCTACCGCACCGACCTGCCGCACGCGGCGGCCATGATCAAAGTGGGTGAGGACGGGACCTCCGCCACACTCTACACGGGCGCGGTTGACATCGGTCAGGGCTCCGACACCATCCTCTGCCAGATGGCGGCGGAGGCGATGGGCTATACCTACGAGCAGATGAAGATCGTGGCCGCCGACACCGAGACCACACCTCATGACTTCGGTGCCTACGCCAGCCGCCAGACGCTCATGTCGGGTGCGGCAGTGAAGCAGGCGGGCGAGGAGGTAAAGAAGCAGCTCCTGGAAGTAGCGGCCGAGGAACTCGATTTCCCCGTGTCCGACCTCGATGTGCGTAGCGGCGTGGTGTTCTCACCCGCCGACCCGAACGTGACCATGCCCTTCGCCGACGTGGCGCGGCGTCACTTCGTGACGCGCGGCCCATTGGTGGGGAAGGGCTCCTACACTCCCCCGAAGCTGGGCGGCACGTTCAAGGGAGCCCCTGTGGGCACTTCGCCCGCCTACAGCTTCGCCGCGCAGGTGTCGGAAGTGCAGATCGACGAGGAGACCGGAGAGGTCACCGTCCTCGACGTATGGGACGTGCACGACTGCGGCACGGTGATCAATCCCTCACTACTCCACGCTCAGGTGCACGGCGCTCTCTTCATGGGGATGGGTGAATCCATCTGGGAAGAGGTCAAGTTCGACGACAAGGGCCGGATCCTTAACCCGAACCTCTCGGAGTATAGGCTGCCCACCGCGCTCGACATGCCCCGAATCCACTCGTCCCTGGTAGATTCTTACGAGCCGGCAGGGCCCTGGGGTGTCAAAGAAGTGGGCGAGGGCGCGACGCTGCCCACCATGGGCTGCCTCCGCAATGCCATCTTCGACGCGATGGGCGTGAGCGTCAACAGCCTTCCTCTGGGTTACGAGAAGGTGTGGCGCGCGCTCAAGGACAAGCGGGAGGAGGCCGGATCCCAGAAAGCGGGGTAGTCCCATCGCCAGCGAACTGACTAAAATCTACGAAGAATTCAGCCGCTCGACGGTATGGCAGGCATTCAGTGCGACGGCCGACCGCATTCCAGACAAGGTCGCGGTCGTGGATGGGGACGTCCGACTCACCTACCGCGAGTTGCGCGAGGAAGCCACGCGTCTCGCGCGGGGCCTCTCGAGGCTGGGACTCGCCAAAGGCAGCGTCGCGGCTGTCTACCTGCCTAACTCGACGGAGCTGGTCACTCTCTTCTACGCGCTGCAGAAGCTCGGCGTGGTCATCGCCTGGGTCAACCCCAACTATCGCGAGCATGAACTCCGGTTCATCCTGGAGAACTCGGGCGCGCAGGCCCTCTGTCTCTTTGAGGAGTGGCAGGGCTACGGCTGCCTCTCCGCCGCACTCTCGCTCGAGGGACTCTCAGAGCTGCGCACCATCGTCGTAGCGCGCCCGGCCGAAGGCTTCGCCTCGAACGACCAGCGAGTGACTACGTACGCGCAGGTGCTCTCTGCGGCCGACGCGGCCGACGCGGACACCACGGACACCGCGGACGACGCGGACAACGTAGACGCCACGGACGACCTCGGTACGTCGCAAGACGCAGTCTCCCCCGACGATCTGTCTATGCTGATCTACACCTCGGGCACCACGGCCCGCCCCAAGGGAGCGATGATCCGGCAGTCGCAGACCGTACGCGCCGGGTTCTCATATTCGCTCGGAGTGAACGCCACCGAGGACGACGTGTTCATCGGGATCCTCCCTATGAGCCACTCCTACGGATGCGGAGCCCTGCTGGTGCAGCCCTTCCTCCTGGGCGCGACCCTCGTCATACTCGACCGCTTCTCAGCTGAGCGGGCCTTCGCGCTCATCGAGAAGGAACGGGTCACGCTCCAGCTGGGGTCGCCGGCCCACTACATCATGGAGCTCGGCAGCCAGGCGCGCGAACAGTACGACCTGTCTAGTTTGAGAGCCGGACTCATCGCGGGCCAGATCGCCCCAGCGGGCCTTATCACCAAGGTGGAGCGCGAGATGGGTATCCACATCGCCTCTTTCCTCGGATCGTCGGAGGTGGGCCCGGGGCTCTCGATCATCCTTCCCTATCCTTCGCCGCTGGGCGTCAGGGAGCGCTCCATAGGCTACCCCCTCATAGGGACCGAGGCCAAGATCGTCGACCCGGTCACCGGGGAAGAACTGCCGGCCGGAGAGTCGGGAGAGTTGGTGCTTCGCGGTTGGCATGTGACTGAGGGTTACTGGAACAATCCGGAAGAAACCGCCAATCAGATCAGAGATGGCTGGCTTCACACGGGCGACTTGGCCATGCGCGACGAAGACAACCTTTTCAGCATCTTGGGGCGCATCAAGGACTGCATCAACCGTGGGGGCTTCAAGGTGATCCCTTCAGAGATCGAGGCCGTGCTGGTTCAGCACCCTTCCATAGCCGAAGCATGCGTGGTGGGCACCCCGAACCCGGTTCTGGGAGAATCCATCTGTGCCTGCGTGATCCTCGATTCCAATGCCGAGGACCTCACGCTGGCCGATATCAGAGATCAAATCAGAGGCCGGATGGCCGATTTCAAGTTACCTGACGAGATGGTAATCCTCACTGAATTCCCCCGCATGCCTGGGGGACTCAAGGTGAACAGATACGGAGCCGGAGGCGTTGTCGAACTGGCCAAGGAGTGCGACACCAAAGAGACTCTGAGGCGCTGCTAGACCATGCGTTCCTGTACGGTTTCGGGGGTGTGTATGAAATGATCCGTGCTGAGTAGTCGGACGGAATGCGACAAGAAGCCCGGCCAGACGGCCCACACGACTTAGGGGGAACCTAGTGATATCCATGCGCAGGTCCATGTTCGTTCTGGTGGGAGTAGCTCTGCTACTCTCGTTCACCATCCTTGTTGGCTGCGGCGGCGGCACGACCACCACCACGGCCGCCGGCGACACGACCACCACTGCAGCCGCCTCAGGCGCAACCACTACGAGCGGCGCTCCACTGGACGACACCGTCTATGAGCTGAGCATCGCCCACATCTGGCCGGCGGGTCACGCCGTCCAGACCAGGCTGATCGACCCGATGGCCCAAGAGATCAGCGACGCCACGAACGGCAAGGTCAAGCTTGTCAGCTACCCCGGCGGCACTCTGCTGAAAGGCCCAGAAGTCTATGAAGGCGTGGTCAACGGCGTAGCCGACATGGGCATCTCGGTGTACGGCTACAACGCCGGCCGCTTCCCGGTGGTAGAGGCCTTCCTGCTACCGGGCATCAGCTGGACAACAGCCAAGTCGTCCGGTGCCGCTATTACCGAAGGCCTCCAGAAGTACGGGGAAGCCGAGATCAGTGACACGAAGGTGCTCATGAGCTTCGCTACCGGCCCTGGAGAGATGCTGATGAAGGTGCCGGTGCGCACGCTCGCCGACATGAAGGGCCTCGAACTGGGCGCCACCGCCGGGCCGCGGGGCGACGGACTCAAACTGCTCGGCGCCACCCCAGTGGTCCTGCCGATGCCCGAGGTCTATGAGGCTCAATCGCGCGGCGTCATCAAGGGCGTCATCGGTCCGTACGAAGCCATGACGGGCTTCAAACTTGCCGATGTCACCGACTACATCACCGATACGCCCTTCCTGTACGTGAACTACTTCTTCATGAACATGAACAAAGACAAGTTCGATTCTCTTCCCGCGCCATACCAGGAAGCCATCACCACCATCAGCGAGAAGTACTACAACGACGTGGCTCTCGGCCTGTTCGACGACCTCAACAAGGAAGCTCTTGACGCCGCCATGGCTGCCAAGAAGATCGAGATAATCGAACTCAGCGACGCAGAGCAGGCCACGTGGAAAGAGAAGCTGGCCCCGATCTTCGACGACTACCAGAAAGTCCTCGACGGCAAGGGTCTTGACGGAGCCGCCATCATCGCCTCCGTCAAAGAACTGTCAGACAAATACAACGCCATGTATCCCGCTCAGTAGCAACCTGTGCGGACGTGGGCCCCGCGCCAGGCGGGGGCCCCGGCCGCCGCGTCAAAGAAACACACCCCCCCGACACACGCCGCGCAGCGGACCCCCCGGCGCG
>JBBRDB010000035.1:0-17697 GCA_038204345.1 Thermoleophilia bacterium | reverse complement strand
GTGGTACGGAGAACATGGGGCCCGGCGTCTGGCCCCCATGGGGGAACGCCGCCCCGGCTTGAGGCGGCCGAAGCTCTACGCGCGGAGCTCGGCCCCTATCGATTCGCGCAACTCTCCGAGCATCACTCCTCGAAGTTCGTTCACGTCGGCCTCTTGCAGCGTGCCGTCCGCAGAGCGGAAGGTGAGACGGAGAGCCAGACTCTTCCTACCTTCCCCCACCTGAGACCCGCGGTACACGTCGAACACCTGCACCTCGCCGAGTAACTCCCCCCCGGCACCTCTTACGGCGGCCACCACGTCCGCGGCCGGCATGTCGGCTGCCACCACGAGTGCCAGATCCTGCTGCAGCGCCGGATAGGTGAGTAAGTCCTCGAACACCGCCACGCCCGTGCGCGACTCGAGAATGGAGTCCAGGTCGAGTTCCGCCGCAAGGACAGGACCGAGAAGGTCGAAAGACCTCAGTACCAGCGGATGCACTTCGCCCACCCAGCCCAACTCTACCGAGTCCAGACTCACCACCGCCGCGCGGCCGGGGTGGAGAAACGACTCGCGCGCCGCCTTGAAGGTTCCCTTTATCCCCAGCGACTTCAGGACCCTCTCCACCAGCCCCTTGGCCAAGAAGAAGTCTGCAGGGATACCAGTCGCGTTCCACGAGCCCGTTTCCCAGGATCCAGCCACCAGTATCCCGACCCTCTGGCGCTCCTTGGGCAGACCTTCGCCGGCTCGGTGGAACGTCCTGCCGATCTCGAACACATGCACCCGGTCCTCGCGCACAGACACATTCCTCGCAGCGGCGGCCAACAGGCCGGGAAGGAGCATCGTGCGCATCACCGACTGGTCTTGGCTGAGCGGATTGGCCAGAGGTATGGGGTCGTGCCGAGGGTCCTCTTGGGTGAGGAGGAGGCGATCGAACCACCCCGGTTCTACGAAGGAGTAGGTCACGACCTCATCCAGGCCGGCCCCCACGAGAACGTCGCCCACGTGACGCCGGGCCTTCTGGGCACCGGTCAGCCCGCCCCGACCTTCGGTGCGGGGCGGCAAGGTGGAGGGCAGTTGGTCGAGACCGTGTATGCGGGCCACTTCTTCCACTAGGTCGATCTCGCGCTCGAGATCCGGGCGGAACGTGGGTACGGTCACAAGCAGCCGCTGATCGTCCTGAGGATCCTCGTTCACATCGCACCCCAGAGCTCCGAGGATCGTCTCGATCTCGGACGTGGGCACTTCTGCACCCAGGATCTCGACTACCCGGTGAGGGCGGAGGGTGAGGATCCACGGCTGCGTCTCGGCCGCCAGGACGTCCAACGTGCCCTGTGAAACACTACCGCCACATATCTCCGTGATCATCGCACAGGCCATGTCGAGCGCCATGCCTACGAGATTCCGATCCAGCCCCTTCTCGAAGCGCGTGGACGACTCGCTGCGGAGCCCAAGAGCTCCCGAAGTGCGCATGATCGACGGGCCGTGGAAGGTGGCCGCTTCAAGAAACAGATCAGTGGTGGCGTCGGTTATCTCGCTCTCGACGCTGCCCATGATGCCGGCGACGACAGAAGGCTTGACCTTGTCGGCGATGACCAGCATCTCGGGAGTGAGTTCGCGCTCCGAACCATCCAACGTCACGATGTTCTCGCCGGCCTTTGCGCGCCGAGCGATGACTCCTCCGCCTTCGATCGTTGAGAGATCGAAGGCGTGCAGGGGCTGGCCCACCGTCCACATGACGTAGTTGGTGACATCGACGACGTTGTTGACCGGTCGCATCCCGGCGTGGGCTATGCGTGCCTTGAGCCACGAGGGCGAGGGTCCCACCGTCACGCCGTGGATCACGCGGGCGGCGTAGCGCGGACACAAGTCGGGGTCCCACACCTCTACCGTAACCTCGTCCTCGATGCGACTCTCCCCCATCGGGAACGAGAACTCGGCCTCCTCGCTGAATGCTGCCTCGGTGATCGCGGCGATCTCGCGCGCCAACCCTCGGATGGAGAGGCAATCGGGCCGATTGGGCGTGACCTCCACCTCGAGAACGTGCTCGCTGATGGGAAGTCGATCCGCCAAGAACTCCCCCGCCTCCCAGTCGTCGGGCAAGACGACTATGCCCGCGCTCTTCTGCTCGAAGCCAAGTTCCGCCTCGGACATGATCATTCCCGAGGAGGCCACCCCCCGCAGCTTGGCTTCGCCGATGGACATGCCGTTGGCCAGGATCGCGCCGGGAAGACTCACCGCTACAGTCTGGCCGGCGGCGACGTTGGGCGCGCCGCACACGATAGTGCGTGGCGCCTCCTCGCCAACATCCACCATGCAGACAGAAAGCTTGTCGGCGTCAGGGTGCTTCTCGCACGCGAGCACCTTGCCCACGACGAAGCGCTCGATGATGTCTTCGTCCGCGGGAACCCCTACCGCGGCGACCCGCTCCACCTCGGTCCCGGTGAGGGCCAAGCGCGAAGCCAACTCATCCACCGGCAGATCTATGGTGACGTAATCCCGTAACCACAAGAGAGGGGCCTTCATTGTCGCTCCATCCTCAGCATGATGATCGTCGCATTCTGTGTGCGCCTTGACGGCGCCCGGCGGTGTAGGGTCCCGGCTAGAATTGGCGGACGAACCGCAGGTCGTTCTCGTAGAACAGCCGCAGATCGGTGACGCCGTGCTTGAGCATGGCGATTCGCTCGATGCCCATGCCGAAAGCGAAGCCGGTGAACTCCTCAGCGTCGTATCCCACGAACCCGAAGACGTTCGGGTCGACCATGCCGGCGCCCAAGATCTCGAGCCAGCCGCTGCGTTTGCATAGGCGGCATCCGGCGCCGTCGCACATCATGCACGAGACATCCACCTCGACCGAAGGTTCAGTAAAGGGGAAGAAGTGTGGCCGCAGACGTATCCGCCGTTCGGCCCCGAACATGGCTCGCGCGAACACCTCGAGCGTGCCTTTGAGGTCGGCCAGAGTGATGCCACGATCGACGACCAGGCCCTCCACCTGGTGGAACATGGGTGTGTGGGTGGCGTCGGAATCGCGACGATACGCTTTTCCCGGCGCGATGATGTACACAGGCGGGCGTCGCTGTTCCATCGTCCGCACCTGTACCGGTGACGTGTGGGTGCGCAGCAGTATGTCGTCGCTCACGAAGAAGGTGTCGTGCAGTGATCGCGCTGGGTGATCGGCCGGATGGTTGAGGGCTTCGAAGTTGTAGTAGTCGGTCTCGACCTCCGGACCCTCGACCACCTCGTAGCCCATCGAGATGAAGATGTCCTCGATCTCCCTCTGGGTGGACGTGATCAGATGAAGGTGACCGAGCGGGATGGACGATCCAGGGAGGGTCACGTCGACTGCGTCGCGCTCGAGGGAAGCAACCAGTTCCTGGGCCTCCAGCGTGCTCTGCCGCTCCTCGAGGACCTTCTCCAACTCACGCTTGATCATGTTGCCGTAGCGGCCGACCCCGGGGCGCTCCTCGGCGGGCAACTGAGGGATGCTGCGGAGCAACTGCGTCAGGTCGGCCCTGCGGCCAAGGAACCGGACCCGGACCTCTTCCAGCGCGCCCGCATCGGGGGCCGACTCCACTGCTTTCACGCCGTCGATGTAGATGGAGCGCAGGTCGTCGCGCTCGAGCTGTGCCAGGATGCTGTCGTTCGCTGGAATGGTGCCTCCCTTCGGTGAGCGACTACGCTAACAGACCCCCGACGCCTTTGCCAAGGCGACCCCGGGTTAGTTCGTAGAGCAGTATGGTTCCCGCCATCGCCACGTTCAGGGAATCGAACCCCGCCTGCGGTATGACCACGCGCTTCGTGGGCACCGCGAACTCGGGGAGGTCGCCCCGCTCGGCCCCCAGCACGAGCACGAGTGGCCCAGGAACCGAGAGATCTTGCGCCCGCACGTCACCCTGAAGATCTGCAACCACCATTTCCGGCATCACCGAGCCCCGGCGTCCCTCAGCCTCCACCTTGGCGGCCATGTCGCCGGGAGTGACATCCACCACCACTCGCGTGAGGAATTGAGCCCCCATGCCGGCTCGGAGGGCCTTCGGGCTGTAGGGGTCGGCCGTGCCCGGGCTGCAGACCACACCCACGGCACCGAACGCCACCGCGCTGCGGACGATCGTCCCCACATTGCCCGGATCACCAACGCCGGCTATGAAGACGGTGATCCCGTTGCCCAACGCCAGGTCTCCAAGCGACCACTCCACCGCCTCGAACACGCATACGACGTCTGCGGCTCCGCCGAGCGCGCTGGCGGACGCGAGGACCTCCTGGTCGCACACCCCGATATCGAGTTCGTCCTCTTCGGCCTCCCGGAGGACCTCGGCCGGCAACCGATCCAAGAGGTCGGCCCGCACGAGCACCTCCACCGGCAGTTCACCCGCCCGCAGAGCCGCTTCGAGAAGGTCGAAGCCCTCGCATACGAATAGCCCCTTATCTCGGCGGTGCCGCTTCTTCTGCAGCTTCTGAGCCAGCTTGATGCTGTCGTTGTGCCTTCCGGCTATCTCGCGGATCAATCGATAGCTCCTCTCGTTTTGCCGTGATGAGACGTCGGGTGCCGGCGCGCCACAGTGCCGTCTCAGGCTGTGGGCAGCCGTTCCTCCGGCAGCCGTCGCGGCAGAGCATGGCGCCGGGAGATCAACGCTGCCCCGACGGTCAGCGGACCCACCCGCCCCGCGTACATCGTCAGGATGATGATGAGTTTCCCCGCGACAGTGAGTTTAGCGGTGAGCCCCAGGGACAGGCCCACGGTGCCAAAGGCCGATACCACCTCGAACAGGCCCATGTCCAAGGGGATGTCCTGACCGGTGTCGAGTAATACGAGGGTCATGATCACTACGAATGCCGCCGACGTACCCGCCAGCGTGAGCGCCCTCGTCACTTGTCCCTGACCGATCCTTCGGCTACCGAACTCCGTATCCACCGACCCGCGGAACGTGGCCCAGATTGACGCCAGGATGATCCCGAACGTGGTGGTCTTAATACCGCCCCCCGTAGACTGAGGGGACGCCCCGATGAACATGAGGACGATGAACAGGAAGATGGTTCCGGGGGCGAGTGCGGTGAGCGGGACCGTGTTGAACCCGGCTGTCCTGGGCGTCACCGCGTGGAAGAAGGACACGAGGACCCTTTCCGGGGCGCCGAGACCCGCCATCACCGGCGACGACCACTCCAAGACCAGGAAGATCAGAGTCCCCGCCGCAAGGAGTCCGGCAGTCACGAGAAGCACCATCTTGGTCTGAAGCAGATGGAAACCGCCCTTGTGGCGGCGGCTGAGCTCGAGGATCACCGGAAACCCGAGCCCGCCCCCAATGATCAGAATGGCTATCGTCAGGGTGACGATCCAGTCGTCCCTGAATCCCTCGAGATTGTTCGTGAACAGTGCAAAGCCCGCGTTGTTGAAGGCGCTCACGGAATGGAACACCCCGTACGCGAGGGCGCGCGTGGGGGCGTAGTCGTGATGCAGAAAGAAATCGGCCGCGAGGACCAAGGCGCCGGTGCCCTCGAAGACAAGGGTCATCAGCAGGATCGCCAGTACCAAGCGGACGACTCCCGCGAGTCTGAGCTGCCCAAGGGCTTCCTGGATCACCAATCTGCTCTGAAGGCCGATGCGTCGTCCCGAAAGAAGGAACAGCATCGTCGCCGCGGTCATGATGCCCAGGCCGCCAAGTTGGATCAACACGGCTATCGCCGCCTTGCCCAGTGGAGTGAACACCGTGGCCGTGTCGACCGTGATGAGGCCGGTGACGCAGACGGCCGACGCGGCCGTGAAGAGCGCGTCGATGTACGCGAGGGATCCCGGCATCACCGTCATGCCGGGCAACGAAAGGACCGCGGAGCCGACGAGGATGGCGGCAGCGAAGCTAAGGAGGACCACTTGGGGAGGCGACAGCCTCGTGTGCATGGATCGACCCGGCCTCGCTACCGCCGTTCGCGGCCTGTTGCTAGGCGGTCAGCGCCGCCTTGGCTTTACTGGCGATCTCGGCGAATACCTGAGGTTCTCTCACTGCGAGGTCCGCGAGCATCTTTCGGTTCAGATCGATGTTGGCCTGCTTGAGACCGTGGATGAACTGGTTATAGCTCATGCCGTGCTGGCGGGCACCCGCGTTGATGCGGCTGATCCACAACTTCCGGAACTCACGCTTGCGCGCCTTGCGGTCGCGATAGGCGTAGGTGTACGACTTCAGAAGCTGCTCTTTCGCCTGGCGATAGCTGACGCTCTTGAGGCCCCAGTATCCCTTGGCTTCGTCCAGTGCCTTGCGACGCTTCTTCTTCGCATTGACGCTGCGTTTTATGCGTGCCATCGCTCAGCCCTCCTAGATCCCAAGGAGGTCGCGGCAATGACCCAGGTTGTGGGCGTCCACCGCAATGTCCTTACGGAACTTCCTCTTGCGCTTGCTCGGCTTCTTCGTGAGGAGGTGGCTGGAAAAAGCGTGGCGATGCATGAGTTTGCCCGTCGCCGTGCGCTTCACCCGCTTCTTCATGCCCTTGTGAGTCTTCATCTTCGTCTTCATCGGCATCCCTAGTGTCGGTCGCTTCTACAATCCGCCGCGGGCGCCCGCTACGAGCACCCAGGTAGCACCCGGCCAATCAGGCCGACTGCAGAGGTCGTATCAAGATGGTCGCGGAACCGCGTCCGGTCAGCGCTTCTTAGGCGCGAGCATCATCACCATGTTGCGGCCGTCAAGGTTGGGCTGGCTCTCGACGTCTCCCAACTCCTGCAACTCTTCCGCCATCCTCCGCAGGAGCCGCTCACCCAGATGTGGATGCACCAACTCCCGTCCCCGGAACATGATGGTGAGCTTCACCTTGTCGCCCTTCTTGAGGAATCGTTCGACGTGCCCCTTCTTCGTAGCGAAGTCGTGGTCGTCGATCTTGGGCCGCAGCTTGATCTCCTTGATGCTGATGGTCGTCTGTCGCTTGCGAGCCTCTTTGGCTTTCTGCTCCTGCTCGTAACGGTACTTTCCGTAGTCCATGACCTTGCACACCGGCGGGTTGGCCATGGGGGCCACTTCCACCAGGTCAAGGTTCAGACGATCGGCGTATTCCGTAGCTTCACGTAGGCTGACGATGCCTACCTGCTCGCCCTCGGGGCCTATGAGCCGTACCGATTCGGCGCGTATCCGATCATTGATTCGAGTAGTCTCGGCTATGTTGCTCAACACCTCCCCGGCTGTGCCGGATCGATCTACATTCACATGCACAGAAAAAGCGGCAGCCACAGACCACCGCTCCACGTCCGCCGCCGGCGGATACAGATGCGCATGAGCCCGACTCCACTCTGGTGCCGACTCGCGCATTCTCCTGTTGGACCCGACGCCGTACATGGCGGTAGGTGGGAAGGGTGGCTTCCACTTAGTGTGCAGGCGGGAGTATAGACCAATGCAGGCGGCTTCTCAAGCCGTCTGCCACTGCTCTCCAGAGCGTTACCGGGCGTCCGCCGCCGCGATGGCCGGCATCATGGACTGGACGACGAGCTCATCGACCACCACGGACCGCGCACGAGCCCCAAGATCTCCGTCGACGTGGGACCGCAACGATACCGTGCCACCCTGCACTTCTCGGTCGCCCACGACCAACATGAAGGGGACTTTGAGGACTTCGTTGTCACGGATCTTGCGTCCCATGGACTCTGTGCGGTCGTCCACCTGCACCCGAAGCCCCGCAGCCGCGAGATCCGACGCGATCGAGCGGCCGTAGTCGTTATGACGATCGGCCACGGGGATGACCACAGCTTGCACCGGCGCCAACCACGCGGGGAAAGCCCCACCGTAGTGCTCGATGAGTATGCCCAAGAAACGCTCGATGCTGCCCAGCACCGTGCGATGGATCATCACAGGTCGGTGACGCTGATTGTCCTCGCCCACATACTCCAGACCGAACCGCTCCGGCATGCCGTAGTCCAGCTGGCAGGTGGCACACTGCCAGGTGCGGCCCATGACATCCTCGATGTGAAAGTCGATCTTGGGGCCATAGAACGCACCGTCGCCCGGGTTGAGTTGATAGTCCAGACCGACCCGATCCAGCGCCCCGGCCAAAGCCTTCTCCGCGGTCTGCCACATCTCCGCGGTGCCGATGGACTTCTCCGGCCGCGTGGACAGTTCGAGATGCACTTTGTGAAAGCCGAACGTACGGTAGATAGCGCGGGTGAGTTCGATGACTCCCACCACCTCGTCCTCGATCTGCTCGGGAAGACAGTAGATGTGAGCGTCGTCTTGGGTGAATGTGCGCACGCGGAACAGGCCGTGGAGTACCCCGGAGAGCTCGTGGCGATGCACCAGACCCAGTTCGGCCATCCTGAGGGGGAACTCCCGATACGAGTGCTGCTCGGAGCTGTAGATCAGGATGCCCCCCGGGCAGTTCATCGGTTTCACCGCGTAGTCGGCCTCGTCGATGCGGGTGAAGTACATGTTGTCTTTGTAGTTGTCCCAGTGCCCGGACTGCTCCCACAGCGCGCGGTCGAGAATGATGGGGGTCTTTATCTCTTCGTAGCCGGCCGCCCTATGCTCGGCGCGCCAATACTCGAGCAGCGCGTTGATCACCCGCATGCCCTTAGGGTGGAAGAAGGGGAAGCCGGGACCCTCGTCGTGGAAGCTGAAGAGGTCGAGTTCGCGACCGAGCTTGCGGTGATCGCGCTGGCGCGCCATCTCCAACCTCTCGAGGTGGGCTTCCAGCTCTTTCCTCGACGGAAACGAGGTGCCGTAGACGCGCGTGAGCATAGTGTTGGCGGAGTCGCCGCGCCAGTAGGCGCCGGCGATCGACAGGGCCCGTACAGACGGGATGCGTCCCGTGTCGGGAAGGTGCGGACCCCGACATAGATCGACGAAGTCGCCGTGCCGGTAGAGCGAGATGGTCTCGCCCTCGGGTAGGTCTCGGATGAGCTCGACCTTATACGGTTCGTCTTCGAACAGCTCGAGCGCCCGCTCCCGGGAGATCTCCTCGCGCACGAAGGGCTTCGCCTCCTTGATCGACCGCTCCATCTCGGTCTGGAACTTGGCAAGAGCCTCCTCGGTCACCGGTTCCGGGAACTCGAAGTCGTAGTAGAAGCCGTCTTTGATGGCGGGTCCGATGGCGACCTTGGTGCCCGGGTAGACTCGGGTCGCCACCTCCGCGAGCACGTGGGCGCTCGAGTGACGCAAGACCTCCAGGCCCTCCTCGGACGCGAGCGTCACGATGCTCACTTCGTCGCCGTCGTGGAGGCGCGTGGACAGGTCGACGAGCTTCCCCCCCACTGTGGCAGCCACAGCCGCCTTGGCCAACCGCGGTCCGATGGCCTCCGCCACCGTAAGCGCGGTCGCGTCCTCCGGAACCGTAAGCTTTGAACCGTCAGGCAGGGTTACATCCATGAGTCCTCGCTCGAAGCCGCTGTTGCACCCGGGCAGACCGCTCGCCGCCCCGCCGGAGAGTATACCAACCGGCCGCCGCCGGTCGGTGTTGGACGTTCGAAGGGAGCGCACATCCACGAAGGCGGATCGATTCGTGAACACCGGCGACGAGGAAGATGCCTGAGGCCGCGGTGGTAGACTGCTGCGAGACTCGAGTCGATGCCCTGGAGCGTGATCGAAGCTGCACCGGTCTAGGGGCGCGTCCGGGTGACCCGTACTGGACGGTCTTCGAACGCTAGCGCGGCGTCACCTCACTGGCTGCGAAGGCCGGAGTATATCGACTCAACAACTCTGAGTACCTTCGGGTCTGGGGCCGTGAGGTACGAGACGTAGGGGCCGGAGTCTTCTTCTCGATCCGCCAACTTCGTCCAGAGACTGCCGGCCAATGATTTATGACGGAACTCACTCTTGGCGAGCACAACCTCGACGCTGCCATTTGAAAGCACGCGAACGGAAGGACCCTTGTATCCATAGTCAAAGTCGAAGCGAGGAGAATCACCCGGGAGGTTGGCCGGACGACCAAGTGACGTTCTGACGGCTTCCTTCGTGACCAGGAGAGATGTCAGGACTTGGAGATTCTCTGTATCTCGGACCAAGCCAACTGGTTCAGGGACCTGGAAGTCCAACTCCGCCGGAGGGGTGGTGCCGAGTAGCCGGGAAAGTGGGGTCCTCTCCGGCACGACAAGCTGCGTGAGAACCGGGGACACGAACACAATCCCAAAGGCGATGAGCGCTACCACGGCAGCAGCCGTGACTGCAATTCGTCGCCCCCTCTGTCGTATCGGCGGCGTCATGAGCCGAATGGGCGATACTGGATTTGAACCAGTGGCCTCTTCCGTGTCAAGGAAGCGCTCTCCCCCTGAGCTAATCGCCCGATCAAGCCGGTGATGATTCTACAGCCGGCCCGGCCTCGCGGCAAGGCGATAGCGCGCCCGTGCGCGTGAGTGCCGGCGACGACGAAACCGCCTCCTAGTAGTACACATCCACCGTCATGCCAACGGGAAGCAGCGGATACATGGCGTCGGTCGCCCAGTAGGGGATGCGCACGCAGCCGTGACTGGCCGGGTATGTCGGCACCGAATACGAGCCGTGGATGGCGATCCCCCCATAGAAGTAGGAGGGCTTGTAGAGAAGGCCCAGCGAGCTCTCTCGCCAGTAAGGCAACTTCCTGAAAATGCGGAAGTGGCCCGCAGGAGTGCGGGTGGCCGCAGCCCCGGTGGAAACCGGCAGGATGCGGATGACCTGATTGTTGGAGATGAGGAACAGCACCTGCCGGGTGAGGTCGATCTCCACCCGAGTGCCCGCTTCCGATCTGCGAGGTCCCGGAGTCGCGGCAGTGAGCATCAGCCGCTCCCAGACCATTGGGCCGACCACGCCGTCCCGCTGCAACCCCTCGACCTTCTGGAAGGCCCGCACTGCATCACGCAGAGCTTCGTCGAATGTGGAGTCCATGGCGCCCACGACGTACTTGAGCGCCGCCAAGCGCTGTTCGAGTAGAGCAACGTACTGGCCGGTCGACCCTTGCTGCAGCGTTACATGCGGAATAGCCGGGACGGGGTCGGGAAAAGTGATGAGCGGAGTGAGGGGTTGAAAGAGGGCTCGGTATATGAGGCCCGCCGCCTGTGCCCTAGTTAAAGTCTCACTCGGCATGAAACGACCGTCGGTGGTGCCTTTGACGATCCCCAGCCGCACCGCGTTCGCAGCAGCGGGGCGATGGACCCCGGCGATGCCGCCGCGATCCCAGAACCCCGCCAACCAGGCGTCCACCTCAGCCGGATCGATGTCGAGCACTATGCCATCCTGCGGCGCCGTCTGGAACTGGTAGCCCAGCGCACGCATAATGAGAGTCATCGCCTGCGCCCGTGGGAGGCCCAGACCGGGAGAGAACGTGGTGGGGGTGGTTCCCGAGACCAGACCGGCCGCATACAAGGAGGCCACATACCCCTGAAACCAATCGGTGCTGTAAACGTCTTCGAATGGCTCGACGACGGTGGCAGGCGGAGCGACGGCCCGCACGATCATGGCGGCGAACTGAGCCCGGGTGACGGTGTCGTAGGGCCGGAAGGTGCCGTCGCCGGTGCCCTGAATCACGCCGACCTCGCTCAGCGCATCCACGGCCTGGTAGAACCAATCCGAGGCCCCGACATCCGGAAAAGTGGCCGCCGAAGCTACCGAAGCTCCCACACCGAGACCCAGCAAGGCCACCAGCACCGAGACGACCACAGCCCTCACGACGAACTTCACCACCACTGCTACCTCCAACCGATCGTCGGTCTTGCCCATACGCACGGGCACAACGTTTGTTGACTCGTGGCACAAAATACCATGCGCGCGATCAGAATCTACACGCTTTTCAAAAGATCTTTTGCTTAAGGACGGCTGCCCGAGAAATTCGGAACGAAGCGCGCACTCGCGCGCGGGGAAATGGGAGGAGGCGCCGACCGGAGTCGAACCGGTGTAGCGGGTTTTGCAGACCCGTGCCTAAACCACTCGGCCACGGCGCCTCGTCACTCGCGCACAAAAAAACGGGACTCACGAGCCCCGTGTCACCGCAGTGAGGTTGGAGCGGATGAAGGGATTCGAACCCTCGACCTTCTGCATGGCAAGCAGACGCTCTAGCCAACTGAGCTACATCCGCCCGCTCCATCCCACGGCCACTGCGGCCCTGCCGGGTGTCCCCAGCGGGTGAGGATTATAGCCGAGCCCCCCGAGAGATGCAAACGCTCGCCCACTCCTCACCCACCCCCTGCCACACTCCGCGGCACATGCACGGAGGCCCTCGGCGGCGCGCGCGTCGGCGGGTGTCTCGGGCGCGTAAGAACCCGGAACGTCGAAGTCAGAGCTTGCCGTCGAGCGCCAAGTTCGCGAGTTCATCGGCACGGGAGTTCTGCTCGCGTGAGACGTGCTTGATCTCTACACGCTCAAAACGCTGGATCAGAGAGCGAGCCTGCAGGAACAGCTCCTTGAGTTGCTCGTTCTTCACCTTGTACTCCTGCCGCAGCTGCTTCACCAACAGCTCGGAATCAGACAGGATGCGCAGCCGCTCCACTCCCCTATCGAGTGCGGTCTCAAGGCCGGTGAGTAGGGCCTGATACTCCGCTTGGTTGTTGGTGGCCGTGCCGATGCGCACCCCGATCTCTTCCAGCACGTTGCCCTGTTCGTCTTCGAGCACGACCCCGATGGCCCCAGGACCGGGATTCCCGCGGCTGGCACCGTCCGTGCGGAGTAGAAACAGACCCTCCGGGTCACCGTCGGAGGCGGGGCCGGGAAGCCTCTCGCGGGCGTCGCCCCCGGCTTCCTCCACGTCGAACAGTCGAAAGACACCGTCGGGCTCCTGTTCGTGGGAAACGGGCCTGACCTTGCACCACGGAGAACGTCCCTGCGAGGAGAAATCCACCCGCACCCCGTCGCCGTTGATCCGTGCCGCCAAAGTCTCCGCCCAGCGGGCCATAGCCCACGTCTCCAGATGATCGTGCGGAATGAGCACGAGGGCCAGTCCCAGGTCCGCGGCACGTTCTGCGTCATGGTACTTGAGGTCGCCCGTGACCAAGACGTCCGCGCTCCCAGCGGCGGTCTCCATGAGGTTCGACCCACTCCCGGTCACGACGGCTACGGCGTCGACAAGCCGGTGTGCGTCTCCGGCGACGCACACCTCGGGCAGTCCGAAAACTTCGGCTGCCGTTTCTGCGAAGGAGAGGAGAGAGACCTGCATGCGCGTCTTTCCCACGCGACCCTGCCCGCCGGTCCTGAGCACATCCTCCACGGGGTAGACGTCGAGCGCCGGCTCCTCGTACGGGTGCGCATCGATGTAAGCCTGTACAACCGCGGCCACCCGATTAGCCGGGACCACCGTCTCGAAGCGTATTTCGGCGACGCGCTCCGACACGCCCAGCTGTCCGATCGCCGGGTGTGCTCCCTGGCCGGCCTTGAAGGTGCCCTCCCCCTTAGACGTGAACGCACACTTCTCGTACTCACCGATCCGACCGGCCCCGGACGCGAATACCGCCTGCGAGACCCTCTCGACGGCTTCCTCCGGCACGAATCCCACAAGCTTCTTGAGGCCGGCGGGCGTACGGACCAGCGGCGATAGATCGGCGAGACCGAGTTCGCGTGCTACCAGATCGTTCAAGCCGCCGGGGGCGGCGTCCAGGTTCGTGTGGGCTGCGAAAAGGGCGAGGTCGGCCGCGATGAGCTGAGAAACCATGACGCCCACGCGCTCTCTGTCGGTGACTCGCTTCAGAGGTGCAAAGATCAGGGGATGATGGGTGACGATGGCCTGGTAGTCACCGGTGACCGCCTCAACAACGACGTCCTCAGTGAGATCGAGAGCCACCAGGACCTTCCGCACTTCCGTGCCGCGGCGACCGACCAGTAGGCCAACGTTGTCCCAGGCCTCCGCAAGCGCAAGAGGGGCGAGCGTTTCGATACTCCTCTCGAGATCCTCGACGAGCATAGCGTCTCCCTTGGCGGCTCCACCCACAGCGTAACAGTAGGGGGCACACCCGGCAACACCACGAAATCAGCGTGATCTCGATCGGACCGTGTTTGTCCCATGCATCGCTCCTCAAGACTCCGGCGGTCATCGCGGATACGAGAGCGGGCGTTCTCCGGACAGGGAGGTGGGTACCAACCGGCCCCCTGTTATCGGACGGAGGAATTCGATAACCTCGAGTACCTGTCCCCACCGGAAGGATCTCATCATGAAAGCCGTCCGCGGAAACGTCGTTACGATCGAGTACACCCTCACAGATGATGAGGGCCGCGTTCTCGACGCGAGCGAGGGGAGCGCACCTCTGGAGTACCTGCACGGATATGACAACATCATTCCCGCCCTGGAGAGCGCCCTCGACAGTCTGGAAACCGGCCATACGGCTTCGGTCACCATCCCCCCCGAAGAAGCCTACGGTGACCGTGAACCGGACGCCGTGTTCGAAGTGCCGCGCGAGGACCTGCCCGAAGAGATGGAGCTGAGGCCCGGCATGCGCGTCTCGGCGCAGACACCCAAAGGCCAGATAGCCCTGACGGTGGTCGAACTGACGGAGGAAAAGGCGATTCTCGACGGAAACCACCCTCTGGCCGGCACGACTCTGCACTTCGATGTCGAGGTCACCGATGTCCGCGAGGCCACCGAGGAGGAACTCGCTCAAGGAGCGCCCGCCAATCCGGCAGAGTAGCCCTTTCGTCGGCCAAGGCCGCAAGTGGACTCCACGCTTTGACAGACACACGCCCCCGTTTGGAGGCCATTCTATGGGCCCAGCAGGACTCGAACCTGCGACCGGCCGATTATGAGTCGCGTCTAGACCAGTCCTACACTGTCCGCTAGTAGTAACCGTTCAGGCCCCCCTGGTCCCTGAGGCTGCAAGAGCCCGTGCTCCGACCCTCGTAGTGGCATCCTGTCTTTCCGCACGGAAGCAGGGTCTTGTTCCCCCGCGGCGGACCCGGACGTCATGGCCCGTGCCGAGGCAGAGGCGATTCTCGACGGCGACCGAGAGACGGCTGTCCAGCTGCTCATGCGGATCGGTGAGCTTATCGAGGGGTCATTGGTGGATGCGAGCTTTCCCCGGCGCGCGGCCTCCCGGGGCGAGATCCCGTGCTCTTTCTCGGGCAAGCAATGCCGAACTTCACTCTTCGGAATTCTAACTATCCCTCAACGGCGCGGCCAGGCATGCGTATGCGTGGCCGAGCCGTCCAAGACATACGTCCGCCGCGAAGTGCGAGAACGAGCCCGCGGAGAAAGAGGCATTGTCCGCCTCGTCAGCCGCTCACTCGATCCAGCAACCCGGCCGCAATCTCGAAGGCCTCGTCGAAACCCAGCGGGTCGACCACCAGGTAAGCCAGCGACGACTCCCAGCTCGCGCGATACTCGGCCCGCCGGTTGCAGAACCGGGCGGCGGCCTCATCAAGAGCCAACGCCTTGCGTGTGGCCTTGCGCGGTAGCGCCTCGAGGGCGGCATCGGTGTCCGTTCCTCGGCGCACCAGTTGCGCGATATCGTAGACGTCACGCGCGATCGCGTAGTGTCGCTGGCCGCCGATCGCGCGCAGCTTCTCCGCGAGGATCTCCTCCAGCGCGTAGCATTCGACGGTCCTCGCTCCCAGTTCGGCCGCGTCGTCGTAGGCGTGTAGCAGCGCGCAGTTGACCGCGGGAAACACGATGTCTTCGTCGGCGCTCACGTGAAACTGGATGTTGGCCGGATTCGGCACGCGCAGAGCCCCGCGATACGGCACCTTGATCTCGATGGACTCATGACCGTACTCGTCGTTCTGGACGATCGTCCTTGCCTCTTCCGTGAGCAGCCGTACCCCGGCAGCGGCAGCCCTCGGAGCCGCCCTCGCTACCAGCGCGAGCGCAGTGGGGGAGATCAGGTGCTCCACCACCGTGAAGTCCAAGTCCTCGGAGAAGCGGTACTCGGCGAAGTAGCATTTGCGGAGGCAGGTGCCGCCCTTGAACACCCATCCCGCACGCGGAAGATCGGGCGACATCGCCCACAGCACAACCCCGAGCGCATGGTCTCGGTCAATCACCCCGGGATCCACGCCCAGTCTGCGGGCGCGGGACTTGACGGAGGCCTCGGGTATCATCCCCGGTCATCTCCGCTGATTCCGCCCGCGTTCACCTGTAGGTTCCACCGGCGCAGTATCCGCCCTGTGTGGGGGCCCCCTCGTTCGAGCAGGGTGACGCCGGCGCCCATCCTTGACCGCCAGGAGTCGAACCACTCGTCCGCTCCCGGAAGCGCTGCGGCCTCCGCCAGGAAACCCAGGCGCTTGGGCACCGTGCCGCTGCCAAAACGCTCCACGTACTCACTGAGCTTCGCAAGGTCGAGTTGCGGCCACGCCAGGGCCAAAGTGGACACGACCTCGCCCATGCCCCCGGCGAGATCCGGGCGGTCCATGACGTCGACGATCGTGCGCTCGGAGTCCGTCACCCGAATGCGCAGGCTCCTACGCCACTCCTCGCTGATGCCGAATACCTTCTCGGGCTTCAACGTGACGAACCTGTAGGGCACGCCCAGAATCGTCACCAGCGCTTTGAACCGACGCGCCGGCGTCAGGAAGAACTGCGTGCGAGGCAGCTGTGTGGTCCACCCCCAGTGCCGAGCCGCAGTCCAGTAGGCCGCCGCGCCCTGGGGCACGAGGAGGCTGCCGATCACGAGTGGATCCTCGCTCCAGTCTCGATCGGTCCCCGCCTCGAGCGGAACGAGCAGATACCTGCCCCGCTCCAGTCGTTCGAGCCATCCTTTGCTCTCAAGTCGGGCCAAGGAGTTGCGGGCATACTGCCCACCGCCCCAAAACCCGGCCGCCTGCTCGAACGTGAAGACGTCCCGCCCCACGCCGGCCATCGTGGCGAGGAACTCGGCCTCGCGAGGACCAAGTTCCGTTATAGTTCGCGGCATGGTAATAACTGTGTGAGGGTTATTTTCATGGCGTGAACTATACCATCAGACCGTCTGGCGAGCTGTAGTCCTGCAGTCGTAGGCGAAGAGCTGCTTCGTAGGCGTCCATGGCCCCCCTCGCCTGTGCGTTGACCGGTGCTGGGCGCGAACTCTACCCGAACGACACCCCGTACGTCGTCGAAGCCATTCGTGTCCCCCGGGCACGAGGTTTGCGGCCCAGCCCGACGTCACCCCAGCATGCGTACGCGCCGGATCACCGTTTCTCTGTTTTTGGGAGAAGACAATGATGGCGACCCGACGCCTCCGCATCCTAGAAGAGTGAAGGGCGAAAGTAGAGCGGGTGGGCTGGGATTCTTCACGGCGGAAGCACCACAGTCCCCGCTCCACTCGCCCTGAGCCACGCCCCCTCCCCCGGAGCAGCGTCATGTCGAGAGCGCTAGCTCGTTCCGTCGCTGGTGCAAAGAAGAAACAGGCGGAGTGGCGGCTCGCCATGGGGCCGGAATGGAGAGACGAGGGCTGGGTATTCACGATGGAAGACGGACGGCCGGTGTCCCCGGACTACGCGACCAGCAGATTCTCGCCCTTCCTGCGGGAGCTGTTCACCCGGCGCCCTGTTTGCGGCGAAGGCCACGTCACCGCAGACGAGTCCGACCAGCCCGACAGATACGTGGTGGAAGGCCGCAGCGACCAGTGCGACCAACCGGCGAAGGTTACGCTGCCTTCTGTCACGCTCCACAGGCTGCGCCACGGGTGCGCGAGTCTTCTCTTCGCTCAAGGGTGTGCCCCGCGTCTGGTCATGGAGATACTCGGGCACTCTCAGGTCTCGCTCACCATGAACACGTACACCCACCTTTTACCCGAGGCCGACCGCGAGGCCGCAGATGCCATGCAGGGGCTCTTTGGCGACGATTAGTCCGGGTTGGTGTCAAGGTTGGTGTCAAACAAAGACACCGGTC
>JBBRDB010000034.1:0-17835 GCA_038204345.1 Thermoleophilia bacterium | reverse complement strand
TTCCGGCCCAACCTCTGGCCGAACACGCCCGACATCCTCACCGAATACCTGCAGACCGGCGGGCGCCCGGCGTTCGCCATCCGGCTGATCCTCGCCGCCACCCTGGGCGCCAGCTACGGCATTTACGGCCCGGCGTTCGAGCTGAGCGAGAACGTGCCGCGGGAGCCCGGCAGCGAGGAATACCTGGATTCAGAGAAGTACCAGGTGCGACGCTGGGATCTCGATCGGCCGGACAGTCTGAGACCGGTCATCGCCCTTGTCAACCGCGCCCGCCGCGAGAACCCGGCCCTGCAGTCCGACCGGGGGCTGCTGTTCCACCACGTGGACAACGAGCAGCTCATCTGTTACTCGAAGCAGACTCCCGACGCCGAGAACGTGGTCATCGTCGTGGTCAACCTCGATCCGTTCCATACCCACCAGGGCTGGGTCAACCTCGACCTTGGGGCCCTGGGCTTGGACCCGGAACAGACGTTCCAGGTGCACGACCTCCTCGGCGGCGCTCACTATCTCTGGCGCGGCCCTCACAACTATGTGGAGCTCGACCCGTACGCGCAACCGGCCCACGTCTTCCGTGTCAGGCGCCACGTACGCACCGAGCAGGATTTTTCGTACTACCTGTAAAGGAACCTAGTGACCCCACGCCCCAAGACCGTCGAGCCCGTCCTGCTCTCCGAGGACCCCCTGTGGTACAAGGATGCCATCATCTACGAACTCCACGTGCGCGCGGCGTTCGACAGCGACGGCGACGGCATAGGCGACTTCAAAGGGCTCACCCAGAAGCTCGACTACATCCACGACCTCGGCGTGACGGCCCTCTGGCTCTTGCCCTTTTATCCCTCCCCATTGCGGGACGACGGCTACGACATCGCCACCTACATGGACGTGCACCCCGACTACGGCACCCTTCAGGACTTCCGTCGCTTCCTCCGCGCCGCTCATCGCCACGGCATCAGAGTGATCACCGAGCTCGTCCTCAACCACACGTCCGACCAGCACCCCTGGTTCCAGCGTTCGAGGCGGGCGCCGGCGGGCTCCAAGTGGCGGGATTTCTACGTATGGAGCAACACGCCCGAGAAGTACGAACAGACTCGGGTGATTTTCAAGGACTTCGAGCTCTCGAACTGGAGCTGGGACCCGATAGCCGGCGCCTACTACTGGCACCGCTTCTACAATCACCAGCCCGATCTCAACTTCGACAACCCCCAGGTGCGCCGGGCCATGCTCCGCGTACTCGACTTCTGGCTGGACATGGGGGTCGACGGTCTGCGGCTGGACGCAGTGCCCTACCTCTACGAACGCGAGGGTACGAACTGCGAGAACCTGCCTGAGACGCACGCCTACCTGAAGCGCCTGCGTCGGCACGTAGATCAGAACTACAAGAACCGGGTCTTGCTGGCCGAAGCCAATCAGTGGCCGGAGGATGCGGCCGAGTACTTCGGCAAGGGCGACGAAGCCACCATGGCCTTTCATTTCCCCGTGATGCCGCGACTCTTCATGGCTATCCGGCAGGAGGACCGATTCCCCATCATCGACATCCTGCAGCAGACTCCCGATATCCCCGAGACGGCCCAGTGGGCGCTCTTTCTGCGCAACCATGACGAGCTGACCCTGGAGATGGTCACCGACGAGGACCGCGACTACATGTACCGCATGTATGCCGACGAGCCCCGGGCCCGCATCAACCTAGGCATCCGTCATCGCCTGGGGCCTCTGCTCAGCAGCGACCGCCGTCAGATCGAGCTCATGAACGGCCTGCTGTTCAGCCTGCCCGGCACCCCGGTTCTCTACTACGGTGACGAGATCGGTATGGGCGACAACATCTACCTGGGCGATCGCAACGGCGTGCGCACCCCCATGCAATGGAGCGGCGACCGTAACGCCGGCTTCTCGCGGGCCAACCCGCAGCGCCTCTACCTGCCGGTGATCATCGACCCCGAGTACCACTACGAGGCGGTGAACGTCGAGGCGCAGCAGAACAACCCGCGCTCGCTGCTCTGGTGGGTCAAGCGCTTGATAGCCTTGCGCAAGCAGTACCAGGCCTTTGGACGGGGAGGAATCGAGTTCCTGTATCCCGATAACCGCAAGGTACTGGCCTTCGTGCGGTCCTGGGAGGACGAACGGATCGTGGTGATCGCCAACCTCTCCCGCTTCGTCCAGCACGTGACGATGGACCTTTCTCAGTTCGCGGGCATGACGCCGGTGGAACTGTTCGGGCGGACCCCGTTCCCCGAGGTTCCGCACGACGGAGCCTACGTCTTCACACTGGGACCGCACTCGTTCTACTGGCTGGCGCTACAGGCGCCTCGGCCGGATACCGACACGGCTGCGGGCGCCGCCTCTGAACTCCCCAACCTTACGGTGCAGGGAACATGGGCGGCGGTGTTCGAAGGCAAGGAACGGGCCGAGCTGGAACGGGTGTTGGGAGGGGCGCTGAGAAGCCGGCGGTGGTTCCGGAGCAAGGCCCGCTCTATCATGAGCGTGACCATCGAGGAGACGATCCCGGTACCCACCGACGGGCAGACTGAAGTAGTCCTTGTGCTGGCGCGGGTCGACTACACCGAGGGAGAGCCCGAGACCTACGTCCTGCCCCTCTCCTACACAGTCTCCTCCGAGCACACGCGCGAACGCCTCGGATCGAGCGTGCTCGCCGCCCTCGCCGTCCGCCGAAAGGGAGGTGAAGATTCCGAGGGCCTACTTTTCGATGCCTTCGGTGAGGTCTCCCTTTCGCATGCCCTGCTCGACGCAGTGGCGCGTCGGAGGCGCCTGAAGGGGTCGGCAGGCTCGCTGGTAGGCGTCCGCACCCACGCTTTCCAAGCGTTGCGAGGCACGCAAGAGATCCGTCTCCCCAGCCTCGTGAGAGGTGAGCAGAGCAACAGCTCGGTGGCCTACGACGATCGTCTGATCATGAAGCTCTCTCGCCGCATCGAGCCGGGCCTGAACCCAGACCTTGAGCTCGGCCGCTTCCTCACCGAACAGACGGACTTCACCTCTATCGCTCCGGTGGCCGGTTCCCTGGAGTATCGTCAGGGTCGGCGGGAGCCGGTTACGGTCGCCGTTCTGCAGGCCTTCGTGCCCAACGAAGGCGATGCGTGGTCGTACACGTTGGACGTGCTCGACCGCTACTTCGAGCGCGTTCTCACCACCGAGGGCGACTCGCTCCAGACCATGTTCCCGCCGCGGCCTCTGATCGAGCTGGCCTATGAACCGCATCAGGTCCCGGTCGAAGACCTGCTCGCCGGCTACCTCGAATCCGCCGCGCTGCTCGGACGCCGTACCGCCGAGTTGCATGCCGCCTTGGCCTCGGCGCATGAGAACACTGATTTCACCCCGGAACCCTTCACCGTGCACTACCAGCGCTCGCTCTACCAGTCGGTGCGGGGCATGGTGCGGCAGAGCTTCGAAGTGTTGGGCCGGCGCAGGCATGTTCTCTCGGAGGACGATCGCTCTCTTGCCGCGTTGGTGCTGGACGAGGAGAGCACCCTGGTCGATCAGCTGCGCAGGGCGCTCGAGGAACCGTTGGGTGCCATGCGCACCCGAGTCCACGGCGATTACCACCTGGGCCAAGTGCTGCAGACCGGCCGCGACTTCGTCATTATCGACTTCGAGGGGGAGCCGGCGCGTCCCTTGAGCCAGCGGCGCATGAAGCGCTCTCCCTTCGTCGACGTGGCGGGCATGATCCGATCGTTCAGCTACGCGGCCATGACGGCGCTTCACCAAGGGACCGTGCGCCCCGAAGACGTGCCCAGACTACGACCGTGGGCGCGTTCCTGGTATCGTTGGGTCTCCGCGGCTTTCTTGCGTGCCTACTTGGACACGGCTCAAGAAGGGCGCTGGATCCCGCGGCGTCGAGAGGCGATCGACCATCTTCTCCAGATCTTGTTGGTCGAGAAGGCTGCTTACGAGCTGCGCTACGAGTTGAACAACCGCCCCGATTGGGTCGGCGTGCCCCTACGGGGAATCCAGGAGCTCATCGAGGAGCACGGGCGGGAGAACCGGGATGGAGAGTGACATGAGTGGTCCTCACGACCGGAACGGCACCATGATCACCGCGGATGACCTCTACCTCTTCAACGAAGGGAGCCATCTCCGGCTCTACGACAAGCTGGGGGCCCACCTGGTGGTCGAGGACGGCGTCGCCGGCACACGCTTCGCCGTCTGGGCCCCGAACGCCGAGCGCGTCTCTGTCATGGGTGACTTCAATGGATGGGAGCGCGAAGGTCACCCCTTGCGGGTCCTGGGAGACTCGGGCATCTGGGAAGGCTTCCTGCCCGGCGTGGGCAAGGGGGCACTGTACAAGTTCCACATCGTCAGCCGAAACGGGGGCTACCGAGTGGACAAGGCCGATCCCTTCGGGTGCATGCACGAGAAGCCGCCGCGCACTGGGTCGGTGGTGTGGGATCTCGACTACGCCTGGGAGGACGCCGCCTGGATGCGGGAGCGGGCCGCCCACAACGCCCTGAACGCACCTCTGGCCGTCTACGAAGTGCACCTGGGCTCGTGGCTGCGAGACCCGACCGAACCCGCCCGGCTGCTCTCATACCGGGAGGTCGCCCCGCGACTAGCGGAGCACGCCCGTACCCTCGGCTTCACCCACGTCGAGTTGCTCCCCATCATGGAGCATCCCTTCTACGGCTCGTGGGGCTACCAGACGACGGGCTACTTCGCCCCCACCAGCCGATACGGCACTCCCCAGGATTTCATGTACCTCATCGACCACCTGCACCAGCAGGGGGTGGGCGTCATCCTCGACTGGGTGCCTTCGCACTTCCCCAGCGACGAGCATAGCTTGGCCTACTTCGACGGCACTCACCTCTTCGAGCACGCCGACACTCGGCAAGGCTTTCACCCCGACTGGAAAAGCCTCATCTTCAACTACGGCCGCCACGAGGTGCGCAGCTTCCTTCTGAGCAGCGGCATGTTCTGGCTCGATCGCTACCACGCCGACGGTTTGCGTGTGGACGCGGTCGCCTCCATGCTGTATCTGGATTACTCCCGCAACGAAGGGGAGTGGATCCCCAATATCTACGGAGGCCGCGAGAACTTGGAGGCGATCGAGCTCCTCCGCCGCCTGAACACCGAGGTCTACGGTCACTTTCCGGACACGCTTACCATAGCCGAGGAATCCACCTCGTGGCCCATGGTCTCCCGCCCCACGTACGTAGGCGGGCTCGGCTTCGGCCTCAAATGGGACATGGGATGGATGCACGACACACTCGACTACATGAGCCGTGACCCCATCTACCGCAAGTTCCACCACGATCGGCTGACCTTCCGCTCCCTGTATGCCTTCAGCGAGAACTTCGTGCTCCCGCTTTCCCACGACGAGGTGGTGCACGGCAAGGGCTCCCTCATCGCGAAGATGCCGGGCGACACGTGGCAGAAGTTCGCCAACCTCAGGCTACTGTTGAGCTATATGTACGGCCAGGCAGGTAAGAAGCTCCTCTTTCAGGGGGCTGAGATCGGCCAGTGGCGGGAGTGGACACACGAGGACAGCGTCGACTGGCATCTCCTCCTCGACGAGCGTCACGCCGGTATCCAGCGGCTGGTCATCGAACTGAACCGGCTCTACCGGGAGGAACCGGCGCTGCACGAGCGCGATCTGGAGGAGTCCGGGTTCGAGTGGATCGCGGCCAACGACTCGGAGCAGAGCGTCGTCTGCTTCTTGCGCCGGGGGGGCGAGGGTCGCGAGGTCTTGGTGGCGTTGAACTTCACGCCGACGCCTCGAAACGCCTACCGAGTCGGTGTGCCCCGCGGCGGTTTCTGGCACGAGATCTTCAACAGCGACGCGGTCGAGTACGGCGGCAGCGGCCACGGCAACATGGGTGGAGTCCAGGCGGTTCCTTTCGCCTTCCACGGGCGACCGCACTCTGTGAATCTCACCCTGCCGCCTCTGGGGGCCGTGTTCCTAAGGGGTGAAGACTGAGCGTGCCGTCCGAGGTCGGCCGGGCGACCCTTGGCGCCTTGCCCTTGAGCGGCGGGAGGTGCCTCTTCCGGGTGTGGGCTCCCTATGCCGAACACGTGGAACTGCACCTGCTCGGATCACGCGCGCGTATGGTCCCGCTAGAGCCCGAGTTCCGGGGCTACCACGCGGCCGTTGTGGACGAGGTGGAGGCCGAGTGCCTCTATCGCTTCCGGCTGGACGGGGGTGACGAGTTACCCGACCCGGCTTCGCGCTCCCAGCCTCATGGCGTGCACGGACCATCTCAGGTGGTCGTCGCGGCTCCTCCGCCTCGATTCCCTGGCCTGCCGCTGGAAGAGTTGGTCTTCTACGAGCTGCACGTGGGCACCTTCACCCCGGCAGGCACCTTCGACGGAGTGGCCGAGCATCTCGATGAACTGGTCGAGCTGGGCATCACCGCCGTGGAACTCATGCCGGTGGCCCAGTTCCCAGGCAAACGGAATTGGGGCTACGACGGCGCCTTCCCCTTCGCCCCTCAGAACAGCTACGGCGGTCCGGCCGGGTTGCGCCGCCTCGTGCGCGCCTGCCACGACCGCGGGCTGGCTCTGATCCTTGACGTGGTCTATAACCACTTCGGGCCCGAGGGCGCTCGGTTCGCCGACTATGGGCCCTATCTCACCGACGTGTACCACACGCCCTGGGGTCGGGCGGTCAACCTCGATGGACCCTTCAGCGACGAGGTGCGGCGCTATTTCATCGAGAACGCCTTGCACTGGACCGTCGAGTACGGCATAGACGGCCTGCGTCTCGACGCTCTACATGCCCTCATCGACCGCTCGGCCGAGCCTTTCCTGCGCGAGCTGGCCGAGGCTGTGTGTGTTTATGCCCACAGCGCGGGTCGGCACGTGCACCTCATCGCCGAGAGCGACACCAACGACGCCGCTTTGCTCGCCCCGCCCGAGCGCGGAGGCATGGGGCTTGATGCTCACTGGAACGACGACCTGCACCACGCCCTGCACGCGCTGTTGACGGGTGAGCGTACGGGCTACTACGAGAGCTTCGGGGATCTCGAGCACCTGGCCCGAGCCCTGGAGGAAGGGTACGTTTACGGCGGGCGTTGGTCGCCGTATCGTCGGCGGCGCCACGGCAGCCCTTCGACGGGCATCCCCGCCCATCGGCTGCTGGTCTACAGTCAGACCCACGACCAGGTGGGCAACCGGCCTTTGGGCGAACGACTGAGTGGCCTCGTGCCCTTCGAGGCACTGAAATTGGCGGCCGCCACCGTCATCCTCTCTCCGTATCTCCCCCTGCTCTTCATGGGCGAGGAGTACGGGGAGACGGCGCCCTTCCTCTATTTCGTCGACCACAGCGATCCGGTCCTGGTGGAGTCCGTGCGCCGCGGACGACGGGAGGAGTTCGCCGACCTAATCGCCGTCACCTCGGGTCCGGAGCCGCCCGACCCTCAGGACCCATCCTCCTTCGAACGTTCCCGGCTGGACCGCACGCGCCCGCGGGAGCCGCGGCAACGCGCCCTCCTCGACTACTACCGGGAACTCCTGACTCTGCGTCGGGCCGACCCCGCCCTCGCCTGCCTCAGCAAAGAGGCCCAGACGGTCGGCATGCTTCCGGGGCGCGTGGTCATGGTGGGCCGGCGGGCCGTAACGCACGGCGCCTGCCCTCAGACGGCTCCCCCGACGTGCGCCCGGCGCCCGGCGGGGGCTCCCGGGTACGAGGTGGCCCTCCTGCTGCACTTCGGGCGAGAGGCGGCGACGATCGACGTGCCGGTACGCCCGGGCCCGTGGCGGGTGGCCTTGGACTCGGCCGCCCTCGAGTGGGCGGGACCGGGCACCGCCGTGCCTCCTTCCTTCCACTCCGAGGGGATCGTGCAACTCGGGATGGGCGCCCTTTCGGCTGTGCTGCTCGCGACTCTCGACGAACAGGGAACCAGGACGGAGAAGGTCGGATGAAGCGCTACCTCTGTATCCACGGGCACTTCTACCAGCCGCCGCGCGAGAACGCCTGGCTGGAGACTGTCGAACTCCAGGACTCGGCGTATCCCTATCACGACTGGAACGAGCGGGTCACGGCGGAATGCTACGCGCCGAATGGGGCTTCGCGAATCCTCGACGAGCGCGGCATGATCCGCGAGATCATCAACAACTATGCCTCCATGAGCTTCAACTTCGGGCCCACCCTTCTCACCTGGCTCGAGGAGCAAGCGCCGGAGACCTACCACGCGGTGCTCGATGCCGACCGGTTGAGCTTGGAGCGCCTAGGTCACGGCTCAGCCATGGCCCAGGCCTATAACCATCTGATCATGCCGCTCGCCACAGCGCGCGACAAACGCACCCAGATCAGGTGGGGCATGCGCGATTTCGAGCGGCGCTTCGGCCGTGTTCCGGAAGGCATGTGGCTGCCCGAGACCGCCGTCGACCTCGAGACTCTCGACATCATGGCCGAAGAGGGTCTCGCCTTCACGGTCCTCGCCCCGAGGCAGGCCGGGCGCATCCGACCTTTAGCCGAGGACGAAGCTTCCTGGGAGGACGTAAGCGGAGCGCGCATCGATCCGAGCCGGGCGTACCTGCAGCGGCTACCCTCAGGCCGGGACATCACCCTCTTCTTCTACGACGGTCCCATCTCGCAGGCCATCGCCTTCGAGGGACTCCTCCGCCGGGGAGAAGACTTCGAGGAGCGCCTGCTCGGTGCCTTCGACGATCGGCGGGACTGGGCACAACTGGCCCACATCGCCACCGACGGCGAGACCTACGGGCACCACCACAGACACGGGGAGATGGCCCTTTCCTTCGCCCTGGAGCGCATAGCCGAGGATCCCGACGTGGAATTGACCGACTACGCCGCCTACCTCGCGGATCACCCCCCGCAGATCGAGGTGGAGATAATCGAGAACACCTCCTGGAGTTGCGTTCATGGGGTAGAGCGCTGGCGCTCGGACTGCGGCTGCAACGCGGGAGGGCACCCCGATTGGAACCAGGCTTGGCGTGGGCCTCTCCGCGAAGCCTTGGATCACCTCCGTGACAAGCTCGAACCAGTGTACGCCTCAAGCGCGGCCGAGCTCCTACGGGACCCGTGGGCGGCCCGTGACGACTACATCGACGTGATCCTCGACCGCTCCTCGGAATCTCGGGACCGCTTCTTCGGGAGGCATGCGCTGAGGCCACTGAGCCCAGGCGAGCAGCAGCGGGCCCTGAGCCTGCTCGAGGCCCAGCGGCACACGCTGCTCATGTACACCAGTTGCGGCTGGTTCTTCGACGATCTATCCGGCATCGAGACCGTGCAGGTGGTGCAGTACGCCGGACGAGCCCTGCAGTTGGCGAACGAGATCCTGCCCGCCGATGACCTCCAGGATGAGTTCCTGCGAGACCTCGCGGAGGCACACAGTAATCTGCCGGAGCAGGGCAATGGGCGCGACATCTTCGAGAGGTGGGTCCGCCCCGCGGCCCTCGACCTCTTCAAGGTGAGCGCCCACTACGCCATCAGTTCGCTTTTCGAGGAGGAGGGAGCGCACACTCCTCTCTACGCCTATTCCGTCGAGCGCGAGGACTACCGTCTGAATCAGGTCGGTGACGCCCGGTTGGCCGTAGGCCGGGCCGACGTGACCTCGGAAGCGACTCAGGCCGCTGAGAGCCACAGCTTTGCAGTGCTCCATTTCGGCGGCACCAGCATCAGTTGCGGGGTGCGCACCTTTCAGGGATCAGACCAGTATGCCGAGCTCCTGAATGAGACCTACGAGGCTTTTGAGCAGCTCGATCTACCCCAGGTGCTCCGGTTGCTCGATCTCCAATTCGGCGAGCTGACGTACTCCCTGCGCTCGCTGTTCAGAGACGAGCAACGCCGCATCCTCAAGGTGCTCATGGAGTCGGCCGAGAGTGAGGCCGCCGCCCTCTATCGACAGATCCATCAGCGGCACGAACCCAAGATGCGCCTGCTCTCTTTGCTCTCACTACCCGTGCCGCCCGCTTTCCGGGCGGCTGCGGAGTTCGTGCTCAATCTCGACCTACGGACGGCCCTGGAGCAACCTCTTCCCGACGCCGCCGCCGTGCGGGCCCTCCTCGATAAGGCCGAGAACGACCAGGTTCAGCTCGACGAGGCCGGGTTGGGCTTCACGTTCGGCCGCACCCTGGAGCGCCTAGCCGCCCGCCTGACCGAAGCGCCGGAGGAACCCGAGCGCCTCGAGGCCTTGCTGCAGGCGGCCGGACTGGCACGGGAGGTTCCCTTCGAAGTGTTGCTCTGGCGTTCTCAGAACCACTTTTTCGACGTACTTCGGGCTGAGTACCCAGACGTGGCCCAGCGGGCGGGCGCCGGCGAAGAGGAAGCCCGTCACTGGGTCGAACGTTTTCGCGCTGCGGGGGAGGCCCTGTGGGTGGCAGTGGACTGAACTCCTCCGACCAGTCGGCTCCGAGTGCCGGACGATGTGGTCTCCCCGGCTCGCGCGCCCGTCCCCCAGGCGAAACACCGCCCATGCGAGCCACCTACCGCCTTCAACTCCACGCAGATTTCACGCTGAGCGACGCCCAAGACTTGATCCCTTACCTGGAAGACCTGGGCATCAGCCATCTGTACCTGTCTCCGATCTTCGTGGCCCGACCCGGCAGCGCACACGGCTATGACGTGGTCGATCCTACGAATGTGAACCCCGAGCTGGGCGGTCCTGCAGCCCTGGACGCCCTGGTCGATGAGCTGCATGCTCGGAAGATGGGCCTGATCCTCGATCTCGTGCCCAATCATATGGCGGCCGACCATCGCAATCCCTGGTGGATGGACGTGCTCACGCACGGGCAGGCGTCGGCCAATGCCCACTTCTTCGATATCGACTGGGAATCCGCGCAGGCGCCCGTAGGGCGCGTGCTCCTGCCGTTCCTGGGGGCTCCTCTGGAGGAGGTCTTACGGGCCGGGGACCTGGTGCCGGTCATGGATCGGCCGCCCGCTCCCGAACCCCCGGGATCCGCGGGACCCTTCGGACCGCCGGCGGCCGCTCCGGCCGAGTCGACGGCGTCCACCTTCGCCGCGTCGGCGCTAGCCGCTACGGCCGACTCGGCTGCGGAGCTGGCCTTCTACGTGCGCTACCACGACCGGCTCTTTCCCCTGGAGCCGGGCACGTGGCCCGCGGTGCTGCGCGCCTCAGGGGAGCGTTTGCCCCCCGGGCTGCACGAACTGGCCCTCACGTTGGAGCAGGTGCCCGGTTTTCGAGGGAGCTGTGGGGCGGCGGTCCGCCGTCGGCAGACCGCCGCCGCCCGACGTGCATTGGCCCGCCTGGCCTCTGACCCTGCCGACGCCGCGAGCATCCGGCGGGCATTGGCCGCGTTGACGGTGCCTCCGGGGGGCACACCCGGTGGTGGTCGCGCTTTGGCCGACATCCTGGACGGCCAGCCGTGGCTCCTCGTGGACTATCGAGAGGCGCGTAGGCGGTTGAACTACCGCCGGTTCTTCGACATCTCGGACCTGGTGGGCATACGCGCGGAGGACGAGCGGGTCTTTGCCGTCACCCACTCCCTGGTTCTCGGCTTGGCTGAGCGGGGGCGGCTCTCGGGCGTACGGGTGGACCACGTCGATGGGTTGCGTGATCCCACGGGCTACCTCACCGCCTTGTGTGACCGCCTCGCCGAGCGGTGCGGCCGGCCCCTTCCCGTCCTGGTGGAGAAGATCCTTTCTCCCGGAGAGACGCTGCCTCGTGAGTGGCCCGTGGCCGGCAGCACGGGCTACGATTTCTTGAATGCCCTCAACCACGTCTTCGTCGACGCGGACGGACTCGCTCGGCTCGGACGCTTCTACGCCGGTTTTACCGGCCGGACGGAGTCCTTTTCCGACCTCCGCCGCCGGAGCAAACGCCTGGTGCTACACGATGTGCTGGGAGCCGAGATGCAGACCCTCGGCGACCGTCTGACCGCCCTGACCGCCCAAGATCCCGCAGCGCGCGCCCTCGGCCCGGGCGCACTCGTCGAGGCTCTGCTGGAGGTGACAGCTTCCCTGTCGGTGTACCGCACGTACATTAGGGATGCCACGGTCGGCGGACGTGATTGCGCGCTCATAGAGCAGGCAGTCGATGATGCTCGGCTTCACAACCCGCTCCGCCTGGCGCCTGCCTTCGCCTACCTGAGCGGCCTCCTAACCTTGGCCAGCGCGCCCCGGGGGCCATCACCGGACGAGACCCTCGAGTTCATCTTGAGTTGGCAACAGGTCAGCGGACCGGCCATGGCCAAGGGTGTGGAAGACACTGCGTTCTACCGGTACAACCGCCTCATCTCCCTGGATGAGGTGGGTGGTGAGGTCTGCGGGGGGCCGGAGGCGGTGGCGGCCTTCCACCGGTACAATCAGACTATCCTGGAGCTCTGGCCGAGCAATCTGAGCGCCACCAGCACTCACGACACAAAGCGCAGCGAGGACGTACGGGCACGGATCGGCGTGCTGGCCGAGATGTCCGAAGAGTTCGCCGCGGCCGTGACGCGCTGGCGCGATCTCAACGCAGATGTCCCGCTCGGGGCCGTCCGGACCGGCGTTGAGGGGGCCGGCCGAACACTCCCCGACCCCAACGAGGAGTACCTCTTCTACCAGACCCTCTTGGGTGCCTGGCCCCTCGACACGACCGATCTGCCCGCTCTGACGGAGCGCATGGCCGGCTTTCTCACCAAGGCCACGCGAGAGGCCAAAGACAACACGAGTTGGCTCGAACCCGACCGCGGCTACGAACGCGCCCTGTTGGCCTGGATCGACGCCGTCTTGGAACCAGGTGTGGACAATGCCTTCCTGGATGACTTCCGGCGCCTGCAGGAGCGCGTGGCCTGGTACGGCATGCTGGTGTCCCTGGCGCAGATCGTGCTCAAGACGGCCGCGCCCGGGGTGCCCGACTTCTACCAGGGATCCTATCTCTGGGATCTCAGTCTGGTGGACCCCGACAATCGTCGGCCCGTGGATTTTGCGACGCGCCGTCGGAAACTCGACGAACTCGACAGGGCGGCCGATATGCCCGCCGCCGCGCGCGCGCGCGAGCTGCTCGCACAATGGGCCGACGGGCGCATCAAACTCTCGATCACACGCCGCACCCTTGCGGCCCGCCGTCAGTCCGCCGCACTCTTCGCCCAGGGAGACTACCTGCCTCTGGAGGCCTCGGGGCGCGAAGCCAACCGCGTGCTGGCCTTCGCCCGCCGCTGTGGGGCCCATTGGGCTATCGCCGTGGCGCCCCGCCTGCCGGTTGGTCTGGCCCCGGAAAAGGTGCCGCCCTTAGGAAAGGCCGTGTGGGCAGACACAGTGATAGCCTTGCCCGCGGGTGCTCCGCGCGTTTGGACCGAGGTCTGCTCGGGTACCAAGGTCTCGGTCGCCGCCCCCCCGGACGCGAGTCTGCCTGTCTTGGCGGCCCCAGGGAGCGGACCCAGTGGATTGGAGGCCGTCCTATACGTGGGCGACGTTCTTCGTCACCTGCCGGTCGCTCTGCTACGGGCCGACAAACACTGACACCCCTGGTGTCGGGCGCGCCAGCGCGCTAGCATTGATTTGGACGTTGGCCGGTGACACCGTAAACCGAGAGTGACACCGTAAATCGAGGAGGCGATCGTGATCGACCTGGTCGATGGCATCTTCAAGAAGCTCGGCGAAGACATCCCTGACAACCCATTCGCGATGCGCTTGTGGGACGGGAGCGTACGACGATACGGACACGGGGAGCCACGCTTCACCATCATCATCGACAGTCTCGCGACTCTGACGTCCTTGGTCACACGCGGATCCCTGGGAGCGGGCGAGGCCTATATGTCGGGGGCCCTGGAAGTGGAAGGAGACTTGCAGGCTTTCGTACGTCTCAGCTTTCACCCCACCGTGCGCAACTTGCAGGTGCGGCCCCGCGACAAGGCGCGGATCCTTGCCATGTACATGCGCAACCGCAACAGCATACGCAAAGCCCGTCAGAACATCCAACACCACTACGATCTGGGCAACGACTTCTACCGACTGTGGCTCGACGAGAGCATGACCTACTCCTGCGCCTACTGGGATGACAGTTGCGACGACATCGAGGCGGCTCAGCGCGCTAAGTACGAACACATATGTCGCAAGCTCCAGCTCGAAGAGGGGGAGCGGCTGGTGGATGTGGGCTGCGGTTGGGGAGGCATGTTGCTGTATGCCGCCCAGGAGTACGGAGTCGAAGGCGTGGGCTACACCCTCTCGACGGAGCAGCACCGGTTCGCGAACGAGCGTCTGCGGGCGGAAGGACTCTATCCTCGGGTGCGTGTGGAGTTGCTCGATTACCGGCAGGCCGACGGCGAGTTCGATAAATTCGTCTCCATAGGCATGTTCGAGCACGTGGGCAAGGAGTACTACGGGGAGTTCTTCTCGAAAGTGCGGGATCTTCTGGCTCCCGGTGCCGTGGGCGTCTTGCACACCATCGCGAACCACCACGAGAGCGACGTTGACCCCTGGGTAAGCAAGTACATCTTCCCCGGCGGATACCTACCGACCCTGAGTCACATCGGTTCGGCGATGAGCCAGACCGATCTGGTTCTCACCGACGTCGAGAATCTGCGACTGCACTACGCCCACACTCTGGACGCGTGGGCCGAGCGCTTCGAGGCGCGTATCGACGAGGTGCGCCAACAGTTCGACGAATCGTTCGTGCGCATGTGGCGCTTCTTTCTTCACTCCTCATCGGCCGGGTTCAAGTGGGGGGACAGCCGCGTGTATCAGGTGACATTCACGAGGGGACTTCGCTCCGACCTCCCGCTCACCCGGGCGCACCTGTACGAGCAGAAGGCCACCGCTTGAGCTAAGGCCACCTCGTGAGGTAAGGCCACCCCGCGCCGTCTCATCTCACGCTCGGGGCGGGCTATCCGCGAGTGCTGTCGTGTGCGGCGTACCCGGGGCCGGTTCGGTTTCTATCCCGCCGGCACCAATTCGATGGCGTAACCGTCAGGGTCTGCCACGAAGGCGATCACCGTGGTGCCGGCGTTCATGGCATTGGGCTCGCGCTTGATGGCGCCGCCCAGTGCGCGAATCTCTTCCACGGCGGCTCGGACATCGTCCACCTCGATAGCAAGGTGGCCGAAGCCGTTGCCTATCTCATACTCGTGCGTGTCCCAGTTGTGGGTGAGTTCGAGCAACGACGCTCCGCGCTCGTCGCCGAAACCGAGAAAGGCCAGCGTGAACCTCCCCTCGGGGAAATCAAGACGGCGCTGAAGGGTCATGCCGAGCACCCTCGTGTAGAAATCGAGCGATCTCTCCAAGTCGCTGACGCGGATCATGGTGTGCGCGATGCGCATGGGCGGTTCCTCCTTGCCGGATGGGTTGTGGACTACGCGGGTCGCTCGGCCTGGTCGGGAACCCCGTCGAGGACGGGATCGTGCGCGGCCGAGTCGAAGGCCCGCCGAAAAGTCTCGGGCAGCCGTTGGGGGTCGTCGACGATCCACTCCTCGTCGAGCAGTCCCTCTGCGTACAGTCGGTCGCGCGTCATGTCCGTGCTGACGGCTATGCACCGCATGCCGGCCGAGAGCGCGGCGCGCACGCCGGAGGCGGAGTCCTCGATGACCAGGCATTCCTCGGGCGACACTCCCAGCCCGCGCGCCACCAGCAGGTCGATCGCTGGATCGGGCTTGTTGTGCGCGACGTCTTCGTCGGTCGCGATGAAGTCGAACGCGTCAGCGAGTCTGATGACTTCGAGCACGTGTGTCGCGGCTTCGCGCTTCGACGCTGTCGCTAGGCCCAAACGGCACCCGAGTGAACGAGCGGTCTTGACGAGTTGGATGGTGTGGAGCCAGCGGTTCTTGCGCAGCAGGTCGTCATCTGCGGTCATATCCCTATAGATCCGCAACCGGATCTTGAGGAACGCCTGCCACGGTTCTTCGACGCCCAACTCCTTGCACCGGAGTGCGGCAAGTGGCTCGACGCCGAGGACGCGCGCCATGTGGATGGCCACCTCGCGCCGGGATCGCCCCACCACTTCAGCGAACGCGCGCAACGCCTGTTCCTCGTGATCGACCTGTGGCTCGAGTTCGTCCGCCGCTCGGGCGTACGAGAGCGCCTTGAGTCGCTCGCTGTCGACGAGGGTGCCATCCAGGTCGAAGATGACCGCACGGATCATGGGCTCTGGACGTTGTTCTCGTCGTTCGCGCAGATCAAGCGGCCCAGGATCGGCTCTCGCTTATGTGAGTCGTTTTCAGCACTCTGCTAGCGCCCCCATTGTGCCCCTGGCACCGCCGCTTGACTTGACCAGATCTCTGTATCACTACTCATCTGCATAGCAAGGTTAACATCAAAGTCCGTCGCCGGTCTGCGCGACGTGCCGATTCTTCGCGGTGAGTGGGCGGCCCTTCTGGATAGCCTGGAGGCTGCGATCGAAGCGAACTTACCAGCGCCCGGGCAGATTCGCTTCGCTGACTGCTCAAGCGCCTACCCCTCGCCGGCCACCCCCGCACGGCCTCCTCCACCGCTTCGCGCCTGCGCCCGATGACCGTGTCGAAGCGCACCGGCGCGTCCTTCAGCCCGGCCAGGCCGGTGGGGATCTTCTCGTTCGGGGCCATCCGTAGCACCTGGTCGAGCAGTTGGAACTCGGAGAGGGTGGCGGCGTCGGCGGGCAGGGGGTCGCCATAGGGGACGGCGCGGAGGGCCTTGTAGACATCGGCGGCGAACTTGGCCCAGTGGGCGGTGGAGACCACCAGCACGGGGGCGTCGCTGCGGTGGCGTTCGGCCACGGCCCAGGCCACGGCGGTGTGGGGGTCGAGGAGGCGGCCGGTGTCGGCGAGGACGCGGCGGATGACGGAGAGGCTCTCGTCGTTGCCCACGGAGTCGCCCACGAAGAGGTCCTGCATGGCGGCGCGGGTGGTAGGGTTGACGGTGAAGGCGCCCTTTGTCGAGAGGTCTGCCATCCAGGCGCGGATGCGCTCCGGGTCGCGGCAGAGCTCGAAGAGGGCCCGCTCCAAGTTGCTGGAGATGAGGATGTCCATGGAGGGCGAGGGCGTGGTGACGAAGGGCCGGTCCTTGATGGCGTAGGTGCCGGAGGCGATGAAGTCGGCGAGTACGTCGTTCTCGTTGCTCGCGCAGATGAGGCGACCGATGGGCACGCCCATGCGCTTGGCGTAGAGGGCGGCCAGGATGTTGCCGAAGTTGCCGGTGGGCACGCACACGTCGAGCGGAGACCCCGGTGCGAGGGAGCCGGCGGCCGCCACGTCGGCGTACGCACTGACGTAATAGACGATCTGCGGCAGCAGCCGTCCCCAATTGATGGAATTCGCGGACGAGAGCTCGGTATGGTGCCGGTCGCGGAGCTCGGTGTTGAAGCCCGGGTCGGCGAAGGCGGCCTTGACCGCGTTCTGGCAGTCGTCGAAGTTCCCCTCCACCCCGAAGACGACCACGTTGGCGCCGTGCTGGGTCACCATCTGACGGCGCTGCACCTCCGACACGCGCCGGGCCGGGAAGAGCACGGCGATGCGGGTGCTGGGGCGGTCGGCGAAGCCCTCCAACGCGGCCTTGCCGGTGTCACCCGAGGTGGCCACCAAAACGAGGAAGTCGGGCACGTCGGCGCCGGCGGCGCGGCGCATGGCCACCGCCTCGGAGAAGAAGAGGGGCATGCACTGAAGCGCCATGTCCTTGAACGCCGACGTAGGCCCGTGCCAGAGCTCGAGCACGTGCATGCCGGGGGCGGCGTCGCCTACGGTCACCACCGGGGCCACCGCCGGATGGTCGAAGTTCGGGCCGTAGGCCTGGGCGAGGAGTTCGGCGGAGCGGCTCTCGGCCACGTCGATGCCCAGACGCCGGAACACCTCGAAGGCCCGCCGGTGGTACGGGAGGGGGGCGAGGGCCACGATCTCTTCAAGCCCCAGCTCCGGCAGCCGCTCGGGTACGTAGAGCCCGCCACCCTCGGCGATGCCCTTGATGACCACGTCGGTGAAGGCGCGGGGGGTGGGGTCGAGGGCGCGGGTGTCGGTGTAGGTGATGAG
>JBBRDB010000033.1:0-17871 GCA_038204345.1 Thermoleophilia bacterium | reverse complement strand
GTTCGGCGGACGTAACTGCAAATCTCTAGCACTCGGGGATATTTATGAATCAGAACACTTCTCAGGCTGCACAAGCCATTATCGGGGCGTGGCGTCTAATCTCGTTTGAAATCGAAAGGGATGACGGAACGGTCATTCGTCCATTCGGCGCTGACGCGCAGGGTTCAATCATCTACACGGACTCGGGCCGCATTTCCGCGCAGGTGATGCGTAGGGGTCGCCCATCATTTGCTGCTGGAGACCAGATGAGAGGAACTCCAGAGGAGGTTGAAGCGAGCTACAAGGGCTGCATCTCGTACTACGGTTCATACAAACTAGATGCCGACGGCGGTTTCGTCGTCCATCAGCTGGAGGGCTCTCTATTTCCAAATTGGGAGGGAGAGGGTCAGAAGAGGTTCTTCGAGTTCTCGGGAGACCGCTTGAAGCTGAGCACACCGCCGACGCTATGGGGTGGTGGCGAAGTGGTCGGTGTCCTCGTATGGTAACGAATCGAGTGAGCCGCTCGCTTTTCCAAACGCCGCCTGACAAGCGCATGCACCTGACGAGCTTCGCCCGCAGGTGATGCGCATCAACGTTGGGCGCACGGTCGCTCAGTTCTCGTCGTAGCCGAAGATCCGCTCGAGCGGCACGCTGAATACGCGGGCGATTCGGAACGCGACTTCCAGGGACGGCGAGTACTTGTTGCCCTCGATCGCATTGATCGTCTGCCGCGTGACTCCGACTCTGTCGGCGAGGTCTTGCTGGGTCATCCCGCCCTGACCGGATCGCAGTGCTCGGACCTCGTTGGTGAGGCGTCCACTGCGTTTGCCCACTGGCTACGCCCCCCGGCGGTACATGATCAGCTGCGATCCGATCTGCACGATTTCCGCGAGCACCCAGAAGGCCAGAAGCACGTGCATGAAGACGAAGTTGCCCTCGGTGGCCAAGGCAGCGCACAGCGCCAGAAAGGCGCCGGTAGCCAGCACGAATCCGGAGTTGCGCGCGCCCTTCAGCGTGATTAGCCGGTCCCGCTCATCGGTATCCGTCCGGCGGTCCACGATCGCTATCGCCACGTGCCCCACGATCTGGACTACCACGAGCATCACAACGGCCAGCGCGAACACCGCGACCTGCTCGGGCATCACGTTGGGCGCCTCTGGAGGCAGCACAACCGCGAAGTAGAAGCCGAAGACTCCAAGCAGGCTAGCGAGCATCAGCCAAAGGCTCTTCTCCCGAAATGACAGTCCCATGTGTAGTCCTCCGCATCGTTTCGTGCCCGTCGGCCATCGGTTGATGTAAGAAATACCCGACACCACCAGGATACCACAGGTGCGCTTCGTCACACTGCGGGTCGAACATCCGGACCGCAGGAAGATATCTTCGAGACACGCGGAGATAGGCCCCCGGCGTCCTTGAGAGAGGTGCGGAGTCGTCCGCGACAGTTCCATCGTTTCGTGGCCGAGGGACTCAAGGAAGTGAGTCTCCGGCGAACTCGGGGTGATTCACTCGGCGCATGCTATAGAGTGAAACGGGCGAGAGATGTTCTCGCGAAAGCCTCACTCCTCACGTCAGAAGAAGGAAGTGCCATGAAAGAGTTCATGGTGGGAGTAGTCGGGACTTCCAGGAAGCAGGACGAAAGACGCCTGCCCATCCATCCCGAGCACCTGCAACGCCTGCCCGAACGAGTCCGTCGCCGGCTGGTATTCGAGAAGGGCTACGGGGCTCCTTTCGATGTCACGGACTCCGAGATCACCGCTCTGACAGGTGGCATCGAGACGCGCCACGAACTGCTGGCCGAGCTCGGGACGGTGGTCGTAGTGAAGCCGACGGAGGAGGACCTTCGAGAAGTCCGGGAGGGCGGGATCCTCTGGGGATGGGTGCATTGCGTGCAGCAGCCTACCATCACCCAAGCCGCGATCGATCGCAGACTCACGCTGGTGGCATTCGAGGACATGTACGTGTGGGGACCCAACGGAGAGATCGGCCGCCACACCTTCTACAAGAACAACGAGATAGCCGGCTACTGCGCGGTGATACACGCCCTGGAATTGAAGGGCATCGACGGCCACTACGGAAACCAACGCAAGACGATCATCTTCAGTTTCGGCGCGGTCAGCCGTGGGGCCATCTACGCCCTCAAGGCCCGCGGATTCCGAGACATCACCATCTGTATCCAGCGCCCCGACCACGAGGTGCGCGAGGAGATACTCGACTGTGAGTACGTTCGCATACGGCCGGGTGCTCCGGGGGAAGCCCGTTGGGTGGTGGTAGGGCACGACGGCAGCGAGGAACCGCTGACCGAGCTCATCGGCCGATCGGACATCATCGTCAACGGGACCTTCCAGGAACCCGATGATCCCATCCTCTTCGTGACCGAGGAAGAGGAGTCGACCCTCAAGCCCGGCTGCCTGATCATCGACGTGAGCTGTGACGAGGGTATGGGCTTCTTCTTCGCCAGACCGACCACATTCCGCAATCCCATGTTCAGAAGGGGAAGGGTCGACTACTACGCCGTCGATCACACGCCGAGCTACCTCTGGGAGAGCGCCACGAGATCGATCTCTGGCGCCCTCCTCGTCCACATGCCCACCTTTATAGACGGCCGTGAAGCCTGGCAGCAGAACGAGACCATTCGACGGTCGGTGAACATCGATTCCGGGGTGATCCAGAAACCCGCGATCCTCGCGTTCCAGAGGCGCCGGCCGGACTATCCCCACGAATCTATCGCTGCCGGGGCGGACTGACGGGCGCCACGCCGGGCCCCACCCCGGATCCGCTTCGAATCCCCGCCCCCGCCCGCGATAGCATGCTGCAAGGTTGAACCCCGGGGGACCCGGTGAATGCTCAATCATGAACAACGCTGCCCAGTTCGTAGTCCCGTCGGCGAGGAGGATGGGCGATCAGATCAGCCGAACTGTCCGGGCGTGAGGTGGGCGGCTTCTCGCGGCGGCTTGTCAGGAACCCCGGAGAGCCTGCTTCAGGTCGACTATGGTGTCCACGGCGGAAGGATCGACGAAGGCCACGTGCTCTCCGGCCTGGAAGCTGGACGGAGTAGGAAGGAACGTCCGTCCCTTGCTTCCGGAAAGCTCGAAGCCCTTCACGTCGCCGGTCTCGGGATCGAAATAGAAGTCCTCGATCTTGCCCAACTCACGTCCATCGGTGGTCTCTACGCGCAGTCCGATGAGCACGTTCCCGGTCTCCAGGACTTCGCTCATCTCCGGGACCTCTGAGGCCTTCTTGGCACTCGCTTCCTCGTCAATGATGACGGCGTCCAGCCCGATGGCCCGGAACGATGGCCAAGCCACTACCTTGGCTTCCCTGAACCATCCAGCCTCATCCACCAAGATCCCGAGGATCCGACTTCCTGCACGGTCAATGACCAGATCTTCGACCTTCCCCAACTTCTGGCCCCTGTCGCGGGTGATCACCAGTAGGCCAACGGCCTCTTTGCTCGTACGCATGGTTGCCACCTCCCTAGAGAATGGTGCCCGTGGCCCACAATATGACGAATACGACGACCACGATGACGACAACGGCTAGGACCGACCACTGCCACGGTGGGGTCTGCTTCCCCTTGACTCTGGGCATCACATCCTCCTCTGGATCCCACGGCGTCGACGGATGGTCGGGTTCCTGCCTTGCCAGTGACGGCCGGTGGGTCGATGATCTCGTATCTCTCTTCCCGGTCTTCCGAACCCCGAAACGCCCCCACGCGCCGTCATCCGGCCTGCGGGCGATTCACCCGTTCGTCTCCCGTCGGACGCCAGAGGTCGCGTCGTCGTGTGTCCCGAGAAGATACGCGCCGAGCCCGACGGCGATGTAGCGCAGCGGACCCGCAAGTGTCCGCCGGTGGCCGAGCCCTGTCGCGGAGGTACTCGACCAACTTCCTGACGATCTCTATAGACGTCGGGCTGCTGAGGCGGGACTGCCGATGGTCTTGAAGTAGTGTTCTCTCATGAGAGTCGTGTCGTCGGTCCGTGGAAGCAGTTCCGGTACCTATGCGACACTTGTCCCTGCACGTGGGCGACACCAGTTCCGGGCCCTGCATGACACTTCCTCAAGCCTGGCAACGGGACTTGACACGGATACCCCTACCGGGAGGATAATCACTACTGTATGGAATACCTCGTCAACTCCCGGGGATCGGGGCACGGAGTGCGGGCGCGGCGGCAGGTTCCACCTGCCTGAGAGGGGACGGTTCGAATGTTGGAAGACCTGGACCCGAAACCGGTATTCCGCTTCTTCGAAGAACTGACCAAGATCCCACGATGCTCGGGAAATGAGAAGCAGGTGAGCGACTACTTAGTCGGTTTCGCCGAGGAGAGGAAGCTCGAGGCCTTTCAGGACAAAGCACTGAACGTCATCATCGGGAAACCCGGCACCGCAGGATACGAGAAATCGCCCGCTGTGATCATCCAGGGACACATGGACATGGTGTGCGAAAAAGCCAAGGGATCCCAGCACGACTTCGCCAAAGACCCACTCTCCCTTGCAATCGACGGCGACGTCTTGCGGGCGGACGGCACGACACTCGGCGCGGATAACGGCATCGCAGTGGCGTACGGTTTGGCCATACTGGACTCCGCAGACATCCCACACCCGCCCATCGAGCTCCTCGTCACGACGAGCGAAGAGACCGGCATGGATGGAGCTTTCGCGCTCGATGCAGACCATCTCACGGGGAAGACTCTGCTCAATATCGACGCGGAGGAAGAAGGCGTTCTTTTTGTGAGTTGCGCGGGCGGGCTGAACCTCGTGTGTGAGTTCGACACCACGTGGGAGAAAGCCACGGGCGGCGCACTCCTCATTGAGGTCTCGGGTCTAAAGGGCGGGCATTCCGGCTTGGAGATCGTTCAACAGAGGGCGAATGCGATCAAGCTTCTAGGAAGGGTGCTGGATGCGGCCCGAGAAGTCGGGCCGTTCGGCATCGCCGCGATATCGGGAGGCTCGAAGTCCAATGCGATCCCGCGAGAGGCGAGGGCGACCGTCACCGCGACCGCGCCCGTGCTCAAGAAGATCAAGTCCAACGTGGGTCGTCTATCCAAGGACCTGAAAGCGGAGTTCGCCGCCGTGGATCCGGATGTTACTGTTATCGTGGCGTCCACCGACAAAGTCGCACGACAGCTTGACCGCGCCTCAACGGACAAGCTCATAGATTTCCTGCTGATCGCCCCCAATGGCGTCCAGTCGATGAGCATGGACCTGGAAGACCTGGTGGAAAGCAGCCTTAACCTCGGCGTCGTCGAGCAGTCGGGTGAATCCATCAAGCTGACGGTTTCGGTGAGGAGTTCCGTCGACTCGATCAGAGAAGGCATCGCCCGCGCATTGGAGGCTTTGGCGGGGCTGGTCGACGCCACGAGCGCCAGGACCGGCGAGTATCCCGCGTGGCAGTACGAGGCGGATTCGAAGATCCGTGACCTATGCATGAGCGTCTACAAGGAGGTGACCGGCCACGACGCTCAGGTCCGGGCTATTCACGCAGGGCTGGAGTGCGGACTGCTCAGGGAAAAGCTGCCGCAAACGGACATGATCAGCTTCGGACCGAACGTCTACGACGTGCACACCCCCGATGAGCATCTCAGCATCAGTTCTGTGGCCAACACGTGGGCGTTCCTGACAGCGGTACTCGCGAAGTCGAAGTAAGGCCAGGGAGGAGGCAGGGGGAATGGACTCTCCAGGCGACAAGAAATTCGAGCTATCCAAGAACGCGTATGGCGGTTGTGCAGGAAGCGACTACGTGCCCTATGTCCCGACCACCGAGGCGATGCCCGAGATCACCGGGTATTCCATCATCATGGGCGTCGTCTTCGCCTTCGTATTTGCCGCGGCGAACACGTACCTCGGCCTCAAGGTAGGCATGACGGTCTCCGCAGGGATTCCCGGTGCGATCCTCGCCATCGGCCTTCTAAGAGGAGTGTTCAGAAGGAACAACATCCTCGAAGCGAACGTGGTGGCATCGCTGGCCGCGATGGGCGAGTCTCTCGCCGGCGGCATCATCTTCGTTCTCCCCGCGCTGATACTCCTCGGCTTTGGACTGAGCATCACGACGGTCGTCATCGTCACGATCATCGGCGGCCTGATGGGCGTGTTCTTCATAACCCCGGTGAGGAGATACCTCATCGTCGAGGAGCACGGCAGTCTCATCTTTCCCGAGTCGATGGCCGCCGCGGAGGTTCTTGTCACGGGGACCGAAGGGGGAAGCGGATTCAGGACGGTGCTCATCGGCATGGGCGTAGGGGGCGCTTTCAAGATGCTCTCCGGTGGGTTTGCTTTCTGGAGCGAGAATGCTTCCTACACGATAAAGCCCTATCAGGGAACCATCGTCGGCGTGGACACTGTCGCCTCTCTCATGGGCGTCGGGTTCATCGTGGGCACCAAGACCACCCTACTCATGTTCGGCGGCTCTGTCGTCGCGTGGCTCGGACTGATCCCGTTGCTGAAGTTCTTTGGGGCGGGAATGGCAGATCCTGTCTTCCCTTCTACCGTTCCGATTTCGGAGATGGATGCTTTCGACGTCTGGTCTAACTACATCCGATACGTCGGCGCCGGTGCCGTCGCGGCCGGGGGTTTCATTTCGATCGTGAGGTCTTTTCGCACCATCGTCAGCAGCTTCAGGCAGGCTGCTGGGGGGATGGGCACAGGCGAAACCGGCACGGTGACGAGGATGAACCATGAAGCGCCTCTCACATGGGTTATCGGGGCGGCGGTACTGGGCTTCCTCTTGACGTGGTTCGTTCCCGTCATCGGTGGCGGCCCCGTCGGCGGTCTCATGGCCGTGGTATTCAGCTTCTTCTTCGCGGTTGTGTCTGGCAGGATGGTCGGCTTGATCGGCGCATCTAACAACCCGGTGTCAGGTATGACCATCGCGTCGCTCCTCATCGTCACTACCGTTCTGAAACTCATGGGGAAGACCGGCGATGACGGCATGACAACCTCGCTCATGGTCGGCGGAGTCATCTGTGTGGCCATTGCCGTAGCGGGCGGCACGGCGCAAAGCCTCAAGACGACCTTCATCATAGGTGGCAATCCCAGAAATGTTCAGATCGGCATGTTCGTCGCCCTAGCGGTGGCATCGGTCGCCGCGGCAGGCACGGTGATGCTGCTCAATTCGGCGTACGGGATCGGAGACGTGGCCGTTCCCGCTCCTCAGGCGACCCTCATGAAAATGATCGTGCAAGGAATCATGGAGGCTCAGCTTCCGTGGACGCTTGTGCTTGTGGGCGTAGCGCTGGCTTTTTTCTGCCTCCTTGTCGACATCCCGATCCTCGCAGTCGCACTCGGAATCTACCTTCCCATGAACCTGACCGCGGGAGTGCTCGCCGGCGGCATCGTCAGATATTTTGTTGAGAGAAGAGCGAAGGGCACAAGTAATGAAGAGGCTGTTGACAAAGGCATACTGCTTGCCTCGGGGCTCGTAGCCGGAGGGGCGCTCATGGGCATCGTCGTGGGGATATTCGCCGCCCTTGAAACGGATATCGCCTTTGGACTCAACTGGTTCCCGACGATTGCAGGAAGCAATCTGTTGGCATTCTTCATGTTCGTGTTGCTGGCAGTATTCCTGTACGTATACTCCACACGCAAGGCTCAGTCCGAATGACCGAACAAGATCGTGGCAAGGACAAGTACAATTTCGTCTTGTACGTCCCGGAAATACGCCACCAGAGATTCAGAATAACCGATGAAGCGAGAGTCATTCTGGACTTTGAGATCAATCCCGTGAAGAGGCTGATGGGCAGGCTCGTCAACAGGGAGCCCGTTTCGGATATCGAGCTGGACGAGCTTTCCTCATCGGCGTGGCTCAGCATGGACGGAACACGAAGCATCTTGGATATCGCCCGTATCCAGAGCGAAGCGACGGGAGACGATATAGACGAGGCTGTGAGAAGAATCGTCGCATTCATGAGATACGTCGCAAAGAAAGGCTGGATCAGATTCAAGGAGGTGAAGAAGGCCTGACTCCAGACGGACGGGCAAGCATGGCTCGGCCACCCCGGGGAGTGCGACGTTGATTTCTTGATTACGCGGCGCGGGGTGGAGCACTCCGGTGGCTCGGTCCCTCCGAGGTCGCTGATCATACTGCCGCCGGTGGTGTATCCGTTCGGGTAGAGGGACTCGGCGATGATGATCCCCATGAAGGCGCCGGCGCCGGCTACGAACAACCCCGCTCCAGCGATCAGTGCCGGCCTGACGGCGGTGGACCCCGTCCGACTCATGGTTACCTCCTCGAGTGCCGAGCTCTTCCCTTTCTCCCGGCGCATGCCGCGCCATGCGGCTCTATCCTCCCGGGCGCTCGATGATCGACAGCCGCATGCTGGCGCTCGCGTCTTCCCTTTCGACCTTCCTGTCGCTACACGATTCCAAGTTTGCGCTCCGGCCATGGCGGGCAAGTCTCCCATGGCATCTCAGCGGCGTATGTCTCAAGGGAGGTAAGACCCGAGATGTCTTCCTTGACTGTGGCCTGGCTGTTCGACGGACAGACCGCCAGCAGTAGGCTCTTCACCTCCGCCCTGACTGTGGTGGGAGCCCTTGTGGTGATGGTGGGTCTGCGGCTCTTGTTTCGTTGGAGGATACGGGATGCCGCCGTCAGGTATCACACCCGGAAGATTACCAACTATGCGCTGGCTATCCTGGCGCTGATCGGCCTGGGACTGATCTGGCGTCCATTCGCCGGCCAACTCGGGCTGGTAGTAGGGCTCCTCGGGGCCGGGTTGGCGTTTGCGCTTCAGGAGGTCATCGGGGCCTTGGCCGGCTGGGCGAATATCATCTCGGGAGGCATCTTCAGGGTTGGCGATCGCGTCGAGCTCGCCGGAGTTCAAGGGGACGTCATCGACATCACCCTCCTGCGCACGAAGCTGATGGAGATTGGTTCTCCTGTGGATGGCGCCACTTGGGTGCGAGGAAGACAATACACGGGAAGGATCGTCGCTGTCTCCAACAAGAAGACCTTCACCGAGCCCGTGTTCAACTTCTCGGCCACTTTTGAGTTCATCTGGGAAGAGTTGACAATACCGGTTTCCCATGACGCAGACTGGGCGCTTGCCGAAAGCATCATGCTCGAAGAGGCCCAAGCCGCTTCTGCGTCGGAGGGAGCTCAGGAAGCCATGAAGCTGATGCTCAAACGATATCCGGTGCCCCGTACCGAGGTGGCGCCCTATGTATTTGTCCGAGTGACCGACAACTGGATGGAGTTGGCTGCCCGCTTCATAGTGCCGGTACGCTCGGCTCGGTCAGTCAAGGACGGGCTTGCACGCCGCATCAAACAGCGTCTCGATGAAGCAGGTATCGAGATCGCTTCCCAGACCATCGACGCGACTCTCCGTAGAGCCGGGCCTGGGACCGGTCGGGAGCGTTGAGATCGGTAGGCAGTCAATGCGTCACTAGGAGGAGGGAGCTTCCTCCAAGCTCGCGAATCTCTCCTGGCGCCAAGGCCCGCTGGTCGGTTACTCACGTAATCGAATCTCCCGTTTTGCCACCCGGAAGATGCCCTCGATCAGCACCGCCAGCGCAACCATCGCCACCAGTACCCACAACCTGCTGGGCCCGGTCCGCGCCGTCTGCCATACCAGAGCGCCGAAGGCAGCCACGCACGCTATGGCTCCTGTCAGAGAAATCCAGCCTCGACTATTCGTCTGTCGCCTATGCCGGGCGTTGGCGGTGTTCACGGCGGCGAAGATCAACAGAAACCCGGCGCTACCCAACGTTGAGATGCTGGTGAGGTCGAAGGCGTTGGCAACGCCAAGCGTCAGCCCAGCGGTTATCAACAGCCCTATCACCGGTTGGCCCCATACTTTCCGCTCCAGCATGGCCGGCAGCTCGCCGTCGCGCGCGATGCCATAACTCACCCGCGCTGCCCCATAGAGAGTGGCGTTGATCGCGGAAGCGGTGGATAACATTGCTGCGATCGCGATTAGCGTGAAGCCGGCCTGACCAAGGAAGGGTCGGGCCGCTTCCGCCAGCGCGTAATCCTTAGCCGCTACGATCTTATCCACGGCGAGATTGCCCACTGTGACGAACGCGACCAAGACGTATAGCGCGATCACGAAGCCAACCGCTATGTAGTAGGCGCGGGGCAGCGTCTGGGCCACATCCCGCACGTCATCTGCAGTGTTGGCGATCAGCTCGAACCCTTCGTAGGCCAGGAAGATGATCATCCCGCCCGCCGCCAATTGCAGCGGCGGCGACCACGAACCTGGGGCTATTTGGGGAATGTTGACGTGGATAATGCCGACACCGACGAACAACAGGAGGATGGTCACTTTCAATCCTACGATCCAGTCCTCTGCTTTACCGATCGCGTCGGCGCGGAGCAGGTTCAGGCCCGTGATCGCGAAGACGATGAGACTGATCAGCGCATGCTTACCGATCCCCTGCCATGCCGCCGGTAAGAACGTCGCCCCGTAGCTGCCGAACGCCAGAGCGTACAAGGACAGCATCACCACGTAACTTAACCACAGCAACACGTTCAGGCTGCCCGTGACCATGCCGGCGCCAAACCCACGGTCGAGGAAAGTGACCGTTCCACCGCGGCTCGGGTAGGCGACGGAAAGCTTCGCATACGAATACGCCGTTAGTAGGGCCACCACGCCGGCCAAGGCGAAGGCCACATGCGTGCCTCCGTGCGCCAACTGCACCGCCAACCCCAGCACCGCAAAGATCCCGCCCCCGACCATTCCGCCGACGCCGATGGCGACCACCGCCACTAGTCCAAGCTTGCCGTCGTCTGCTCCACTCACCGGTCGGTTGTCTCCTGTGCCGCTTGTCCTGCACGTCCACGTGGGCCCGCCGGAGAAAACTCCCCGAGCCGAGCAATCGATGCATCTTTCTATAGGCCCAACTCTTGGAGCAGGCTGGACACGATCCGAGCGACCTGGCCCCGGGTGGCGGGTGAGTAGGGATCGAAGGTCGTGGCGGTTGTGCCGGCGACGAGCCCGTGGAAGTAGAGGGTTCGCACCGCCTCCGCGGCGAAGGCCGGAACGTCGGTGAAGGGCATCTGGAAGCTCGGCGGCGGAGCGCTCAGCCCGCCGGCACGGGCCACCATGAGGGCCACTTGGGCTCGGATGACGTTGCTGTACGGCCGGAAGGTGCCGTCGCCGAAGCCCAGAACCCAGCCCCTAGCGGCGGCTTCTTCGATGAAGTCGAACGGATAGGGCTCGCTGCTCAAAGGCACGTCTGGGAACGCGGCGCTGGTGGCCTCGATCTGCGGAGTGTGCACACCAAGGGCGATGGTCAAGATCTTAGCCAGCTGGGCGCGCTTCACCGGGTCGGAGGGTCCGAAGCGCCCGTCGCCGTACCCGGCGATGACGCCCCGGCCGGCGAGGTCGGTGATCTCCGCGAAGAACGGATGGGCCTGGGGAACGTCGCTGAAGGTGGTCCCGGGCGTGTTCTGAGTCACGCGCAGGATGCGATCGCCGCCGGAGCCGTTGCTGGTGCCGAGATAGAGGGCGCCATCCGGCCCTTGGGCGATAGAGCGCAACCGGCCGAAGCGGTTGTTGAGGAAGATCTCCTCCGCCGCAACGCTGGTGAAATCCTTGTTACCCGGGGCCAGACGGCGCAGGTCCTGCTCCTTTAGGGTCACGAAGAGAAACGAGCCGCGCCAATCGGGGATGGCTCCACCCGTGAAGAAGACGGCGCCTGCGGGGGCGATGGTGGGCGTCCAGCTGCGGAGCGCGTCTACGAAGTGGGGGTCACCCGGAGCGCCGCCCACTATGGGCCAGCCGTAGTTACCTCCCGGTGTCAGGCGGTTGATCTCGTCGTTGGCGGCGGGACCGTGCTCGGTCACGAAAGGTTGGCCGGTCAGGGGGTGAAAGGTCAGCCCTTGCGGATTGCGGTGTCCGAACGTCCAGATCCGGGAGCCGGCGAAGGGGTTGCCCGGGGCGGCCGCGCCGTTCTCGGTGACCCGCAGAACCTTGCCTGCCAGAGAACCTAGATTCTGAGCCAGGGCGGAGTTGCCGGAGTCGCCAGTGGTCATGTAGAGCATGCCGTCGGGACCGAAGGCCACCCGGGACCCGTTGTGGATGACGTTGCCGGGAATGCCGTTCACCAGTATCGTCTCGGCCCCTAGAGTGGTGCCGTTGAAGCCGAATCGGCTCAGACGGTTGAAGACGCCCCCGCCCTGCTGGTAGGTGTAGGCGACGTAGATGAATGCGTCCTGGGGGAAGCGCGGATCGAGCGCCAGGCCCATCAATCCGCCCTCGCCGGTGGGCTGGGTGGGCACTTGGCCCACCAGCGTGACGGCCCCCGTGGCCGGATCGACGCGGGATATACGCCCGGCGCGTTCGGTCACGAGCAGGTCGCCGTCGGGTAGGAAGCGCATCTCCCAGACGTGGTCGAGTCCGGTGGCTATCGTCTCGACGCTAAGGTTGGCGTCCGTGAGGGCCAGAGCAGGGGAGGGGGCCAGAACCACCGCCAGAAAGACCACCAGAAGGGCCAGTGGGGCATACACTCGGCCCGATGGATAGGAATGCGTGCGCATGACCCCCACCTTTCCGCTACAGCCTGAGTCTCTCCTGACCGCCTGTATTGCTGCTGGAACTTATTGTTCCACACGGAGCCTGGATTCAATCCGCAGGGGGTGAACTGGATCGGTGGAACGTTCCCAGTTTGCCGTGCTTAATCTCCTGCACCAACTAGCGGGAGTTCCTTGTCGACTCTGAAGATAACCAGGAACTGGGGATCTTTGACCTGCAGATCATTGGGATAACAACGTCGACAAATCTCGCTGATTAGTTCTGAATCCTGCTCTTCTCTAATCTTCGTCAAGAATAGGCGCTTCCCCCGATATCCTTCACCTTCTTCGAGAAACAAGTATACTGCCTGCGGATTAGTCTTGAGGTTCTCATGGGTCAGCCGATCTCGCATGATAGACGCAATCGTTCCGTCGTCCATTACGTGTGGTCTCGAATAGATCGCCGCATCCACTTTGCCCTGCTTATCAGCAGTCGAAAGGACCCCGAAGCCCTTGGTGTTTTCGAAGTATTCTCTTAAGTCCAATGTATGCCCACCTCATGTCTGCCCGGTTTTATCTGATCACGATAGACGGTAACCTCAACATTACCCAGTCCATAGGCTGAAGAAACGGCGCCCAGGCGGTCCCTGAAGCCGCCCGGGCGCCTATCTATGTTCCTGTTTCGAGAACGTGTCGGCGCTCAGTCGCCTTGTCACCCCCGTCCGCGGCCGGCGAGCCTCGAAGGCCACCAGACCCTGTCGCCGACGTCGTGCACCAGTGCCGGCACAAGAAAGGCGCGCACGACAAGCGCATCGAGCAGTACGCCGAAGGCGACGATTATCGCGAGCTGCACCAGGAACAGTATGGGGATCACGGCTAGAGCCGCGAAGGTCGCGGCCAACACGACGCCCGCCGAAGTGATCACGCCCCCGGTGGCGACGAGCCCCCGCGACACACCCTCCCTGGTTCCGTGAGCCAGGGACTCCTCCCGTATGCGGGTCATCAGAAAGATGTTGTAGTCGATGCCGAGGGCCACCAAGAACACGAACCCGTAGAGCGGCACCGACGGGTCGGAGCCGGGGAATCCGAGCACGTTGTTGAAGAACAGGCTTGTGATACCCAAGGCTGTGCCGAAACTTAAGACCGTTGTGAGCGTCAGCAGCAGCGGAGCGACGATACTGCGGAGCAACACCATCAAGATCAGCGTGATGACCACGAGCACCACCGGGATTATCAGGTTGCGGTCGCGCGTGCTTGTCAGGTTCGAGTCGAGAGAGGTGGCCGTTGGGCCACCGACCATGATGGACGAGTCGACCGAGTGGAGCACCGTGCGCAGATCGACGACCGTCTGCTCTGCTTCGCGCGAGTCCGCCGTGTCTTTGAGGGTGAGCAGCAGCATGACGTCACCATTAGCCACGGTCGGCGTAGCTTGGGCCAGTGGCCCCGCCGCCGGGGCGGGGATCGGGATCGAGCCGCTTGGCGAATCCGCCGAGACCACCGAGGCGCTGCTCACTCCCGTGTCTTCGAGAGCGAGCGCGGCAGCCTCGCCAAGCGTTGCCTGCGGAACGATCACCTGTACGGGCTGGCCCGAGCCGGCGGGAAAGTGAGCGGCGAGGACGTTCTGCCCGTCACGTGCCTGCGACTGACCGAGCAGCAGGTCGCTGGCCGGCACACCATCGGCCTTCAGCCCGGTGATGCCGACGCTACCGAGCATGAGCAGGATCCCAACGACGATCCATATCGGCCGGGCCTGCGTCCGAACCATCCCGGCGATCCTGACCCATCCGCTCTTCGCGTTCTGTTCGGTGTGCAGGACGGCGTAGTCGGTGTGCCGAGGCCAGAACGCTGCCCGTCCGGCCAAGAGGAGCATCGCCGGAACGAACGTCAGCGCCGCTAGTACTGCGAAAACGATGCCGACGGCTGCGACCGGGCCCAACGCCTTATTAGATGCCAGGTCGGATAGGAGAAGACACAAGAGCCCGGCGATCACGGTGCCGCCGGAGGCGACGATAGGCTCGACGGATCCCTTCCACGCGATCTTCGTGGCGCTCCAGACAGACGGGTTCTCGCGAAGGGCTTCACGGAAGCGCGAGACGTAGAGGAGCGAGTAGTCGGTCGCCGCTCCGATGACGAGGATGAAGAGGATCCCCTGCACCTGGGCGTTGATCTTGAAGACGTCGGCCTTTGCCAGATAGAAGTTCGTCACCACGGCCGCGCACAGCGCACTCATCGCGGCGAGGAGCACCATTATCGGCAACAGCGGCGACCGGTAGACGACCACCAGGATGATGAGCACGGCCGCCACTGCGACAAGGAGCAGCAGCCCGTCGACGCCGGCGAACCCGTTGCCCAGGTCGGCGCTCAGTCCCGCCGCGCCGGTGACGTAGACCGCGAGGCCTTCAGGGGTACCCTTGAGGCTCGCGCGAAGGTCGGCGACTGCAACCGTGACGTCAGCGGCGGTGGACAAGGGCACGAAGATCTGTGCCGCCATCCCGTCCGCTGACGGGATGGCGGGGGAGACACCATCGGAGATGGCGGGGACCTGCTCGGGCAGCCTCGTGGACTGCTCTGCGAGCCAGGTTTGGTCTTCGACAGTCAACCCGCCGGCACGCTCGGCCACTACCACGGCGGGGATCGTGTCGCCTCCGAAGAAGTCGGTAAGCCGTTTCTGCACCTGGGTGGATTCAGCACTGCTGGGGAGGTACGAAGCCTGGTCGTTGACCGCGACTTCATCGATTCGGCCGAAATACGGGCCACCGAGTCCGGCAACAGCAAACCACGCGAGAGTCAGGACGAGTCCGACCACGGGTCGAACCCAGCGTCGCGAGGATCGTAAGGTCATGGGACCTCCAGTCGGTGGCAGACCTCGTGTGCAGCCGCCATGGCGCGTCGATAGGCGGAGCCTGAGATGATACATGCACGGACACTCCCGACCCACGCCAGCGGCGGGTTGCCTCCGGGCCGGAGGCCTGCGCGGTGATGCGGGGCCGCACCTACCAGGGCGGGACGGTCAGTCCCTGGAGATGACCCCCACTACGTCGATCTCCACGGGGACGTTCGGATCTGCACCCCTAGCAGATCGGGTCGGGGTTCTTGAGGAAGTCCTTCCACCGCTCCAGATGGCCCACTTCGTCGGCTTGATCCTTCTCCACGACGGAACGCGTCTCCTCATCCCAGTCGGCTGCTTGGAGTAGGCGCTCATAGTGCTCGATGGCCTTGGCTTCCGCCCAGATGCCGGTCTTCAGAATCCGTCGAGTACCGAGAAGGCGAGATCCAAAGCCGAAGACGTAACCGACCCCCCACTGCGCCCAACGGAGCCTACTCGGCTTGAACCCGTACTCGTAGAGTTTGAGCTGGAAGTCCTGCATGTGGGTCATCTCGTTGAACATTGCGGCGGCCAGCTGGGTGTTGAGCTCGCAAGGCTTGGCCGTGATCTGAGCCTTGTAGATGTTGACGGCCATCACTTCGTTGGCGTGCAACGTAGTGAGCGCTTTCCTTATCTGCTCCCGCCGTTCCGGCGGATAGTCGCGGCCCAGGGTCCTGACATCGTCAATCCTTACCTCGGGCCGGATCACCACATGCTCATCGTTCACGGGGACCTCCTCCAATATCGTGCCACTGAAAACCCGGGTACTTCCCCATCCTATACCCTGTCGGTCAGGCACTAATGCCTGCGGCAGCGGATGCCGATGCTAATATTTCGGCCATCCACGACATTAATCTCCTGCTCTGCTGTTGACAGTCACGGGCTGATGCGATCAGTGGCTGAGCGTCTCTTGTCATGGAGCGCGCGTGACGCTGTCGGGATTCGGTTGCGCGACGGTGACGATCATCCATACTTCGTGCAGTTCGCGAGGCTGTAAAGGACCGTTTCGCGCCGGATGGCGCGGCAGCAGGCACCGTTTCGGCCTCCGGAATCATCACCGTGAGCGTCGGATTCACCGCATTCTGCAGAGGGTATGCGGAGGGGGCGAGCCTGATCGAGCGGGCCGACGCGGCACTATACCGAGCCCGGGAGCATGCCCAGGTTGGAGTAGAGGGAGCGTTCCCCCGCGTCTTTCCGTGGGCTATCCCGCGGGCGATCTGCTTCTGCTTGCCGGTTTGGTGGCGCTCCTCGTCCGTCGCGGAACGGATCGCATCGACGCTTCCCTCTGGGTACTCGGCGCAGGGCTCATCGTGGGCCTTGGAGCCGACGTGGTATTCGGCTACGAGGGCATACAAGGCGCCCTTCAGTCCGGCGGACTGTCCGACGCCGGGTACATGGTGTCCTGGATCCTCTTCGGATGGGCGAGCTACCTCGCGTTTGCTCGGACCAACCGCGAGAGCCACGAAGACAGCGGTGCGAGATGAGGCGGTCATGTGCCAGGCTGTCTCGCCTACTCCCGCACAGCCCCGGCCGCCCTCCTAACCGGTTCTTCCGCCCTGACGGCTTCAGCGCGCTGGAGCTACTCGTCATCATCGCGATCGTTGCGGTCGTCGCCGCGATCGGGTTGCCGACTCTGCATCGGACGAGTGCCGAGGCGGTCCTCGCCGGAAACGTGTACACCCTGGCGAGCCTGGTGGAAGAGGAGATGCTCCGGGGATGGGACACCGCATATCACCCGACGGGCGAGGGCAGCCCCGACAGATACTTAAGCAATCGATTGGAGTACGACCTGGGACTGGCTCAGGGTGCCTCCCGGTACGCCAACCCCCAGGCCGGAGGTTCCCGGGGCGATGTCGTTCTGAACAGCAGAGCGATCCCCGCCGAGCGCTCCTCGGCCTCCCCGGCGGTGTTCATCACCGACAACTCAGCTTCCAGGTACGACGTGTTCGATACGCAGCCGTATGAGGTGAGCCGACGGTTCTTGGCCGGATCGCTGATGGTGCAGTTCAACACCGTGTACCAGTCGGTGGACGTCTTCTACGTCGACAAGGACGGTAGGAAGTCGGCGGACGTCACTCGGTTGCCCGCGAGGTAAGGGGACCGCCAAAAGCGCGTGATGCCGTAGATCACGGCTCGGTAGCCGGTCGGGCCCGATCGCGCAGGTACTCGAAGAACTTCCGGATGTTCTCTGTGGGCGTCAAGGTCGGAAAGCGGGTCTCGTCCACTTCCGGTCGTCCGTCCATGGCCTGAGCGAGACGCTGTCCGACGCCGGCCTCCTCCACGTACACCTCGATGCCGGCGGGGAGGGGGTTTCGGTCGAGGGAGTCGAGTATCTCAGAGTGATCCTTGAGGTCATCTTTGAGCCGGGCCAGCGCAACGTCCTTGCTGATGTAGGTGGCCTCGGTTACGCCCGGAAAACCCTCGACCTCTTGAAGGAGACGTTCGGCGGCCTCGGGGCTGACGGTGTCCTTCAAGTAGATGACCGCGGCGGGAGGATGCTCTAATAGGTCTGCCTCAAGGTAGGAGAGCGCCTCGCTCGCGCTCCCGAAGGATCCGAAGACCTCTCCTGGGTCTTCGCCGG